>JBHACV010000105.1:0-20456 GCA_041854705.1 Corynebacterium sp.
AGTTCCAGTATTCCAGCTGAGAAAGAAGAAGAATATGTCCCAACCCGCAATTTTGTCGCAGACAGCTTATGAACTTTTCATTGATGGCGCTTGGCGTCCTGCTAGCAATGGTGCCACCATCAAGACCTTCAATCCTGCGACCGGCGAGGAACTCGCAACGATCGCAGACGCGACTAAAGAAGATGTAGATGCCGCGGTAGCTGCTGCTCGTCGTGCATTCCCAGCATGGAGCCAGACGACGATCCCTGAGCGCTCGGCGATCCTGCTAAAGATTGCTGACCTCATTGAGGAGCATGCGCAGCACCTCGCCACCGTCGAGAGCATGGATAATGGCAAGCCTATCCGAGAGACAACGGCGGCGGACATCCCCTTGTCTATTGACCACTTCCGGTATTTCGCTGGGGTTATTCGAGGTGATGAAGGCTCAGCGACTGTCATGCCTGACAATACTTTGAGCCTTATTCTGCGTGAGCCAATTGGCGTTGTCGGCCAGATTGTGCCGTGGAACTTCCCATTCCTCATGGCTGCGTGGAAGTTGGCACCTGCACTGGCAGCAGGTGACACTATTGTTTTCAAGCCATCAAGCACGACTTCCTTGTCTGTTCTAGAGTTGGTTGCGCTTATTCAAAAGGCTGACTTATTGCCACCAGGTGTGCTCAATGTTGTTACCGGCTCTGGTGCAGGTGCTGGTGAATATCTGTTGCGTTCCGATGTTGACAAGCTTGCTTTCACTGGCTCTACTGAGGTGGGGCGTGCGATTGCGCTTGCTGCCGCTGAGAAGCTCATTCCCTCAACACTCGAACTTGGCGGCAAGAGCGCCAATATTTTCTTCGCTGATGCGGATATGGATCTCGCACTCGAAGGCGTTCAGTCTGGCATCTTGTTTAACCAAGGTCAGGTGTGCTCGGCTGGTTCCCGCATTTTCGTGCAGAAATCCTTCTATGATGATTTCGTTTCAGCTGCGGTCTCGGCATTCGAGAAGGTGCGGGTAGGTAATCCACTGGATCCAACTACCCAGCTTGGTGCGCAGATTGATGAACGCCAGCTCATTAAGACCCTTGACTATGTACGGATCGGTACCGAAGAGGGAGCATCTGTGGCTACTGGTGGTGCGCGCATTACCGAAGGTGGCCTTGGGTCAGGGTGCTTCGTCACACCTACCTTGCTGACTGGGGTTGATAACAATATGCGTGTTGCGCGGGAGGAAATCTTTGGCCCAGTGGGGGTAGTCATTCCGTTCGAGGATGCGGACGAAGTGATTAAGTTGGCCAATGACTCGGTCTATGGACTTGGTGGTGGTGTGTTCACCCAAGATGTCAATACCATGTTCAAGGTTGCTAGGGGTATCCGCACCGGTCGTGTTTGGTGTAATACCTACACCACCTTCCCAGCTGGAGCACCGTTTGGTGGGTATAAGGAGTCTGGTATTGGTCGTGAAACTCACAAGTCGATCCTTGATGCTTACTCGCAGACCAAGAACATCATTGTCAATCTTGCTGATGCACCAGCTGGGTTGTACCAGTAATATCACTTGACGACGGCCCACCTTGGCTACGTAACCAAGGTGGGTTTTGTTTGTGCTCCCACGACCACTAGAACCTGAGTATTGTGGATTTTTGGTGGGGAAATGGTTTCGGCCACTGCGGTGGCTTTCCTTGGCCTTGGAATTTTATTGTTGACTGAGACTTTGACCTGGAAAGCGATGAAGACGGAACGTGCAGCATGGGATACCCTTGTGTGGTTCGCCGCCCTCGTCATGATGGGTACGCAGCTGCATGAACTCGGTTTTGTGGGCTGGTTTGGCGATAATGTTGGGTCTTGGGTGCAAGGATTGGGACTTGGTACGATTGGCACCTTTGTGCTTCTGACAATGCTCTATGCGGTGGCACACTATATGTTTGCCTCGGGTACTGCCCATACGGCAGCCATGTTTGCGGTATTTTTCAGTGTTGGTCTCGCACTTGGGTTGCCAGGAGTGCCGTTGGCGGTTTTCTTAGGGGCCATCCCCACTATCTTTGGGTGCTTGACCCATTATGGTAATGGCCCAGCACCGATCTATTTCGGGTCGGGATTTGTGGATCTCATTAAGTGGTGGCGAATTGGGCTCATTCTTGGTGTGATGCATGCGGCCATTTGGATCCTCATCGGTATTCCATGGTGGATTGTTATTGGAGTGTGGTAGCTAGTTGCTTTTTGCTACCGTCGCAATCGTTATGCCGTCGGCTTCGTTTCAGAAGTGGGGCATAACGATTGTGGTGTTCTCACCTGTTTTACCGGCCTATCAACTAAGAACTCTCAAGGTGAAGTTATATTCCTGTTCATCAGGGGCCATGACCGTTACTGGGGTTTCGCCGGTGTGTTTTGGTTCGAAACTGGGATTAAAGCTGGCGGTGTTGTTGACTTTCCCGGCGACAAAGTCGGCAATGGTTGGGTTGCTAATGGTGGCGGTCCACTTGTCTGGTTGGTCTGGCACACTGAGTACCAGTAATTGTTCTAGGGGGATCTCAATGATGTTTCCATCAAGTTCAAGCGGTGTAATGATCAATGGTGGGAGTGCTTGGCTACTGGCATTGGGATGTGTGGTACTTGGTGGCTCAGCTTCATATGGGGTGGCACATGCAGGTAGTGTGGCGACAAGTGCGGATGTTGCTGCCAATATTCCGAGTGATTTGTAAACTTTCATGTTTTCAACATTAGAGTTTGTTTAGTTTATTTGGTGCTTACGAATTTTCACCAATGGTTTACCCCAGTTGACACTGTGTTGCGTAGTGGTTTCGGTGCCCAACTACGCTGGGGAAACAGCTGATGAATTGAAATCAGAGTCAGGAATACGAGTGTCGGCAAACTCGCTCATTGTTCGGGAAGCGGTGCCAGCGGATGTAGCAGAAATCGTGGAGCTGATTAAAGACCTTGCGGTATATGTCAAGGAAGAAGAAGGCGTTGTGAAAGTCACCCCAGAGCAGCTCTTCTGAGGTGTATCTTGGGGCATAAGATGGAAGGTACCGCAGATGAAAACGAAAATTCTTGTGCTCCATGGCCTAGGTGAGACCCCACAGGTGTGGGAGCCGGTTGCAAAGCTGATGCCAGACTATGAGCTGGTGGTTCCCGAGTTGGGCCAGTTATTGGGCGGATGGTCGAATTTCAGACTTGATGCGGCCGTCGATAAGCTTACTGAACTTATCGACGCCCACAGCTTACGACCAGCGCATGTGTGTGGGTTATCACTCGGTGGGATACTTGCCCTTAATCTTGCGATTCGATCCCCAGAGTCAGTAGCATCACTATTTCTATCAGGGGCTCAGGCTAAACCACCACAAAAGATCATGGCGGTTCAGAAAATGGCCATGCGGGTGCTGCCAACCAAGTTTGTTGCGCCGGAGATGACAAAAACTGAGCTTTTGGCAATACTCGATGAACTTTCCCAGATTGACTACACCGATCAGTTGGCAAGCATCACGGTACCAACCACAGTGGTGTGTGGCACCAAAGACAAAGCCAATCTGTCAGGTTCCCGACAGATTGCCGCGGGGATACCAGGTGCACGGTTGGAAATTATTGAAGGTGCTAAACACCAATGGCAGATACAACTGCCGAATGAGTTTGCAGCTGCGTTGACCAAACATAATGAACAGCTGGTAGAAGGGTAGAGGTCTTGCACTGGTGAGAGCCATATATGGCTGCACTGTGACGCAGTGCAAGAACTACATGACTCACTTGCTGCTGCAAAAGTAGTAATTCTAAGCGAGCCAAAACACGGCCCATTCGGTTTATTCTTCACCTTTCAAGACCTAGATGGATATGCGGTTACTATTCATGGTTCAGCGTAGGTGAAAATTTTAAGAACCCGTGTTACCTGGTGTTAGTGCGGTTATCGTAAAGTTGCCGATTTCTTTCAATTTCATCTACATGTGACTCGGCCCAAGTTCGAAGTGCTGCGATGGGAGCGACGATGGTATGGCCAAGTGGGGTCAACGTGTAGTCCACTCGTGGTGGCACACTGGGAGTGACGGCGCGAGCGATTAGGCCATCCCGTTCTAACGAGCGCAATGTTTCAGTTAGTACTTTGGGGGAGATTCCTTGGACCTGGGTGCGTAGTTCTTTGAAACGAGTGGGGGTTCCGGTAGCGAGCACTGTGACGATCATAGGTGTCCAACGGTCAGTGAGGTGGCGCAGGACAGTTCGGGATGGGCAGTTGGCATTGAGAATATCGGCTGCAATATCGACTTGACCTGTCATTTCCTATCTCCAAGGAACCTTTGGGCAATTTCTCCATTAGTTACGTCAAGATAATCAGTTACTAAAATGAACTATAGTGTTTGGGCGCTTTACTTCGCAAAACTGAGGAGAGAAGAAGGCTACCGCGTGATGCAGCATCGGTAGGGCTGATTGCTAGGTCCCTTAATATTTTCACCAGTTACTATGCTAGCCTCACGCAGTGCGAGGCCTGTACTTGTTTTTGTTTGTTTTCATACCTCAACGAAATACATTTTCACCCTCGCTTCTACTATCTTCCAGGGGAACACAAAGAATGCAGCCCACGCACGCATTTCCCCAACACCTGAATAAGCTTCAAAGTAAAAACAAATATCTGATATTCTTAAATTACATTGAGAGACATAGTCTCAACTTTGTAGTTTGATACTCACATGAGGAGTTCTTTTGCTAGGAAAAAATTAATTGCTCTCACCACTACCTTTACAATGACTCTATCAGTCAGTCAAGTAGCGAAAGCAACTGAACTTAATAGTGTCACAAGCGATTTCGAAACTGCTGTGCAATCTGCAGCCCCAGATGTCCCAGACTCCCAAGGCTCTGCACTAGGCCAGGCCACGCTTGATGCTGGGGTTGTGACCGCACCCACCAGCGAAGGCGGAGAGATTTCTCTCACGCTTCCGGACAATAACATTTCTTCATTTGGCTTGGACGACTATTCCACGTCGGACGAAGGCGTGTCGATCGCTGTTACAGACGAAGGTGGAGGCTCATTCAGGTCTTTATTGCACATCCCCTCTTATAACAGGGTCAATGAGTTCGAGTTCTCTTTCTCAACTGATGTTTCTCTTGAACACCTACAGGACGGAGGGATCGTAGTTCGTGACGAAGAAGGGGATATCCTAGGAACACTGGCAGCTCCATGGGCTGTAGACGATAAAGGGGACCCAGTACCAACCTGGTACGAAATTCGCCGAAACAGCGTGGTTCAAATCGTCTCACCAAATCAGTCAACACAGTTTCCTGTAGTTGTAGACCCTTTTTGGATTCCATTTTTAGGTATCGTTGGTGGTCACTTCACCCGACACGCGCTGACCAGGATGGCACAAAGGGGTATTAGTAGAGCACTGGTACAGTCTGTTGTACAATCTGGGCGCGCCAGCAGAGGGAATAACAACACCACAATTTTTAGTGGTAATGGAATACGCGTCATCGTTGACAACAACAGCGGAAACATCATTACGGTCACCAGAGGTTGATATGCACTTTACTTATGATCCTGAGGCAGACGCCGCCTATTTGTCGTTAACTCAAATGAGCCCAGTTTCTGCGATGCAAATTTCTGGCATCTCAATCACAGGCATGAACGGGGAAATCGAAATCGACCTTGACATTGAGGGCAGAGTTATCGGTATCGAGTTCGTTCATGCCTCATTGATTCTTCCCAAGGAGCTGCTTAACAATGAGTAACCTCAGCTGACCTGTTAATTCACCTCGCCTGAAGAAGTAAAGACTAGGGTCAGGACCTGCCTTGGAAGTAGAACTCTTCCCTCATGCGGCGAGGGGCAAGCCCTAGGTGGTGGTGTATCTCTGTGATGTCGAATCATGATGGTTAAGAGGCTTAGAGGGCAGAGATCAACTGTGGGCAGTTTGCGGGTATTGATCATGCAGCGATCTCCTTGCCGTTACCTGAGTTCTCATCAACGATGCTCGCGGCCATGATGGCTTTAGTTTGGGCCAGACTAGTCAAAGACATGTAATGCTTTTGCTGAATCCAGTCATCATGCTGTTCTGCTAGCGCGGCACCAACCAGTTTCTCCACAGTCTCCGAGTTATGGAAAATACCAACTGCATCGGACACTGGCGGATCTCCCAGTTAAGCCGCTCGGTGGGGTTATTAGGCCAGATCTTCGTTTACACTGTTTTCGGTGCTGTAGTAAATGCCAACAACTCGTCCACGGATTCCTCAAGATAGTCAGCGATATGAGGGAACTTTGGCTTGCAGAATTCCACCACGTCACGAGCTTGGTGCCATACACTTGACTGACCTGGTTGCTGAAAGATGGTATGAAACATTGCTAACAGGGTTGGCCATTGGGTCTTGGGAACCATCGATGACAAATTCTCCGCGAAATGCGTTCGACGTCGTTGTCAACTTGCCTAAGGCAGGCGCTCACTCACGACAGCTTGGATACCTAGGTGCGCGTCACTAGTGACCAGCTACATCCCGGTCAGACTGCGGGTGAGAAGGTCGTGGAAGAACTCGGTCCCGGATACTACTGACTCGTATGTGGCGATCTGCAAGCCTAGCAGTTCGAGGTAGCCATCGGTGTTCACCCTAGTAGCGAGCAACGCGCTGGTCTTGATAACTCGTCCGCCTGCGAGGACTTTAATTTTTTAAGCGTCACACGAGACGTAGAAGTACGGTTCTTGGTCAAAAAGTCTGGTACGGAAGTCTTCGACCATCGTGTCAAGATCTTTAGCCATGTCACAGATCTGCGACTTTGATAGATTGTTGATACCAAGTGTGGCTGTGGGATCGTTCATCCTACAGGTGGAGACCTCTTTGAGGTAGCAGGACTCGATAACAGCAGCTAGTGCACATTCTGCTCTGCTGTGGCGTTTGAGTAGCCAATGAAGAGAAGAATGCTCTGGTGCGTAGTTTGGGGATGACAACATCAATTGTGCCTACGTGGGTGTCGAGTTGTCGGTGGCGGTAACCGTTGTGGGCATTAGTTTGCGCTTGTGAGACGGTGGCGTGATTGGCACTGCACACGTTGTCTGCTTGGGCAAAGAGGAGTTGGTTGATGAAAACAGTGAGTATTTATCGCATCAAGTCTGGAGAGGCTTGAGCGAGTAGTTCACCTAGGTACATGGTTGGGTTCGATAATGATGGGGTTAGCGGACATCGCTGGGTACTTCCTTCCGAGGATAGGTAAGAGTTGATTTGAAAGGTACCTGCGATGCTCGTGATATTGTGTACCAGCACAAGATCTACCACAGGTTACAGATACACCACGCTAAAGGCGCAACGATAGCGTGGGGGAGGGGCTTGACTCGCTGGTTTTCATTGTTTTGGTTTTTTGTGCGTCTCTTCAACGAGGCAACTAGCGCTTAAGTGGCGGTGAACCGGCGTCCGAAAGTATTGAGGAGGAGTGGAATAATAAGCAATACTGCCGCAAGCCATGTGACGGCATCTGGACCAATATGGTCAATTACCAGCTTGCCTAAGGATCCCGCTGTGGCAAAGCCAATATAAACCCCAGAAGATAGCAGCCCCAATAAGAGCGGATTGATGGCAACAATACGAGCTTGTTGAGGCACAGTGAACATGCCACCAAAGAAGCCATTAAAGCTCAGTAAAAGGGCTGATGGTAGTAGTGGAGCAGCAAGTAGCGTAATGATGAGTCCAATAATGCTGGTGTAAACGGTATAAAGTGGCCCACGGCTATCTGTGAGCCGACCAGCAAGGTAGTTTCCTATAACAGTGAATACTCCAAAAAGCGTCAGATTGATAATAAGAAAAGTGCCGGTAGCGCCAGTAATTATTTGCGCATAGGTAAAAACTTGCATATTCGCTCCGACTACCAAGATGGTGGTAGCGATAACTAGGAACGCTTGCCATGATAAACGTGGTAGGGCACGAGCTGGGACATTGACTTTAGGAATGGCTAGGGTGACGGACAAAAATGCGCCAAGGCCTAGAAAAGTCAGTATCCAAATGGTGTATCGCCAGTTGGCGTAGCCAAGAATGAGTCCAGCAGGAACACCGAGAGCTGTGGCTACCATGAGTCCACCGGTAACAAAAGATAATGCTCGTCCTCGCTGCTCTTCCGGTGCGATGGCAGCGGTAATAGCGGTAGCAGAAGGAGTGAGGATGCTCGCACCAATAGCGGTGACAATACGCGCAATGATAGCAAGGGTGAACGTTGGGGCGAGAGCGGTGCAAGCATTTCCGGCAATGAATACCAAGGTCCCCAACCGCAGCGCCTGATGAGGGCGAATCGCAGCACCAAGTATGGGAGCACTGCAAGCGAAGGTCACGCTGAAAACGGTGATGAGCTGCGCGGCAGTAGTGGGAGAAACATCGAACTCCACAGCAATATCACCAAGAAGTCCAGCGAGAATGAAGGTGTCTGTACCAACTGTGAATGTAAGTAACGCCAATGGCCACAATTTGTTTGACATATTTCAAACAGTAGGACAAAGATCAAACTATATCAATTATGTGCCGTGAGATCTATGGCACAATCACTGCTCTCGCGGTTGGATATTGCGGACCTTAAGCCACCCTTTTGATTTGGGGTGGGTCCTAGGCTCTAGTGGTGGGTTGAGGGGGTGACAGCTTGATTCTCCAGATTGATATGAAAGCTGGAGTGGGCGAATCACGTGTGTATTGCTGTTTTGAGTTTTGCGGTTGCCGGAATCAAGCTGCTAATCCTATCTGGCAGCAGCTATAGCCGCTTCACACACCCCAGAACAGCAGCTTGATTCTTGGGATTGGTGCAGAGACTAGGGTGGGAGAACCAAGCTGCACTACTGGTTTTTCCTGATCTATCTTGGGGTCCACGGAATCAAGCTGTAAACCCCACCCAGCGGCATCCATATCTGTCCCTGCACACCCCAGAACAGCAGCTTGATTCCACAAACCTAGGGTTACAATCCCCATAAACCCCAGTATCAGGCCGATTTTAAGCTGGGCTATGTCTTTGTGTGGCAGAATCAAGCTGCTCACCTGTACCCACAAGGGCAGTTGAGGCGCACCACACCCCAGAACAGCAGCTTGATTCTTCACTCACCCATCTAGAACTCCCGCGACCTGTGCGCTCAGGTACCTGCAGACCCCATCACCAAGGCCCTAAAACCAAAAAGGCCGTTCAAGCTACATTCCCATGCAAGGATTTTGGCTGATCCGATATGGGTGCGGTTAAGTTTCGAGTCTCGTGGACAAAAGGTGAGCTACGCTTTGTTTTTGGCGGGATGTCTATGCACAAGTCCACTCAGTCGCATTATTGGAAGTGAGGTGGCTAGGCCTTAAGTAGGTTTAGTTTCAGATGGATCAGGATTCCCGGTGCGAGACTGATTAGGGCTGGTTTGATAAAAGTTGGGGGCAGATTTGATGATAGTAATACTGATTCTACATGTGGCCCGGTGATGGCCCTAGTGTTCTGATTGCGCCACTAATAACTGGGTGCAGAGTTTGTCGAGGGTTTCCTTCTCGTGGCTGGACAATGTGGCAAAATATTTTTCTTCACCTTCTTTGAGGGCTTGAAGTCCTTTTTCTAGTAGTGACTGTCCAGTTGATGTGATTTCTAAAACATATTTACGTCGATCAGTGGTGCTCCGTCTTCTTCTGGCAAGTTCGGTTTTCTCCAGTCCATCAATGATGCCAACCATGATATTGGGATCGATTCCCAGCAGTGTGCTTAATTCCTTTTGGGAAAAGTCAGGGTTCTCTGCGATAGCGGCAAGCACATTGAAATAGCGTGGTTTGATCTCAAGCTTGACGAGAATCTCTTCAGCATAGTGCATGGCAGATTCGCCAAGTTTGATGAGTTTATACCCGGTTCCAGTTGTAAGCGGGGAGCTGAGGTAAGTGGACACAGTCGAGGATTCCTTTCTTTTACTCAGCGGGGTCGCTACGTGGTAGTTTACCGCGAAAATCCAATACAGCCGGGATTATATGTTCGGGAACGGTCGAGATATCCATTTCTTAATGTAAAGATATAATTATAGTAATCAGATCATATTTATCTATATATTATTTGGAGCGGGTAAAACCGACAATGCACATTTTCAATTGGTGTGCGCGAATCGGTCGCTGGGCAGTATTCCACCGCAAACGGGTACTGGGGGAACATTGTTCGTGGTGACCCTAACTACACCGCTTGCCAGTCCGGTCATGGCGCATCTACAGCTTGTTCGGTCTGCTTCCTGAAACTCAGAAATGGTCCAGACGTCATTATGGCAGCACTCATTGACGCTACTTTGATCTGCATGGTCTTGCCGTTAAGCGTGACCGGTGAAGCGCTGGCAGCTTTACGACGCTTAAAACTGGCGACTGCTGGTATTAGCTTCTACTGCATCGGTGGGCACAGCTTGTTTGACCTGTCGCTAATGGTTTGAGCGGCATCATAATATTGTAATGAGTTACTATGAGATTCATGGCACAATCGATGCTTCCGCAGCCAGCGTTGGATGAACTTGACCTGCTTACAGTGCTACAGGCGCTGGCCGACCCAGTACGGCTGCAATTAATCTCGATTCTTGCTGCGGAAGAATCAGTTAGTTGCGGTTTCGTTCTAGGTAAACTGCCTAAACATAAATCCACACTGTCCCACCATTGGAAAGTATTACGTGAAGCAGGATTGACAAGTACTACTGTTATTGGCCGAGAGCGCTGGGTAACGCTACGCCGTGCTGATTTAGACAAGCGTTTTCCCGGCCTAATAGAGATTGTGGTGCAAGGCTAAGCGTGACAATTCATAGTGAGTTGCCCACATGGGACTTCTCAGCTTTTACTTAAATTTGATGGTGGTTGCTGGAAAATAGACTTCTTGACGTCGGTAAACGGGCACTTCTGCTTATGGAAACTAGGATTTAAGTCGGGAAATACTACCCGTCGGGTATCGTGTTGCCAATAAAACTAAGAAAAATATCTCAGTTAGTTATAAGTTAGTGTATTTATTTAATGCCTTGGTAATGGGGTATGGGGTAAGTTGCGTTTCTTGCTATTTATAAAAACTAAGTGCAATATATGTACATGGTTGGTAGAAGATTAGTAAATTATAAAGTTGGGAGTCTGGCATTCGGCTCAGTACTGATGGCAATCTTTATAGCCATTGGTATTTCAGTGCTGGCAACCAGCGGTACCAATCACCCAATCCTTTCACCTACTGTCAATAATCATGCTGCAACCATCAGCGACCCCCATACAGATAACAGCACACTAAAAACTTGGTTCGCCCCAGTTATTGACTTACTGAGTGAAAAAGACCAAGTAACCTTGGCAAAGCCGAGATCCCCAATTGCCGAACCAGCACCTGCAATGACAGAAGAACCGCAACCAACAACCAATTTCTGGTTATTCGGCTTCCTAGCGGTCATGGCGCTGATTACTGGCTTCCTCCTTCGGCGTTTAGATTCAACCCGCAGCTAGTTTAGCGAAATAATCCAACTACAGCACCATATTAACTGCCTGCCTTGCAAGTGATGCTATTTATCAAGCAGAGCGAACCATAGCCTAGGAACTGCCAGTTTCCAGCGGCAAATGCACCTTTCTTGTCATGCACCGGTAGGATGGCAAGCATGAGCCCCTTAGAGCCATTGCGGGTGTGCGTCGCACAGCCACGATCGGTCTTGGGTGATGTCGCAATGAACGTTGCTGCGCATGTCGAGATCATAACCACTGTTACTGCACAGGTATTTGTCTTCCCTGAACTGTCGCTGACCTCCTACGATTATGCCATTACCCCGATTGCCCTCGATTCACTACTGCTGCAACCACTCATTACCGCTTGTGCTGCACAATCTTGCACTGCATTAGTCGGAGCCCCAGTAAAAGTGGGGCGACACCAGTACATTTCCTTTTTGCAAATCAACGCGCATGGTGTAGTCATTGCCTACCTTAAAACCTGTCTGACCCCCGATGAACTGCGACGATTTCGGCCCGGTCCCGGAGCGGGTGTTATGCAACTAGCAGGCTGGCGTACCGGCCTTGCCATCTGCCGGGACACATGGAACCTGCGATTTATGAACACCTACCGCACGCATAACCTTGACCTGATCCTAGCCGGAGTTATGGACGAATCGAGCGAAGAGGCTCTTGCGCACCAGCTACGATCGACCTTGGCTCGGCAATTCCGCGTGCCCATGGGCTTTGCCCGAGTTGCCGGTTCTGGACCACTATTTCCACAGGCATCCGGCAGGTCCGTCCTTTATGACGCCGCTGGTGACATTCTAGACCAAGCCGGTGCTGAACCAGGCCAATATGCAGTAGCGACCATCTACCCGCAATAAGCTCGCCACTGAAATAATTACCGCACCTGAGCCGCGGTAATCTTTGCCAAATACAAGGCCCCAGGTGGCGTAAGGCTAAACGCCTTTTTCGACGCGCCGGGCCCAGGCGCCGCGAGCTTTTCGACAGCTAAGATGTCGGCGTCGGCAAGTCGCTTGAGGGTCCGGTACAGTCCGCGTTCGGTAATGCTCCACCCGGTTTGCTCTATAAAAAGCTCTCGGATGTCCGTAGCAGTCGCTGGCCCGTGGGCTTGGATGAGCTCTAGCAGGATAAGGGTGGTCAGCGACTTTTTATAAACCTCCACCCAGGAGGCGGCGAGTTGTTCTACCCATTCTGTGGTTTCTGGGCCGATGTTTTTGTCAGATGTGGACATTGGCTACTGCTTGCGGGGTGAAAAGTTACTATTTGCTTCGAAGCCGTTTTGAATGATTGCACCCCAAAGGTGCAGAAATAAGCCAGCTCCCCAGAGCCCACCCATTGTGACTGTGGGACCAAACCAATCACCTAGGTAGCGTTCGGGGTCGGTGTAGGTGCCGCTGAATCCAACAAGTAGGAAGTGCAGTAGGTTGCCACCTACCAGCAAAACGTAAGTGAAGGAATGTACCAGTACTCCGCCAAACCGAAGCTTGTCTAGACCCTTGCCAAATAACACTGCATAGGCCAGCAGGATTAGCGCTACCAGCAGGGTGCCGATAGAGAGAATAAGCAAGGTGTAGTTTATGGCAAAAGCTGAAATGACATGGGTGGCCAGCATGATGACTGTCACGGTAGCGCAGTAGGGTAGCAAGAGCCGTAAAGCTGCTTCGGGGCTACGACGCTGGGAGAATAGGGTTTGAGAGGTGGATGTGGTCATGGCTCCTCCTTCTTGTGTACCACTGGTTCAATAATTTAAGTGTACCACAGGTTCAAAAATGTTGATTGGGTAGTAGCTATGATAGGGGTTGCTAGTAAAACTAGAAAAGAGGGATGACAAAACCGGCATATATTGAGCCAGATAGCCCAAAATGGCAAAGGTTAACTCACAACTTCTCTATGAAGGGCTAGCTGGCAGCAATGCTCCACAGGTGAAGCTCTTGCCAGTTATGTGGCGCTCCAACATGGTTGATTGGTACTGCACTAACAGTGCTGGGATAAGAAGCCATGACTGTTGGTAGGGAATCCATCCCACCAAGATCAAGAACATCAAGCAAATACTGAATCAAAGTCAGCTGCCCGAAGCAGCGACGCATTACTTCTCTCGTGGCATCAATATCAGCAACTAGTCCTAGACGAGGTAGCCGTGGCTGGAGAGTATAGACACGATTAAACGTCTGGGCATGATGGGCTGAGTAGTTTCGCATGATGTTAGTGAAGACCGGCCCTGGACCCCTAAAGGGCGGAAACCGGTCGTGATGCCTCTATTCTATCCCATCCGGTCAAGGTATTAAGCACAATGTGACCTGTGCAGACAGTCTCATATGAAACACCAGTCCTATTCTGTCGAACCACCGAAGCCAGAGGAGTAAAACTGCACCGCAACCTGTCACATTGTTCATGATGCCGACAGGTTGCGGTGGTTAAGCGTAGGCGGCAGCTTCTGCCTGTAGGTTTATTAAACCAGCTCCCACACCACATCGCCCTGGGGGTCAGTGATGTGTACTGTAGGTTCATCGGTGATGTCAATACTGACTTCAAGCCAGCTGTCATTATCGGGGCTTTGGGTGCGATAGCGTACCTGGGTATTGGTGAGATCGATCATCGAGGTGCGGGCGGTAACAAGCCATGGGTTGCGACGCCGGAGGCCAATCAGTTTTTGATGCTCTCGAAGAATCCAATCACCAGCGGGATCGAGCTCTGCTGGGGAAGCAGGGTAGGGTGGGCGTACTGCATCATCGCCACCAAGACGCTCCTCTTTCAGTGCTTCAAATCCGCGTTCATCGCCATAATAAATTGAGGGGATGCCACCAATGGTCATGAGAATCGCAAGCGCAACCACAGCTTCTTTTTGCCCTAGGAAGCTGGCAATCCGAGTCACATCATGATTGCCAATGAAGGTATTAGGGATGAAGTGGTCCAGAAAGTTATTGTGTCTGCCTAGGGTCCAGTCCAGTTCGAAGAAGTTCTTTTCTTTAATGGATGACCAAGTTGCCTTCCATACCTCATATTGGGTGACGGTATCCACGCCCGATTCAGCCACAAAATCGGCGTAGTCGCCGTGGATTACCTCACCTAAAAACCATGCATCTGGATAGCTTTCTCGCACTGGGCCAATGGTGGCGCGCCAGAACTCGTGTGGCACGGAATAAGCGGCATCCAGTCGCCACCCATCAATGCCACGGGCGAGCCAATAGTCCATTACTTTCCGACCATATGTTTGGGCAACTGGGTTTAGGTGATTAAACCTTGTCAGGATGGTATGTCCTTCGAAAACCCGTGGTGCAGGCCCACCTTCGGCCTCCCAATCGATGTCAAATAGTTGGGCTTCCTCGGAATCAGGTCCTTCTTTTAGCGCTTTTTGTACTGCCGGGTGTTCAGTACCGACGTGACTAAAAACACCATCCAAAATGACCTTAATGCCTTTGGCTTTGCAGGCGTCGATAAGCTGGTCGAAATCGTCGAGGGTGCCTAGGCGTCGATCAATGTGGAATTGGTCAGTGGTGTCATAGCCATGAGTAGATGACTCAAAAATTGGGCCAAGCAATAAGCCATTAGTGCCAATTTCCAGCAGATAATCGAGCCACGGAATTAGGTGAGTCAGTCGGTGCGGTTGGGAAATCGGGTCGGCGTCACGGATGGGGGCGCCGGTGAATCCTAAGGGGTAGACATGCCAGAAAATTGCATGTTTAGCCCAATCACTGGTCATTAGGAAAATCCTCCTTAGCAGGTGTTGAGACGAAAGTGAAGCCTAAGACCATCGTAGGTGTGGTTGGTGTCAGACTGCCAGAAGGTTGAATAATAGAGGGCATGAATTTTTCGCTGCGCCCCCACGATCGGGTTACCCTAGAAAAGCTTTGGGTTTCTACTGCTGCCCTAGAATCCATCCGTACTTTCGAATCTACCCGTCATCAGATTTCCTTACTAGACGACGCCCTCAAACCAGACAAGCACACTACCAGCTTTGTTTCTACCTCCGATCTTGTCTGGGCCTGGCTTGCCGACGACTCTGACGAAGGCTTTTTCGCATTCACTACAGGGACAGTCACCGGAGATTTAGTCTCGATCTGGGAAGCGAATGGCAGGGAAATCGCCTTGGATTATATTGAGGGATTCGAATCTTCTGACCCACCTCAAGTTGCGCTTATCGACGCTGCAGGTGGCTTGCGTTACTGAGCTAGGGCCTGCGGTAACTTGCTGCAGAGGCTATGAATATGCAGCTGTAGAACATAACGCCGAATTGACCGAAATAATGGTGTTTGTGGGCGATTAAGCCACTGAAACGTGATCTTAATCATGGTGCCAGTGTCTTCAGGTTTCAGTGTAAAACTGATAGTGCGGTGAACCGGATTTTTAGCGTCGGGAAACCACAACTCCCAGCTCACGGTATTGGGATCAGAAGTTTCATAACGGCGAATCAGCTCACGATTGAATTGTGCCTTTTTCCTTTTGTGTTCAACTGTTTTCGCCTCCCAAGTCCCAAGTTCTTTCGATTCGGTAATAGACTCCACCCCAATCTGCCAATGACGGATTAACTGTGGGTCTTCGAGTTTTGTTTGAGCAATTTTCGGCGGCATTGGCACAAAGATAGATTTGCTAACGCTAGAGTTGGCATCATCGATTTCTGGTTCTAGTTGATTTGATTGTGATGGAAAGTCATCAAAAAGTTCTTCCAACCAATCTGGGGTGATGCCCATGCGGGTCAATACCGCACTGATTGTGCCACTTGGTTCGGCCAGTAAACCATTAAGAACCTCGACGTTATAGTCCTTTTGCTTGGTTTTTGTAGCATTTTGCAAAATCTTTAATGCCCGATTGCTCAATTGAAACCGCTCATTTGGCGCTAGGGGTGGGTCATCTTCGATAGATAAATCAATACCGAATGCTGCAAGATTGTCTTTTTCCTCGGCGCGGGCAGCTGTGCGAATTGAACTTGGCGTAAGTCCTATGCGGCGTAGAATCTTGCCAACAAGGTCGTCATTACGAGACAGTGCCGCGAGTAGGTGTTCAACATCGACAATCCGTTTTCCTGCACTGGCGGCTTCTTGGCGTGCCTGGTTACTTAGGTCACTAGCAGTGAAAATGCTCATTTCTTCCTCCTGGGCACCGGAATGGTCGGATCTACCTTCTTGGCAAATTTCTTATGTGCTGCTTGGCGGCTTACTCCAAGTGCAGCAGCGATTTCCTGCCAACTGAGACCGGCACGCAAGGCGGCCTCGACTTGTTTGAGCTCTAAAAGTTCCAAATGTGATCGCAGGGTTGTCACCGCACGCAAACCCGTCTTCGGATCAGTAGTATCTGTCACTTGGTGGATGATGGGCTCGGTGTCCATATCGTCAACTTATGTTGCTAAGATGAAATTTGTCAATGTTGGTTGCTATTTGTTGGTACGTGCCATGCTGCCACAGCTAGGCGTCGAAAAGCAGAATGCTGGGGATCATTGACTCTTATTACCCCAAAACGCCCCCAATGCACGTACATTGTTTTGTGAGATAGCGATTATTAGGTCAAACTTGGCTGCAATGACTACCCCCTTCTTGCCCCCAAGGTGGGAGAAGTCCACATTTCAAAGGTGAAAATGGCAGTATAGACGGTATGAATGATTCAATCACTATTCTCGCTCCAGAAGAATCATTGGAGCTTATTAGCCAAGTAGCACTGGGGCGTGTCGTGGTTCGACGTAAGGACGAAGTTGATATTTTCCCCATCAATTTTGTTGTTGCGGATGGCAATCTCTATTTCCGCACTGCTGAAGGAACGAAATTATTTACGCTTTCTCTTAACGATGATGTCCTTTTTGAAGCAGACGAGGTGCAAGATGGTGGCGCATGGTCAGTTGTGATCCGAGGACTTGCCGAGGTAGTAAAAGATCGAGACGAAATTGAGTATTGCGACTCATTGCCCCTAAAGCCGTGGATACCTACCCTCAAACGTAATTTCGTGCGTATTACTCCGACTGAAATCAGTGGTCGGCGTTTTGTTTTCGGTGAGGAACCGGAACGGTACTAATGTTTGACGATGCTTTCACCAAGCAGGTGCCGCAGCTGGGAAGTGCCCATGCTGAAGCCGCAGGATTGGAATGGCTGCGGGAAGCATCAGAGCAGGTGGTAGCTGTGATTTCGGTGAGCAATCACAGCATCACTACAAGTAGGGTGAATGTTGTTCGACCTACCATGCCTGCCGCTTATCAAGCGGGGGAAGAACTAGCAAAGATTCACTTAGCTGGAGCGGAAGCATTCGGTTGCCCGCCACCTAGTTGGGATGGTCCCAATTTCATTGGAACTCAGCAACAAACATGCATTCCAGAATTGCAGTGGGCGAAGTTTTATATTGAACAGCGAGTTGCTCCTTTTGTGCGCGCTGCGGTGGATCGGGGGAATATTACCTCAGGCCTTAACCTAATTGAACAGGCAATGAATTGTGTGCTTGAGCATGATTGGCCAGAGGTGGAGCCAGCGCGAATTCATGGGGATCTGTGGGCTGGCAACCTCATTTATGGTCAGGTTGCCGGTCAGGTCCGTCCGTTTTTTATTGATCCCGCCGCACACGGGGGACATCCAGAGACGGACCTAGCGATGCTTGCACTATTTAATGCCCCATATCTGGTCGATATTTATACTGGCTACCAGTCTGTTAACCGCCTAGCCGCCGATTGGCAGAGCTTTATACCAGTACATCAATTACATCCACTGGCTGTGCATGCAGTGACTCATGGACCAGGTTATGGACACGAACTGGTGGCAGTTAGTAGATCTGTGATCCGGTTATTGGGCTAACGCCACCAGGTATCTGAGGGGGTAACAGGTAGGTGGCGCTTATGCTGACCAATACGCCATAAATGTTCCAACCGTGCTGTGGCCGTTTCGGAAACATCACCTGTGTTCTCGATAAAGGTGTCGATCTCTTGGTAGGTCACCCCGAGTGCTTCTTCATCGGCAAGGGCGGGGCGATCTTCTTCTAGGTCAGCGGTAGGCACCTTCTTCCAGATAGACTCTGGTGCCCTGAGGTATTGCAATAATGCTGCACCTTGTCGTTTACTTAGACCTGCGAGTGGCAATAGGTCCGCGGCTCCATCGCCAAATTTGGTGAAGAAGCCTGTGACATTTTCTGCTGCATGGTCGGTGCCAATGACTAAGAGATTTTTTTCACCTGCGAGCGCATACTGACTCACCATCCGCTGCCGTGCTTTGACATTGCCCTTATTGAAATCTCTCAGCTGGGGTTGGTCTAGTTGTTGGGCAAGCTCAGTGGCGAGGGCATCAGTGGCTTCTTTGATATTTACGGTAACGCAGTGGTCAGGTTGAATGAAGTCTAGGGCAATGGCACAATCTGCCTCATCAAACTGGGTGCCATAGGGCAGGCGCATAGCCCAGAATTCTGCTTCGACTCCAGTTGCACGCAACTCTTTGACGGCTAATTGAGCCAATCGACCTGCGAGTGCGGAATCTTGCCCACCAGAAATGCCCAAGACAAACCCTCTGGTATGGGAGTATGCTAGGTACTCTTTGAGAAATCGCACTCGTGCTGCGACCTCAGTAGCTGGGTCAATATGGGCCTTAGTGCCAAGGATTTCAATGATCTGCTCACGACTCATGATCTTAATCCTAGGCCTATCCTCGGTGGGTTTGGTTTTTCGAGTAGAAGTGGGATAATATTGTCCCTCGTGTCATTGGCTGATCGGCTTTTGCTGCATCACCAGAAGAACTGTGTAAGCCGCAACTAGAAAGGAGCGCCCGATGAAGGTCCGTAATTCCCTTCGGTCGCTGAAGAACAAGCCGGGTGCTCAGGTTGTGCGCCGTCGTGGCAAAGTCTATGTGATTAACAAAAAAGAGCCACGTTTCAAGGCTCGTCAGGGTTAAACCCTACACTGTACAAAACCGCCTCCCCACAAAGTTAGGGAGGCGGTTTTGGTTTGTCATGCTTATCGACGCCCACAGGCATAATCCGATGCTGGGGTGGGCGTCAATGCATTAAGAGTGCTGGTTAGAGATTTTTGGTTTCAAAATCTTGCCATGTTGGATTGCTTGCAAGTTCTGGGTTAGCACCGCTAAAGACCTCTTTGGCAGTGGGGTCGTTGTTGAGAGTCCATAAAAACCAAGCGGTCATATAGGGGTCGGCGTATTCTAAGACATCCTTGTGATCGACGTCGATACGTCGAGCTTTAATAGTGGGCTTTCCGGATTTTATGTCATTAAAGTTGGCTTTTAGTGCTTTATGCGAACTGACAAAGAACCGGTCTTCACCACCAGTGCTGGAGATAAGGAATGCTGGAATCGAAAGCTTGCTGATGTCATAGTCACCACTATTTTGTTTGGCAATGAAGTGGGATATACCGCTGGCGGTGTAGAAGGATGTGTATTTATTACTATTGGGATAATTGGTAGCAGCATTGATTGCACCTGCACCGCCCTGCGAATGTCCCATAATACCGATGTGGGCTGGGTCGATACGTTGATAAATTGGGCTTTCTGGGGTGTCATTTTGGGTTAAGGCAAAATCTAGGGTTTCAGAGGTAGATTCTCCACTGCCACTTTGTAGGTCTTCATTACCAATAACAACAAAACCCCAGCTGGCGAGGTGTTCCAACACCGGAAGGTAGGTAGAAGCTGGTGTATTTGTACCATTAACCATCACCACAAGGGGTTTGGGAATAGTAGGTTCAGAATTAGGTACGAAGATATGGAATTCACCAGTAGTGGCTGATTCACTTGGTAGCGTAATATGCTGTACCGAGTGGGGGCCAAGATCAGCGTATTTTGCTTCTAAGGGTTCGGTGTAGTCAATTTTCTCGTAGTAGCCTTGGGCAACTCCATCATCCTTGGTGACGGTGTCATTGGCTGCTGACTGCAGAAGTAGTACAAGACCAACACCACATAGAACGATCACTGCGAGCAGCGTCAGAATAATCTTGAGGGCGATTTTCACGGGAACTAACCTTTCGGGGAAGTTGGAAACTAGTTACTTTCCACTGTGGCTTCGTGGCATCGTAAAGACATCGGTCCCCGTGCTGATTTAGAAATCTCATACGTGAGGCGCAGCGGAACTAGGTATGATTCATGCTCTAGTAGGTATCCGATAAGAAAAAGCTGGAAGA
>JBHACV010000106.1:0-13661 GCA_041854705.1 Corynebacterium sp.
AACGCTGGTGATAATGTTAGCCGCGAAGTAGATAATCCGCTCTAGGTCTTTTGGTGCTAGGTCGAGCAGATAGCCAAGCCGTGATGGCACGCCTTTGAAGTACCAAATGTGGGTCACAGGTGCAGCTAGCTCAATGTGGCCCATGCGCTCACGGCGCACCTTGGACTTGGTTACCTCAACACCGCAGCGTTCGCAGATAATGCCCTTATAGCGGACACGCTTGTACTTACCACAGGCACATTCCCAGTCCCGGGTAGGACCGAAAATACGTTCGCAGAACAGGCCGTCCCGCTCGGGCTTGAGGGTACGGTAGTTAATGGTCTCCGGCTTTTTGACCTCACCTTTGGACCAACGGCGGATGTCGTCGGCAGTGGCCAGGCCGATGCGGAGCTCTTCGAAGAAGTTGACGTCGAGCACGTAACTCCCTTTCACCCTAAAAGTTAGGGATCGTAAAAATTCTTGAACTGATTCTCTTAGGTTTCCGCCTGCCACATTGCTGCGGCAGACCTGGCACGATTAGGCGATGTCAGCGTCGGAACGCTCGTCGCGCGATAGGTTGATGCCCATAGAAGCACCTGCCTGGTCGAATTCATCATCATCAGAACCGGACAGTTCCATCGGGGTGCCATCAGCAGAGAGGACCTCCACGTTCAGACACAACGACTGCAACTCCTTGAGCAGCACCTTGAAGGACTCTGGAATGCCGGGGTCTGGGATGTTTTCACCCTTGACAATGGCTTCATAGACCTTCACACGACCCACCACGTCATCGGACTTAATGGTCAAAAGCTCCTGGAGGGTGTAGGCAGCACCATAGGCTTGCATAGCCCACACCTCCATTTCACCGAAGCGCTGACCACCAAACTGGGCCTTACCACCCAACGGCTGCTGGGTAATCATGGAGTATGGACCAGTTGAACGAGCGTGAATCTTCTCATCCACCAAGTGGTGCAGCTTCAGGATGTACATGTAGCCAACCGAAATTGGGAATGGGAATGGTTCACCAGAGCGACCGTCGAAAAGCGTGGCTTTACCGTCGGAATTGACCATCACATCGCCGTCGCGGTTTGGACGCGAATTAGCCAACAACCCAGCTAATTCTTCGTTGGAGGCACCATCGAAAACTGGAGTTGCGGTGAGCGTACCAGCTGGTACGTCATAAAGATCCGAAGGCAGAGTCTTGAGTAGCTCTGCATTGGCAGGATCCTCAGTGTCGATCTTCCAACCGGCAGCAGCAAGCCATCCAAGGTGGACTTCCAGCACCTGACCGATGTTCATACGACGAGGCACACCGTGGGTGTTCAAGATAATGTCCACTGGAGTTCCGTCTGGCAAGAATGGCATGTCTTCCTGTGGCAGGATCTTACCAACCACACCCTTGTTGCCGTGGCGACCAGCAAGCTTATCGCCGTCTTGAATCTTGCGCTTTTGGGCCACATAGACCCGGATCATTTCATTCACGCCAGGGGCAAGATCGTCATCCATTTCGCGAGAGAAGTGGCGCACGCCAATGACCTTACCGGTCTCACCATGCGGTACCTTCATGGAGGTATCACGCACTTCGCGGGCCTTCTCGCCAAAGATAGCACGCAGCAAGCGTTCTTCTGGCGTCAGTTCAGTTTCACCCTTTGGGGTGACCTTACCGACAAGAATGTCACCATCACGCACATCAGCACCAATGCGCACAATACCGCGCTCATCAAGATCCTTGAGCACATCTTCGGAAACGTTCGGGATTTCCCGGGTGATTTCCTCAGCACCAAGTTTGGTGTCACGGGCATCGATCTCATGTTCCTCGATGTGAATCGAGGTCAAGATGTCTTGTTCCACTAACCGCTGGTTGAGGATAATAGCGTCCTCATAGTTGTGGCCTTCCCATGGCATGAATGCAACCAGCAGGTTGCGCCCCAGTGCCATTTCACCATTGTGAGTACCGGGACCATCGGCAATGACCTGACCAACTTCGACTCGGTCACCAATGTCTACCAGTGGCTTCTGGTTATAGGATGTGCCCTGGTTGGTGCGCTCGAACTTACGCAACATGTAGGTATCACGAATACCATCATCGCCCATAATGGTGATGTAGTCAGCACTAACGTTTTCTACCGCACCAGTCTTCTTACTGATAATAAGATCACCGGCGTCATAAGCGGCGCGTAGCTCCATACCAGTACCAACCAGTGGCGCCTCGGAACGCACCAGCGGCACAGCCTGACGCTGCATGTTTGCGCCCATCAAGGCACGGTTAGCATCGTCGTGCTCGAGGAATGGAATCATGGCGGTCGCTACCGACACCATCTGACGTGGGGAAACGTCCATGTAGTCAATGTCTTTACCATTAACGACTTGGATGTCACCCTTCTTCAACCGCACGGTTACGCGATCCTCAGTGATACGACCATCCGCATCAAATTTGGTATTTGCCTGGGCAACAACGTAACGGTCTTCTTCATCAGCAGTGAGGTAATCCACCTGATCGGTGACCACACCATCGACTACCTTGCGGTAAGGGGTCTCGATGAAACCGAAGGAATTGACCCGCGCATAAGACGCAAGCGAACCAATCAGACCGATGTTGGGACCTTCAGGTGTTTCAATGGGACACATGCGGCCGTAGTGCGAGGCGTGCACGTCGCGCACCTCAATACCGGCACGCTCCCGGGACAGACCACCCGGGCCGAGCGCGGACAGACGGCGCTTGTGGGTAAGACCCGACAAAGAGTTATTCAGGTCCATAAACTGAGACAGCTGTGAGGTACCGAAGAACTCGCGGATGGCAGCCGATACGGGACGAACGTTAATCAAAGACGTTGGAGTGATCGACTCAGCATCTTGGGTGGTCATGCGTTCACGCACAACACGCTCCATGCGGGACAGGCCCACTCGGACCTGATTCTGAATGAGCTCACCAACAGTACGCAACCGACGATTACCAAAGTGGTCGATATCATCGGTTTCTACTGGGATCAGCTCGTGGTTTGGTGAAACCATCGAGTGCTCGCCAGCATGCAGACGCACCAAATACTCGATGGTGGTGGCGATGTCCTCTTCGGTGAGGGTCATCAAACCCTCGTTATCGCCGCCAAGTCCAAGCTTGCGGTTGACCTTATACCGGCCCACCTTTGCTAAATCATAACGCTTCGCCTTGAAGAAAGAGTTCTCCAGCAATGACTGCGCCAAATCACGGGTTGGCTGTTCACCAGGGCGCTGCTTGCGGTAGATCTCCAACAGAGCTTCGTCCATATTGGCGCAGCCATCGGTTTCTAAGGTGGACATCATGATTTCCGAGAAGCCGAAGCGTTCGGTGATCTGCTCGGTGGTCCAGCCTAGAGCCTTCAGCAGCACGGTCACTGGCTGACGGCGTTTGCGGTCGATACGCACACCTACGGTGTCGCGCTTATCCACATCGAACTCCAACCACGCACCGCGGGAAGGGATCACTTTCACAGAATGCAGGGGACGTTCGGTGGACTTATCAATGGTTTGGTCAAAATAAACACCCGGAGAGCGCACCAGCTGCGAAACAACAACGCGCTCGGTGCCATTGACAATAAAGGTGCCCTTTTCGGTCATCATCGGGAAATCCCCAATGAATACGGTCTGGGACTTGATTTCCTGGGTGTCATTATTGACGAACTCTGCGGTCACATACAGTGGCGCGGAGTAGTTAATGTCCTTGTCCTTACACTCGTCGATGGAGTTTTTCATCTCCTCGAATCGCGGCTCGGACAGGGTTAAGGACATGTTGCCGGAAAAGTCCTGAATGGGTGAGAGTTCTTCAAGAATGTCCTCAAGTCCGCTTGTGACGCGAACACCCTCGCCCAATTCTGCTTGCCGACGTTCACGCCACTCCGGCGTGCCGATCAGCCAAGCAAAGGATTCCAGCTGAATATCTAAAAGGCCTGGGACCTCGATGGGTGAGTTGATCTTCGCGAACGACTTCCGTTCGGGAGCCCCAGGGATTACGGCCTTGGTCTGGCGGGAGACTGCCAAGATGGGTCCTTCCAGCACCTCGCGCGGATGGTGGCCCCGCAATATTGACCACCAAAACCGCTGGTAAATGAGCATTTCGGTCTGCAAGGGAATCGGTATCTGCAGATAGCACTAACAGACCTTGTCAAATTGGCTTACCTGCCAGGTTGAACAAGGTCGTGGACTACTGAAGTGATAGGGATTCCAGCGCAAAGAACTATGCTATAGGTTTTTTACGCAATTGTAAAGTGCGGGTTTGCCCATTGTGCATTTAGTGTGTTAGTGCGGGGCTTGCCAACACCTTAGCAGTGCCAAAAACAAATGTCTCGACTTTTAATTGTGGCAAAGCCAACATTCCTAACGTTTGCGACCGAAACGGAAGCATCCGGCGAGGCCAAGCAGGGAAAGCACACATCCTATTCCAAATACAACCCAAGCAATGGTTCGTGGTATCGACCCATCTTGCAGATCTTCTACCTGTGCAAGCATTCCAGCTGCCTGTGCATCATCGACCTTACCGGCAAATAACCGAGCATCTGCCAATTTTTCACCATTGACATCACCATAGTAGTCAATGGTGTTTTCTTCCATGTCCACGATCATGCCGGAGATTTGATCGACATAGAAGTCGCGGAACCCAGAATGGAATAGCATGCCAGTGATAGTTTCGGGCTCTGCTGATTCCTCTGCGGCTGGTTCCTCCCCTTCTGGGGTTTCTTCTGGTGGCGCCTCTTCCGCAGGAATCTCACCTTCAGGATTTTCTGCTGCTGGTTCCTCCGCCGGTGGTTCTACCTGAATAGAAACCGTGTTGAACATTGCGTGATATAACTCAGCAACGTTAGTCGGTGGAATCTCTTGACGATACCGATAGATGGTGCGACCGTTCCGCTCAGAGGCATCCTGAAAAACCGCGGGCGCAGTACGTCGCAAGGTGGGCTCGAAGACATCATAAGAGGTGCGTTCGGCGTCGGTAGGAAACTTCACCCAATAGCCCGAGAATGCCACATCGGCAGCACCAGTAGCTGGCGTATCTACCACTTTGGCGGAAGAGGTATTAATACCAGATTTGCGCTCAAAGCTATAAGTCCACAGAGTAGCCTCGATAAGGCGGTCAAGGTCGGTTTGATCGGTATTATTATCCCCACGCATCAGGCTCACCCCGACCCGTGCGGTTGCAAGATCATCTTCTATTGGGGGAACCACCTGCGAATGATATTGCTTGGTCATGGGACCAACATACATACTGCCATCAACATTGCTGCGCTGGGTGCCATTGGGATCAACCAAAGTCATTGTGGTCTGTTCCAAACTCAATGGCATCCGAGCATCGGTAACCACGACATGAGGAAACAACAAGCCTGCCGCAGCAAGCGCTGACCCTATGCCCAGAATGATCACTGAGACGATACGTGACTTTGGCAGCATGATGATTGATTCTATCGGGTCTTGGAGCGATTTGCTTATCGTCGCCTCACCCTACACTCAGCTGAAACACACTTGCAGCCAAGGTGAGCTGGGAATCACTCACCTTTTGTACATGTCAGAAAAACGCAAAAACAACCACACAAACAATCACAACAATAATCACCGCCAGCAGTACTTGCTGAGCAACCGAAAGCTGAATCACTGGTTTGGGCGGAGTCTCTGTCGTGCCCTGCAGTGTCTCCGCACGATCATGAGGTGATGGGAAAACAGGGTCAGGTAGTAAATCGGCACCGAAGTATTCTTCTGGGACGGGGGTATAAGAAGAAAACTCATCTCTCGGGCCTTGTTGCTGCATTAATACCACCTCTTATCTGCCAAGACTTCCGCCAGTTGATCCTGCATCTCTTCTGGAGTAAAACTCGACTCGCCAAAACGCTGCTGCAACTCCAGCCAAGATTCGAAGATTTCATCGGCGTTGTGTTCTACTTTGGCAGACTCTGGTGGCTCTACTAAGTAGTGACTCACCCAGATCAACGCATGGACAATCCGATTGACCCCTTTCACCCCCAAGCCAGTAATTGTATAAACACCACCAAAGACCCGTAGTTCCAGTGCATAACCATCTTCTTCTTTGAGCTTAACCCCAGTGAGCAGGTCAATATCTATCGACTTCAGCTGTTTCGGCCCGATTCCAATGAGGATCCGATAATTGGTAACCACCACTGCTGAATGAAACCCCGGATCGGTAGTATCAGCCACTTCTAAGACAAACTCGTTTGACCTCAAAGCAGCTTCAACATCTAGAAGCACTTGCAACATATTCTTGGGATTAGCAGAACGATTGGTGGCAGAAGGTGCACCCCCAACGGCTCGGTCATAAGCTTTTTGTAATGAGACGTCGGAAAGAAAATGTTGCATAAAACCATAATTTAGCACCGCCAACGCCGGTTTTTCAGTCAACTTGCCCTAAAATTAGCAGAGAATACTCTTAGGTAAAACCTACTGTGTTGTCGTGTTTTCTTGTGTAATCTGTGGGGCATGCCAGTCACCGTGACACCTGTATCTTTCCAATTCGCCCATCCGCGACAATACCCATGGAAAGGTTTTAAGTGGAAGAACCCCATCCCCGACCCAGATGTGGTGCGGCAAGCATGCTTCGGTTTACCCTACCGAGACCCCCAACCCATTGATGCACCAGCCACCAAACTGAAAAGCCCTATTCTCCGCTCCCAACTGGAAAAAGCCCTGACCAACCAATGGGGTGTGCCTAATGTAGACGCTGCTCACAGATTCTGTAATGATCTCCTAGGATGTGGTGGATATTCCCCTGTCTTTGATGCTTTTCTTAAACCCTCAGATCGGCTTAGCCACCAAGTTAAACACCTCAGTCCAGCGGATTTCGAATCATATGTGAAGCTACAGGCTAGTTTTCTAGAGCATTTGTTTTTCTTTAATGGTATGGATCCCCAACGGTGGACCCAGTGTTTTCACAAGTGGATCCACATATATCTGCACCCACAGTTTCAGGCAGTCGCTCCCGACAAGCTACCCCACACCACTAGAGCGTGGGACCTTGTGCGGGTGGAGGCAATCGCTGGCCGATCTGTAGGGCTTGGCTGGTTTACCCCAGAAGAAGGACAGCACTACGCCGCCCGAGCAGTTGCCGAGTTGCAAAAATCATTTGCCAGTTGGCAGCAAGTCGCCCTGAGCTTCTGGTGGGGACGCGCCATGTGGCTTTCTGACGAACCCATTGATTTTGAGGTTCTCACCGGATTTGATTCCCTATTTGCACTGGCATTTACCGATCCAAATTCACCATGGGTAAGGGTGCCATTGCGGGGATAGGTGCTCTCGCCAGCTAAGAACCTTTACATACTGATGAGCTAACCGTGTCGGACTGGTTTCCTAAAATGAACGCGTCATAACCACAACAACCCAAGGCCCATCCCATGTCAGTTCCACAGTTCACCACTAAAACATCCCATTCACCAGGATTTTTGGTGTGATTATCTGCTCAATCTGACCATAATCGGAGATTTTCCGCTACGCCCATCTCCCATTATGTGGCATGAAACCATCAAAACACACAAGTATGGTTACCCAGTCTGGGATGCCTCAGTTGGTTTGGAATTGCCCTAGGTTGTGTTGTTTGTCTGCTGTTTGAGGAATAAAAATGAGTATTACTACAATTCACCCAACCAAAACTGACACTGATAGTGCCCTCATGGCGTTATCTTTTCAAGCACCATTCTTGACTACTGGACCACTAGTTCGTCTGGTCCCAGCAGCTGGGGTTGAGGCTGAATCTCTAGTTCTTGGTATTTTAGAATGCACTGAAACTGGACATACCACTGTTGGTTTTACCGCAGATCAACCGGAAAACTTCCTTGCGGCAGCTATGGTTGCTGATCCCGACAATGCTACAACTGCCTTAAAACTTGTTGATCACCTACGATGGACTAGACGCTATGCTCCAATAAAGGCTGGCAAGGTCAAGCATCAGAATGAAACCCAAGCCATTAAGTTAAGCTCCACTGCACCACAACTTGTTCCCTGTTTTCTGGAAGAGACTGCCCGAATCTTTGCCCAGGTGGGCAATAAGCAATACGCCAAACAGCTTTTCGGGAAAGCCCGCACCTTCGAGCGTAACTTTAATCTTGCTATCGATGAAGCTCGGCGCCAAGCAGTTTTTACCGAGTTCCTGGTTTTGGATGCGGTTTCGGCTAAAGAGATCTCCGCCGAAGTGCAACGCATTATGGACCAGTTAGAGCCGCAAGTAGCCTTGAACCAATTACATGACCTGATGCTTAATGTGGCAAAATCTGGCATCCCAGCTTACCCAAACCTGCTCAATGATCTGAAAAAGCTGAGTTTGAATGCCCAGTTGGATCCAGAAAGTGAGCAGATCCGCTTTATTGCTGCTTATCTGCGTACTAATGGCTACAACAATTCCCCCAATTCCAGCCTGAAGAAAGTACTTCCACTACTTAAACCAGCACTACAGGTAGATCCGTCGTTAGCTGACATTCTATTAACAGGCTGTCCGCGCGCTTGGTCTATTGATACTTATGTCACTGTCTTACAAGCAACCGGATTATGGACGGAGTTAGTAGCAGATCAGAAACAATTCAACGAATGGCTCTTTTCCCTGTTCTGGCATCCTAATCCGCGTTTCTTCACACCCTCGAATGCAGATCTACTATCCGCGATCGAGCATAATGCTGAATATATTGAAGGCGAGATCCCTGTTCTTCGGCAACATTTCCATCTGGATTATGTTGAGGTGCTCCTAGCAACTAAAGCTACAAAGGTAGGAAAGTTATTCCATGCCAGCACCTCTTTTCTGTACTGGCTACACTCAGGCCAAAAAGAACTAATAAATTTTCGCAACTCTGCGATGTATCAGCATTTGCTATTCAATCTGAATCCACGAGATGTACTTGGCCGCATTAACAAAGTTCTGTCTTTTGAATCAGCAACAAAGTTAGTTACAGAATGGCTTGAATCTCGAATACTGAACACCAATTCCAAGGATTATCACTACTACCAAAGAATTGCCACGCATCTACAGTCGGTCAGCAGCACTGCTGAGATTTTTGCTGCCAAACTGCGCAATGGCACCTTAGCAGAGTACACTTGGCCCGCATTTGAAGAGGTTATGGCAGCTATTGATCCAGCAGATATTATTGCAATTATTCCCTGTTTCCCGCATATTGCGGTGGTCTGCGAAACCTCTGCGACTCTCATTGATGGTACTACCGTCTTATCCTATGACATTCCGGCTGTAGAAAAAGTAGAAAGTGTGTACCAGTTGCAGGAGCACATTCTCATTACCTACCAACCTAAAGGCAGCTACAAATGGATGTGCTACTGGTCAGGAGATCAAACGGTAACTGACTATCCCAAGCAGTATCGCCACAGCACCACACTTGGTGATTCCCGCATTATTGATGACACGCTTCAAGTGGGTAGCCAACAACTTACAAGTGGTGCAACGCCTACCGGTAATCTCAGTGGATCCGTCTTGGGTACACACCCTTATTACACCACTACTGGTTTCCATGATGACCAGATCACCGTGCTACCTAGTGACACTCCACTAACAACCGCGGAATTTTCCGCTAGCCTGCTTTCCAATTCCCTCCCAGGACTGGACACTAGCTTTCTGAATTTCGATTTCTCGGCAGCAAATTGGAAACTCAAGCCGAATTATGCTTTCTATCGACCTGCCACTCCCAGTACCCAAGACTCCCCTTTTGGTACCCATGCGGGTATGCTCACTGGCTTCATCTTTGAAAACACTGCACCAGATTCACATAATAGACCTGGTCGTTGGGTCTCACCATTAGGATGCTTTGAAACCCTTAATGTGTACACCAGTGTTATCCGTCGCCCTGGTGGTGGTTTCTGGTATCTGGAAAATGATTTGCAGAACAATTCCGTTCATCTTGCAGATCATGTCAGTGGTACCCGTATTGCACCGTCGTTAGATAGTTCTGGTGCTGAAATTTCCCTCTCTCGGCTTCCTTATCTTGGCTTCCACCAGCTTTCGGTTCGCAATGAGGCAGCCAGCGCTGCACTTCGCAGCTGTAGCACAGATCAAGCACAAGAGCTTATCGACGACCCCACGAAGATTCTTGCTTTCGTTTCTGGCGATGAAACTCTTGCCGTGGCAGTGGCGGGGATTCTTCTTGAAGTAGCGATGGAAAACCACGCACTACCAGCATCACAAACTACTAATAATTCCCAACCTTATCTGGCTCGCATGCTTATAGGTTTCAAGGACACTAGTAGCGCAAAAATCATTGCGCCCCCAGCATTGAGCCTTAAAACCACTATGCTCTTAGAGCGGTGGTCTATGCATGTCAGCGAACTTGGTGATGTCTTTAACACGGCTCTTGAGCTCAGTAATCCCAAGCCTCATAGTAGGCGGGTTAATGCATTTGCCAATAAATTCGATTCTCCGGTACGACTCATCGCAAAAGAGAAACTCGTGTTAACTAAACTTGCTGCACCGGGAATTCCCATTAGCGTTGTTCGAGAACTTGTGCAGCTCTTTCATTGGATGGCTGAAATTGGTTTGCTAGGAAAATACCATCGAGGATACTTCTCTGATGATCGTGCCACTTTGGATCAACGCTGGCAGCAAAATATAGCAATAATGCAACAAGACTGGAATCCTGATCGACCAGAATGGGGTTCCATTGCTATCTGGGATCCAGAAATTGTTGCAGATCCCTGTGCCGCGCTCAATACGCCCAAAAACTTTGTTCGGCAAGATCAGTGGTTTTTGCCAAAAGAAGAGTTCCAGTTTCATCTTAAAGCAACACTCGATTGGCATGAAGAAAACCATAATAATCGGCATGCTATTACCAAACAATTGGAAAAAATCGGATCCCAGCTCGCATCAGTAACCCCATTACCACCGTTGGTGTGGCAACTTTTGTATTCCGGTATCGTTACAAAGACGGCTTATCAAACTAGTTACGACTCCGCAGATTGTAAACGAGTTGGTCTTACCACTACGCAAGCACGCCAAGCTCGGACTATAGTTCAGTTCGTTCACTATGACTTCGATCAGCTACAGGCAGCATCATGGCATGAGGGTTTTCTCCATGACGGCCCCAGCGTTTCTGCTATCAAGGCTGCCTGGCAGGAGTTTTGTGGTAATTTCACCATCACAATCTGCGATGAGGATATTGCAGCTTTAAACAAACTTCAGCCTGCTTATGCACCAGATCCCCAACTCTATTTTGATACAGATTCAGACTTAGAACTTGTGAATTCAGCTACCAGGCCGTTTCACATTTTCACTTTCCTCATGGTGTTAACGCAAACAGCTATACCCAAAACAGCGCAAGCTTGGAATATTGCGAACCGAATCGAGCAACTCACAATACTGCAAGACCCCACGCTCACGTTTTTATCCGAAGGCCATTTAGATGATCTTTTGGAGTATTTAAAAAATGGCACTACACCACTAGGAACTCCACAAAGTCCTTTAGTCACCGCGCCAGAAACTGTAGCGCAAGTAGCTACCGAACTAAATCTTAGTGAACCCGCTGCTTGCTATTTTCTGCAACTGCTTACATTGATATCTCCCACTGATGCACTGGTGAAAAAATGGAATGGCTGGAAAAAGCAAACCCTAGACGCCGCACGCAGTGAACTTCTTGCCCGCCAGCTTGTTATCAGCGATAAGCGCAGCGGTGCGGGTAGAAGTGTTTTCCTTCCTGGTAATTGGCTTCGCAAAACTCATGTTGCACCTGCCACAGAGGTTTGGAAAACCCACCACTATCTATGGGATGGGGCTCGCCCCACTATTCCTGGCAGCCCACCATTGAAACCTTTTTCCCAATTATTTCCGGAAGTGTGGCACCGTTACCGTTCCGAAAAACATGCACTGCACTTGTCCTAACCCTAAGATAGTGGTTACTAGTCATCAGCGCGTAAACGCCACCTTACTGGCGTTTACGTCGTGATTTTCATAGTCATGTCGGACCAGTTCGCTAGGATGTGATTACCAACACAACACGTGCATCACCACAGCACAGACGGTTCATACCATGCTGTGGTGGCACACTGGCTCAATTGCCAAACCGAGAAAGACCCACCATGAGCATCGATCAGATCCGTTATTCCCCGTCCAAACAAGACACCCCATTGGTGGCAGCCAGTTTTACCACTGATACTCTCCCGGACTTAGTTGTGGTGCGTTTGGTTCCCCAAGCTTTAGCTGATGCTGAGGCCGCAATGTTGGAAGCTTTCCAGTTGCATCCACAGACATTACAACCTGTGGGTTTTGTTCGCCCGCGTGCAATTGGATTCCCAGCGTGGCCAATTTTGCAGAATCCTGCGGACGCACCACGGGCCTTGAAGTTGGTCAAGGAAATCGATCGGATACGTCGACAAGCGAAATCACGCCCCAGCGCAACCCTACAGTATTTCCGAAGCACCCGGGATGAGTTGCTGGAGTCTGCACCACAATTTGTGCCCACATTTTTGGAAGAGGGGGCGCGGATCTTCAAAGCTGTAGGTAATGATCGGATGGCCAAACAATGTTTTTCCGCAGCTAGAGAGGCAGAACGAGCATTTAATATACCAATCGATGACCATCGCCATCGCGGTGCATTTCAGGAATTTGCAGCACTCGGGGTGATAGGAACAAAAGAATTCACAGCAGAATCACGTGATGCAGCCGCTCGTATGCCAGCTAAAGCTGCATATGAATACTTTGCCGACCTAATTCTTGATCGCGCACGCAAAGGTTTTGAAATATTTGCAGCAAATATACAGGATCTTGTACGACTCGGTAGAAATGCAGGCTATAAGCCTAAAGAGGTCCAAATTGCATTTCTTTCTCGCTATGTACACACCCGTGGTTTCGTGAACACCAAACACGCCCAACTCCAGAAATTGCTCCCTAGTCTTGCTGCCGCGGCGAGGCGAGACCCCAAGGTGGGGATGGCGGTGGCAACCACTCCACCATTGGCGTGGAACTTAATGGAATATATCGATGCACTCAAGCAGATCGGTCAGTGGGAGGTGTTGCTAACGGACCCAGAAGCACTTGCAGATTGGATTATGAATCTATTTGCAACAAGAAACACCACCAGTTTGCTTAGTACCAACAGTTCTGATCTGTTGCAAGCACTAGACCTAGCACAAGATCATCTCAGCGGTAGCGTAACAATTCGCTCGGGTCGTAACTGTCAGATTGCCCTTGATTATCTTGATGCCTTGCTGGCGTGCGGCGTACAGATCACCGCTGAGCAATCCACTGGCTGGCCACGTTCGAGAGTATCGTTGGAGCAGTGGGTTACAGATGGCGAGCGTGATTTAAGCTATGCCTTGCGTGATGCCACAGTACGCCCACTGATCTTTGCTGCCTGCCCCACCACCAATATGCTCAATTGGGCATTGGATAAGCTGCTCGCCTCTACATTGACCACTCAATTTGTTGCTGAGTGGCTGGCTAATTTTGCTATAAAAGTAGCACAAGCCAGAGGCTCCGAGAAGAAAAGTAGCAGCATATATGCTGATGCCAAGTATCTTACCGATCCTCGATTGATTGCAGTCAACCCAGAGGCAATGGCTCAAATTTGGCATTTCGACTATGCCGAAGAGCTAGCGCTACGATTGCGGCGGGGCACACTGGCAGAATACACATGGCCATTATTTGAAAAAATTACAGCAGACACACCTCCTGCTGGCTCGCGACTGTGGTCCACGGATCAAGTTCTTTATTCTTTTCCCCACGTTGG
>JBHACV010000107.1:0-24281 GCA_041854705.1 Corynebacterium sp.
AAACCGGAAAAAACCGGTCACAACCAAAAGTGATTAGCAGCATATCGGCGGAATGAGTTTGTCCGATCGGGATTTCTCTGAGGGAAATTATTGCAGGTAGCATCGAAAGTTATGATTCATAAGGGGGCGGGCACGCAATGCTCTGAGCATGGTCGAAAGTGAATAAAAGTCTGATGGTCATGATTGGTGTAGGTGCTATTTTTGACTCGGGGTGGCGATAAGTTCTGCAATGAAAATAGCGGTGCCGGGAAAAATTTTGCCCCGCAAGGGTGACCACTGGCCCCAAGTTTGTTGCAGGTTTGGCGGCCATGATGGTTCAAGGACATCTGTTAGTACAAAACCAGCAGTGTGAAGTGCCCGAACATGATCGCCGAAAGTGTGCTGAAACTCGGCATAGGTGATTTCATCTCCCGTGGTTTCGACATAAGCCGTTTCAAAATAGGAAATAGCGGCCACTAATCCAGCGCTACCGGGGTCATCAGGAAAAACCCAGCGCATGGGATGGTTAATGGCATAGATGAACCGGCCACTGGTTGTGAGTATTCGGGCTATATCGCCGAAAAGCTGATGGAGGTTTTCAATAAACGGAATGGCACCAAAAGCGGAAAAGACTATGTCAAAATTGTTGCTGCTGAATGGGAGGGCGATGGCATCAGCTTGGATCAGGTGCAGATTGGGCGGGGATTGTGGGGTTAATGGGGCCAAGCTGCTGGTTGCTTCTTTGGTGGTAGTACCTGTGGTGGCATGCCGGAGCATTTCGCGGGACAAATCGAGACCGACAACAGTGGCTGTTGGAAAACGTTCAGCAAGCCAGCGTGAGCAGGGCGCGGAACCGCACCCGAGCTCTAGGATGGTTTTATCAGATACGTCACCAAGAAGCTGCAGGTCTTTCTCATGGAGCATTTCTGGGCACCAATAGAAACTTTGGAGATAATCAGCGTGGCGTGCATGGTAGTTGACAGCATCGCTATCCCAGTGTCGTTGATTGGCTTTAGATGCTTCTGGTAGGGCAGGTTTAGAGTGTGACACAGCATTCAACTCTATTTGCTCTAGCTGGGGAAATGGTGTAATATTGCACGAGCGTGTCTAGACTTTTGCTGCAACTCATTTAGGTAGGAGAATGCTGGTTGCATTTGAAGTGGGATCAAAAACACCAATTACCTAGTGTTTTTGAGAGACACGTGTCTATGTCCATCAACGATTCCTACGTTATTCGGAGCACTTAACATATGACCTCCAAAAACGTTCCTCAGGTAGCCATCAATGATATTGGCACCACTGAGGATTTCCTCGCAGCCGTCGACGCGACCATCAAGTACTTCAACGATGGGGACATCGTCGAGGGTACTGTGGTCAAGGTTGACCATGACGAGGTTCTGCTCGACATCGGATACAAGACCGAAGGTGTCATTCCGGTTCGTGAGCTATCCATTAAGCACGATGTTGATCCTGATGAAGTCGTGCAGGTTGGCGATCAGATTGATGCCCTTGTCTTGACTAAAGAAGACAAAGAAGGCCGTCTGATTCTGTCCAAGAAGCGGGCTCAGTACGAGCGCGCATGGGGTGCAATCGAGGAACTCAAGGCAAAAGACGAAGCCGTTACCGGTACTGTCATCGAGGTGGTCAAGGGTGGCCTTATTCTCGATATTGGTCTGCGTGGCTTCCTGCCTGCTTCTTTGGTTGAAATGCGGCGTGTCCGTGATCTCGATCCGTATATCGGTACCCAGATCGAAGCGAAGATCATCGAACTGGACAAGCAACGTAATAACGTTGTTCTGTCTCGTCGTGCGTGGCTGGAGCAGACTCAGTCTGAGGTTCGCTCCGAGTTCTTGCATCAGTTGCAAAAGGGCCAAGTCCGCAAGGGTGTTGTGTCTTCCATCGTCAACTTTGGTGCATTCGTTGATCTTGGTGGTGTTGACGGACTGGTTCACGTTTCTGAACTGTCTTGGAAGCACATCGATCATCCGAATGAAGTTGTTGCTGTTGGCGACGAAGTCACCGTTGAGGTGCTTGATGTTGATCTTGACCGCGAGCGGGTTTCCTTGTCGTTGAAGGCAACTCAGGAAGATCCATGGCGGGTATTCGCACGCACTCATGCTGTGGGCCAGATCGTTCCGGGCAAGGTCACCAAGCTGGTTCCATTCGGCGCATTCGTGCGGGTCGAAGAAGGCATCGAGGGCTTGGTTCACATTTCCGAACTTGCTCAGCGCCACGTCGAGGTTCCCGACCAGGTTGTGGGCGTAAACGAGGAAGCAATGGTCAAGGTCATCGACATCGACCTAGAGCGTCGTCGTATCTCGCTGTCGCTGAAGCAGGCTGATGAGGACTACACCGAAGAGTTCGATCCTTCGAAGTACGGTATGGCTGACTCCTACGATGAGCAGGGTAACTACATCTTCCCTGAGGGCTTCGACCCTGAGACCAATGAATGGCTTGAAGGCTTCGATGCCCAACGTCAGGAGTGGGAGGCTCGCTACGCTGAGTCCGAGCGCCGCTTCCAGCTGCACACCGCGCAGATTGAGCGTAATCGGGTAGCAGCCGCTGAAGCAGCTGCTACTTCTGAGGCTACTAACTACTCCTCTGAGTCCGCTGAGGCAGCTCCGGCCGCAGCGGATCAGGCTGCTGTAGAAGGTGGTTCCTTGGCTTCTGATGAGCAGCTTGCTGCTTTGCGTGAGAAGCTCGCTGGTAATTAATCCCAGCGCCATTAAAAGTTAAACACCCTCAACCTTCCTTGTGGTTGAGGGTGTTTTGGTGTTTTTGAGTCTAAAGTCGGGTGAGCGTTAGTACTTTTGTAGTGCGTTTTCAGGTGGTAGCAGGGGTTATTGTTGGGTTAAATTACATAAATGTGATTAATGTCAATGTTTCCAGGGCGGGTTTATGCGGGTGTTTCGGTGAGGGGTGGCTCATGGGGGAGGCGTTTGCCATAGTATGGGGAACATCGGTTGGAAACCGACAGACAAAACTGTGAGCGTTTGCCGGAAACTAACCAGTTGGAGTGAACTCAGCATGAACCACAATCGCAGTGGCGATTGGTTGGTTGTCTAACAAGGTTTTTCGAAGAAAGGCGAATCCTTGAATGAATGAAGAACCAGTCATAGTGTTGGAAGACAGAAGGTGATGTAGTGAATAGCATACTCCATACAGAAGATACTCTCCACAAGGTTGAATGGCAGTCTGCTCCGCCATTGTGGGAAGTTCCGCGGTTCGAAACTGGAATCGTAACGGTAGCCAATACTGCTGCTGCATTACAGCAGTTGCCAGCGACTACTGATTTCTCCACCGTGGCGGTAGAAGAGTTTTGGGCAAAGTTTGTGGCGTTGGCTGCAACGGATTTTCCCGGCGCGATCCGCGCAGTCCAAGGTGCGAGTGAATTAACCCGTAGCGGTACGATTGCTGCATGGGCGCAGGACCCATTGAATTACCAGGCAGCTAATCCATTACGTGGGACTGTGTCATTTGCTAGGGATCAGCAGATTCTGGAAAATGCTGGTCTGATACCTTGTTTGCTGTCTACGCCTAGTTTTGTGGATTTATCCATTAATTTTGCGGACTTTGCGCTCCGAGTTGATGATTATCGGTATGCCAATGTTCCGGTCTTAGTAACTGATTTGTATCTGGCTATGCTTCGAATTGATTTCCGAAATACGGAGTGGAGTGAGATTGAGGAATGCGCTCAGGGGCGAGACATTGAGGTTCGGGTTAATTCGGAGACCAGCATTTGGGTTAATATTGCCGAGCTATGTCGTAGTTTCCAGGCCGAAGCGGTGTTTGCTACGACTGAGGCATTTGGTGTGGATACGGCTAATGAGCCGTTTGCGGTTTTTGTTCGGCATTGTCTGGGCGTTGCTGTAGAAGATGTTCCATTAGTTGATGATGCTTCCGACACTATTTTGGTGTGGAAGCAAAATGGCTGCGATCAGTCGGTAGGGCAGTTTGCTGAGCAGGTTTCGTATCGGCGGCATTTGCTTTCACCGGAGACTTTGATCAATGTATTGGCGATTCAGCGGATGACTGCCAAGGGGCCGGTCCCGTTTGCTCGGCAAGCTCTTGTTGATGCTTGGAATCGGGGTTTGATTGATCCATGGCGGGTTGATATTAGTTATCTTGACTGGTCAGCACGCTTGGAGAAGATTCCGTCTTTTGTTGCCGCGTTGGTAGAAATTGCAGATGAGGGTTTGTTGGCGCTTGCGTGGCAAACTCTTGATGAGTTGTTGGCGTTTGCTGCTGATTATGATGGTCGGAAGATTGGGATATTGGAGGTGGTCCGGGCAGTGGAGCAGTTGTTGCCCAAGGTGCGACAGGGGGTTGCAGATGCGGTTGCTCCAGAGTCTGCTCTTGAGTTGCGGGGACTGCGGGCTTTTGCGGCGTTGACTGGGCGTTCCAAAGCGGTGGTTGAAGCGCGCAAGTTGGTTGAAACTTTAGGGTCAGCTACTGGGGATGCTGAATCTTAGAAAACTTCACAAGCTTTTCGACGCCAACGGTGTACTTTTGTGGTGCTGTTGGCGTCGAAAAGTTATATCCAGGCGTGTAGTTTTTTGCCGAGGTACCAGGCTGATAGTCCGATGATAAGGCCACTGAAGCCGCAGCCGAGGAAGTAGGTGATTTCTGCTTCTCGGGAGGTGGGGTCGTAGAAGTTGGAGATTGTGCCAGCTAGTGCGGTGCCGATGGCCATGGTCAGAAAGAATAGTGCGGAGAATTGGGTGCGGAAGGCTTCAGGGGCATGGCTGGTGGTTGCTGCCATGCCGACTGGTCCGCAGCATAGTTCGCCGATGGAGATGATGAGGATTGCTAAGGCTAGGACTAGGAAAGGGGTGGAGTTGTTGCCGCCGCCAGCGAAGGGGATGAAGACGAAGTAGCCTGAGGCAGCAATCATTACGCCGATGGACATTTTGGTGCCTGAGGCAGGTGCACGGTCGCCGAGGCGGGTCCACAAGTAGGCGATTGGTAGGGCCAAGCTGATGATAAAGAATGGGTTTAGTGATTGGGTCCAGGCTGCGGGGATTTCGAAACTGCCAATTATGCGGTTGAGTCGCACATCGGAGTAGACAGCTAGCACACCGAATGTTTGGTTGAGCATGGCCCAGAAGCACACAGAGCAGATAAAAAGTGGGATGTAGGCGATCACTTTGCGGCGTTCAGTTTTTTCGGTGTGGGGTGAGCGGATCATGGAGATAAATAGTAAGGCTGCGACGCTGGAGGTGACGATTAATAACGCGGTCGCTAGGGTTTGGGGTTCGATGATGCCAAAGGCGGTACCACCAACGATAATTGTCAGGGCAAGGACGCCGAGGCTGATGGCTGCTACTTTTTTGGTTGTGGAAATGGGGATTGCTGGTTGGAAGATTCGTTTCTGGGTTTCTGCAGGAAGGTTGCAGAAGCTCTGGTTACGAGTGAGCAGGTAGAGACTTAGGCCAATGATCATGAGTAGGGCAGCGGCAGAGAAACCATAATGGAAGCCGTAGGAGGTTGCTAGCCATCCTGTTAATAGTGGCCCAAGTACTGCTGCCACATTAATGCCGAGGTAGAAATATTGAAATCCGGTTTCACGGTTGGTTTCGTCGTCTTTGTTATAGATCGCTCCAAGGATGGTAATCGCTGCGGTTTTTAAGGATCCTGATCCAACAGCGATGAGTGTTAGTCCGATGGCGAGGCCAGCGATTGTGGGGACTAGTGACATGGTCAGGTGTCCGATCACTAGGGAGTTGGCTCCGAGTAGTAGGGTGCGTTCGGCGCCGAGGATGTGGTCGGCGAGCCAGCCACCGGCGAAGGTGCATAGGTAGACGAGTGCTCCGTAGGCGCCGATGAGTGTGGTGGCGTGTTTTTCTTCGAGTCCGAAGCCGCCATTGGTGGTTGAATAGTAGAGGTAGAAGGCGAGAATTGCCTGCATGCCGTAGAAACTGAAGCGTTCCCAGGCTTCGATGCTGACAAGGGAAAAGGTCGCTCGTGGGTGGGTGGGGGCGATCTGTGGGTGTTCGATTGATAAGGTTGAACGTTGTTTAGTGTCAGGCATATTTTGTATTATGCCGAGTTTTAGGGGTGGGTGAGCGCTTTTGGCATAATTTCCCTAAACATTGTTTAATATGGCTTTTGCGTGCCAAAATTTCGTCGAAGAAGTGAGAACCTGAATGATATCGTCACCCCAGACACTGAGCAGCAAATATGTAGGTTGCGATTCATCGATTGCCGAACTGGTGGCCTACGATCAAGCGCATCTTTGGCATCCCTACAGTCCTACCCCCAATAAGGTGGATCCGGTGGTGGTGGCAGCTACTGATGGTGCATACCTGCAACTGGCTGATGGCCGCAGGGTGATTGATGGCATGAGCTCTTGGTGGGCAGCGGCGCATGGACATAGTCACCCGCGATTAGTGGCTGCAGCTTATCAACAGATAGAACAGATGAGTCATGTCATGTTTGGCGGTTTAACTCATGCCCCAGCAGTAAGTGCAGCACAGGCACTGATTGATATAACTGCTGCGCCATTGACGAAAGTTTTCTTTTCCGATTCTGGCTCGGTAGCGGTTGAGGTTGCAATCAAAATGGCATTGCAATACCAACGCGGTAAAGGCAGAAGTGAGCGCACTACATTATTAACATGGCGGCGTGGTTATCATGGTGACACTTTTGCTGCGATGAGTATTTGTGATCCCGATGGGGGCATGCATTCAATGTGGACCAAGGTGCTCGCAGAACAGATTTTCGCTCCACAACCACCTGCTCGGGGTAGCGCCCCACAGGTCATCGCTGCTTATGTGGCACAGTTGGAGCAGCTTATTGATGAAACTGTGGCAGCAATTGTCATTGAACCTAAGGTTCAAGGCGCAGGTGGAATGTTATTTCATGATGACCAGCTGTTGGTGGCAATACGGGAATTATGTGATAAGCACGAAATCTTATTAGTGGCAGATGAGATTGCCACAGGTTTCGGGCGTACAGGCACCTTATTTGCTACCGAAGGGGCTGGAGTTGTGCCTGACATCCTGTGTTTGGGTAAAGCATTGACCGGGGGATTTATGAGTTTAGCTGCGACTTTGACCACCGAGGAAGTTGCCACGGCGATTAACTCCTCGGCTGGTGGTGGAGCTATTATGCATGGGCCAACGTTCATGGCTAATCCATTGGCATGCGCAGTGGCAACAGAAGCTGTGGCACTGGTGGCTGAGGGGGCATGGCAATACCAAGTTCCGCGGATTGAAGAAGAACTTAAGGCCGGATTGATGCAGCTAGCTACGCAGCCTGGTGTGTGTGATGTTCGGGTGCTGGGGGCTATTGGGGTAGTGGAATTGACAAAACCGGTCGATATGAAAGCCGCCACGGAAACCACATTGGCCCATGGGGTGTGGTTGCGTCCGTTTGGAAAACTGGTCTACACCATGCCCCCGTTTATTTCTAGCTCAGCGGAAGTCGCGGCAATTTGTGCTGCAGTTTCGGCGGTTGTTACGCAAGCATGTCAGTAGTTTGACTATCTGGTTTCTAATACTTTCAAGGAGATTAACCATGACCATTATTGCCATTACTGGTACGAACACCGATGTTGGTAAGACTATTGCGACTGCTGCTTTGGCGTTGGATTTGGAAAGTGCTGGGAGGACTGTTCTTTGTGTCAAACCTGTGCAGACTGGTGAAGCTGATGGTGAGGGTGATGTATTCACCATAGAGCGCCTGACTGGTACTGCGGGGATTGAATTTATTCGGTTCCCCGAGCCATTAGCTCCCAATCTTTCGGCTCGGCGCGCAGGGATGCGCACCCTTTATGTTGCTGAAATGGTGCAGAAGATTCATGACCTAGCGGCAGCTGCACCAGCAGATACCGTGATTTTAGTTGAAGGGGCAGGCGGGTTTTTGGTACGCCTTAACGACGAGGAAAGCTTCGCGGACCTAGTGGTGGCATTGCAAGCCTCGTTGATTGTCGTGACCAGTCTTGGGTTGGGTTCTCTCAATCTGGCGGAACTAACAGTGGAAGCTGCCACGCATCGGGGGATACCAGTCCTTGGTTTGATTGGTGGTAGCCTTCCCGATGCCCCTGACTTAGCTATGACTCTCAATTTGACGGAACTGCCACAGGTTACGGGGGTGCCGCTGCTTGGGGTATTACCAGAAAACAGCGGTTATGCCCAGAAAGGTGAGCTGCGTGGGCACATCGATGTAACCCCCGTGCTCGCTGCAGATAGTGTTGTCGACCACACTAGTTAAAAATGCACGCTGAAGACCACATGGTCTTTTTCGGCTGCGGCTTGGTGGTAAAAATCCCGGATGGATTGCAACCACTCTAAGCAGTAAGTGAGCTCTGTTGGGCCAAATTCTATAGATCGCAATTGATGCGGCATAGATAAGTAGCGCTGTTGGAACTGGTCATTATTAAGCCGTAAAAGATAATTAGCTACTAGCTCTACTTCTTTTGGCTGTTTGTAATTGAACCAACCAACAGAGCTATTGGTCAGTAATTCTCGGCCGCCAATGACCCCAAATGGTCCGAAGGGAACCGGTGTGTCATTGGGGCACAAGGTAGCGTGAATTGCTTCCCATGCTTTATCAGTTTCGCAACCTTTGGCGAAGATCTGTTCGTTTTCTTCGAAATCGTCGAGAACGGACAAGATATCGTCATCGCTGAGGTCGGTGTCTAATAGTGGAGCTATTTCGGTGTCGGTTAATCGGAAAAGTACGCCTAGGGTCATTGCGGATCGTTACTTGCAGTTCGATGCGATGAAATTATCGACGTTGTCCTCGGCAGCCGCATTATTGAGCTCAGCAGCATAGGTTTTGGCCCAGTCTTCGCTGAGGGTATCTTCTTTCATACTATCCCAAGCATCCGATACATCTTTGACGTCGTCTTTGATTTCGTCTGGGGCGACTTTGGCAAAGTCACTCCACATGGTTTTGATGTTTTCCAGTGATGCAGCGATGGTGAGGTAGCCGCTTAGACCCAGTTCCTTTTCAGCGGATTGTTGGGAGTCATACAATGATCGGTGGGTTGTTACGGATTCGCACAGGGCCTCGGTGCTGCGCTTAGCGCCGCAACCAGCAAGGGTAGTTCCGGCGATGACCACGACGCTCATGGTGGCAATTGAGCGCAGTAACAATGAGTGTTTGGACAAGTTAGATGCCTTTCAAAAGGAAGGAAGAAACTGGTTCAACTACCCGGCATAGGAAGGTATAACCGGGAAACAGGTGTCTGTGAATCAGGACTACAAGCCTCATATTTTAACGAGCTAATCTAAGCTGCAACAGGTGTCTGAGCACATTTAGGGGGAATTCACAGGAAAGTGGTGTTTATTTGCGATGATCCCCACGGACCGCCATAGCTGCAGTTGAGCCTAGGACGCTGGTAGACATCGTGTCTGTGGCATTTCTGCACGACTGGCGAGGTTAGCATAGTTGATTTAAATGGTAATAAGGCTCCCACTCAAAGGGGAGTGGGAGCCTTAGAAAAATATCTACCAGCCGTGGGGCGCTAGAAGCTAAATAATAGGAACAATAGCAATTGCGCGCAGATGATTTTTGCCACCATAGCCATGGGGTAGACCGTGGTATAGCCCATGGACGGAAGTTCGTTTTTGGTGTGATCGGAAACGTAACTCAACACAGCTGGGTGGGTTTGCAATCCAGCAATCATCCCAGCGGCTTGGCCGAATGGAATCTTGAGTACCTTGTGGCCGATGATTATCACCATGCAGCTAAACATGATGGTGATAATTGAGCCAACGCCGATCAGTAGTAATGATTGAGTATCTTGCAATGCTTTACCAAATCCAGCGCCAGCGGTAGTGCCGATACCTGCAAGGAATAGGGTAATGCCCAATTGTCGGAGTGCTAGGTTAGCGCCAAAAGGAATTTGCCATACGACGGGACCAGTGCGGCCGATAGATCCGAGGATCAGTGACACAATTAGTGGACCACCCGCGCTACCGAGTTTGAGCGATGCTCCACCGGGGAGGGGAACAGCAATCAGACCGATCAAAATACCAAAGGCTAAGCCCAGTAACATGGGTAGCAGATTAAAATCGGAGATTTTCTTGTAGGAGTCACCAAACAGCCGTGTGGCACGGTCAATGTGTTCATGATGGGCGACGACGCGAACTCGGTCGCCTAATTGAAGCACAGTGTCTGGGGTAGCGACGATGTCTTGGTCACCTCGGCGAACGCGAGTCACTAACAAACCCTGCATGGTGCCGCGTAGTTTGCGTAGTGGGATCCCAACGAGAGTGTTGGAGGAGACGAAAATTCGTCGATAGTCCAGTCGATCGTCATGGGTGGGATCACCGGGGAGGGCTTCACCAATGAGCTCTACTGCCTTCTCGATTTCTTCATCTGTGCCAACCACCGAAACAATATCGCCTGGTTCTACTCGGTCGCCTACTTCCGGTAGATACAATTCGCCATGGTGCTCGATTCGGGAAATGATGACTTCCAGATCGAACTGCACAGGAATGTTATTGACAGATGGCAGTCCAGCTTTCGTTACCTTCACTCGGCGGGTGTGCAGTGGATGGGGAGCCACACCTGCTTCTTCGGCTTCTTTGTCATGGTCGATTTTGAATACTCGTGACAAAATGGCAACTGATAAGATCACACCCAAAACACCCATGGGGTAGGTCAGGGAATATGCAACAACAGGGAGTTCTAGGGTTTCGCTGGTTGCATTATCGACAAATGATGGCAGTGCATCAACAACAGCAGCCATTGCAGGGGTGTTAGTAAAAGCACCAGTGAGCAGACCTGCACCAGATTCGCCGGAAATGTCGAAGTATTTGATGAGTCCAAAGGCGACAAAGGTCATCACGAAAATAGTGATGAGTCCGAAAATATTAAGCCGAAGTCCGGTTGTTCGCATTGAGTGGAAAAAACCCGGCGCGGCTTCCAAACCAATGGTGTAGACAAACAGTGAGAGCCCGAACGTGTACACGATAGGTGGGAGAGTGATTCCCGGCTCCAAGGTGGCAAACGCAAGTCCGACAAATAGTACGGCTGCGACGCCTAGTTGGAAACCAAAAATTTTTATTCGGCCTATGAGCAGGCCAATCGCCATGATGGTGATGAGAGCTAAGAGCTGATTTTCAACAAGGAGTTGCACACACTCCATGTTGGCACATCTGAAAATGGGCTTCAATCAAAAAACCTGTATCAGTGTTGGGGAGAATCGAGTCATTTGCTAGAGATGGGGTTATTAAAGTCATCGTAAATACACATAAAATAGTGGGTATAGTAGTTAAAACAAGCTCTTATGGGGGTGAAAACTGGAGAAATCGTTGGTTGGTACTGAATTTCTATGCATTTTCTGCACATATAAATAGGGGGCGATGACCCCCTCTGCATGCTGATAGAGAAAGTAATAATGTGACAATTCCCTCACCTCTAGTTGGAGGTAGGTGGTGATTGCATCACTCGGTGCTGGGATGGGAGTTGTGATGACTAGCCATTAATGGCTGCATATTTCCTATTCTTTGGTGTGGGTTGGTAATGGGAACATATGGTGGACTCTTATTGCCGTTATGGGGAGCATGTTGCGCTGGGATGGTGCTTTGCCAGACCTTTATATGGGCTGTGTTTATATAAATGCCAATAAGAACGCCAGTAAGAACATTGGTAAGAGCAATGTCACCACTTTTAAGGTGGTTAGACTGAGTGGGGTGTCTGAATTGCGCTCAGTGGTATTGATGCTTGGATTGTTGCGGGAGGAATTATGAGGCGGGAGCAGGTTGAGGAGTTTTTTGATGCGCATCCTCAGTTTGATCGGCAGGCGTGGTTAGCGCTTGCCCAGCCATGTTTGGACATTAGTTTCGCTGCTGAGGATCCAAGTCCAGCTAGTAGCCGTTTTGGTGGGCCTGCGTTTTTGCCTGCAAACTTTGTTTGGCCTGCGCCAGTTGCGGGTGGTACCTACGAGTTCCTAGGGCAAATTAATTTCGCCGAGATCAAGCAACGTCCTGTGGAGTTCCCAGAGTCTGGATTATTGACCCTCTTGTTTGCCGAGGATGACGCAGGCACAGCATTTTGGGGCGACGATGGTTATATCCACGGGCTTTACTGGTCAGATACCTCAGGGTTTAAGTTGCAGTTCAACCCAGATGGATTAGCTCAAAAGTATGGGACATTCCCTCCGGGGTGGCAAGGTAAGAAGATTGAGTTTCAATTGGGTATTGACCTACCCGTTTGTGCGGATCTCATAGTTGACTGGCCTGCAGACAAGGACCAAGTCTTGGCTGCTTTCGATGGCAGTGGAGTGGGATTTGATGGGATGGATTTCTGCGATCACATGTTGGGGTATCCCGTAAATGATTCCTTTGGTTATGATCCACGCCCAGAATATCGTGACAATGCAGAGGGTCGGTGGTTGACTCTGTTGAATGTCGTCTCGCATGAGGACTTGGGCTGGACGTGGCATGACGGTGATAAATTGATGGTCTTCATTGAAGCTGAGGCGTTACGGCGCCGCGACTTTTCCCAACTGAAATCCGATGCAGGCTAAACGTTTGGCGGCGTCCCTCTCGTCCCGGCAGCAAGTTCTTTTAACGCACCCTCGCTGGGCCCAAGTGCCACGCATTATCGGCTGGCATCGTGCGCCCCTTACTGCGGCTGACGGCTGTAGCCCGATGGAGATTGCGGCAATAGAAGAACGTATTGGACTGCGGTTACCTCAAGCAGTGCGAGAATGGTTTGAGCTTCTTGGCCACCGACTGCGTATGGTCCAAGATATTCCCGCCACTCCTGAAAGTATTCAGGCTGAGGGGAAGCGGGTGCATCTGTGGAGTGAGAATCAAGGGGCCTGGGTATTGTGGGCTGGCCCGGGGGATGACCCTATGGGGGAAGTCGAGGGGGAAGCTTATGATGCCCCCATCAGTGCCTTTTTGGTGAGCATGCTGATCTCCGAGACGCTAGTAGGGGCTTGGTCTGATACTCGGCAGGGACCGTTGGGCGAGTTGGCTCCACAGGTATGTGGTGGCGGCATGCTTGACGACGTCACAGAAGCGGAGATTGACTCATTGCAGAACCGGTACCAGCGATGTGAGTGGCCGCTGCCGATGTCGTGGGCTACTTGGTATGGCGATGACGAGACTATCATTCGGATCAGTGATGGTGACTTTGTGGAGTGGCTTACTACTACCCCAGAGGCGCTTGCCCGAATCGGTGAGTCACTTAATCGCGATACTGGAAGGTTTCGCCTCGTGATGCGGATTGTGGATTTTGTTGATACGCAACGAGATCGCCTACAGGAGGGTGGCCAGTGCCTAGATACAGTGCGGCTGTTTGGGGGCGTTGAAAAGGAAAAAGATGTTATGAAGCTGGCGTGTTATGTATCCACGATGCTTAGTAGCAAGCCTCCAGTCGCCGAGATTCAGTTTGATACTGATGCGCCAGAAGCGCTGTCTGCAGTGATCGTTGCGGCTCTCGCTTCCACTTGGGGTTATCGTCTCAGTGTTGCTTGGCGTCCCGAACGTGGCGGGCCTTTTACCCTTGGTTACCCACTATTGGGTGACGGCTGATTGTGTTGGGTCGTGTGTTTTGACGTTAAGCCTTGGTACAAACTAGAGCTGTTGTCTTCACCGAGGTGTGCGTTGTATCTGGTACCAGGACCCCAAAAATGGGGGAATGATTCTATCTGATTATTAATTGACATTCGTGATGAATGTGGGTTGTTGTGGCTTTTCACTGATGTGATTGTGATGGTGGTGTGACTTTTTCCGCATTTGTGGGAAAGCCCCTAATTTATGTGGCATTGTGTTGTGTTTCTCATTAAGCTGTTGGGTATCTTCTGGTTTTGTTTCCGTTCGGAAGCAGAACTCTACACTGCTCTTGAAAGGGTTTTGATGGCTAACGTAAAAGAGACATCAGAGTTCATTCTGGATAAAGTTGGTGGTGCAGATAACGTTGAAAACTTGACTCACTGCGCAACTCGACTTCGATTCCAGCTCCACGATCAATCCAAGGCCGACCAAGAAGCTTTGGATAATAACCCTGCCGTTTTGGGAGTGGTGCCGCAAGGCTCCACTGGTTTACAGGTTGTCATGGGCGGCGACGTGGCCAACTACTATCAATCCCTCATTACTCTGCCTGGTATGGGTGATGGGGAGCGAAAGCAATCATCAGGCAAGAAGGAATACGGCGGCGTGCGTGGCAAGTACTCCTTCATTGACTACAGCTTTGAGTTCCTTTCTGACACCTTCCGTCCCATCCTGTGGGCGTTGCTCGGTGCCTCTTTAATTATTACTGTCCTTGTGTTGCTCGACACCTTAGGTATTCAGAACTTCCGCGATGAGATTGCAGAACAGCCACCAACATTCCGGTTGCTGCATGCAATGTATCAGTCGGTGTTCTACTTCCTACCGATCATGATTGGTGCTACTGCTTCCCGTAAACTCGGCGCCAATGAATGGGTTGGTGCAGCCATCCCAGCAGCCCTACTAACCCCCTCCTTCCTAGCTCTAGGTGAGCAAGGTGACACAGTGCAGGTCTTCGGTTTGCCACTGGTTATTAATGACTACAGTGGCCAAGTCTTCCCACCATTGATCGCTGCCATTGGTTTATATTGGCTGGAAAAACTGCTGAAGTCGATCATTCCTTCGTCCGTGCAGATGGTGTTTGTGCCATTCTTCTCACTGCTTGTCATGATCCCGGCTACAGCATTCTTGCTCGGCCCCTTCGGTATTGGTGTCGGTAATGGTATTTCCAACCTGTTCTTTGCGGTCAATGACTTCAGCCCGTTTATTCTTGCAATCGTTATCCCATTGCTGTACCCATTCTTGGTGCCACTGGGCCTGCACTGGCCGCTGAACGCCATTATGATTCAGAACATTGCTACCCTTGGTTACGACATTATTCAAGGCCCAATGGGTGCTTGGAACTTCGCTTGCTTCGGTGTGGTTACTGGCGTATTTATCATTGCGCTACGAGAAGGCAACAACCAGATGCGTCAGGTTTCCTTCGGTGGCATGATGGCAGGTCTGTTGGGTGGTATTTCTGAGCCTTCCCTCTACGGTGTTTTGCTGCGCTTCAAGAAGACCTATATGCGTCTGCTACCTGGCTGTTTTGTTGGCGGTGTGGTCATGGGTATCTTCAACGTCAAGGCCAATGCCTTCGTCTTCACCTCTCTACTAACCATTCCAGCTATGACTCCATGGGCTGGGTACGCAATCGGTGTGGCAGTTGCCTTCTTTACCTCCATGTTCTTGGTGATTACCTTCGATTACCGTTCGAAGGACGAAAAAGAAGAAGCACAAGCAGCTGTGGCGGCCGCCAAGGAAGCCGAAGCACCCAAAGTTGTGGCATCTGCACCACCAGTTGCTGCCCCAGAGCCCAGTGGGGGAGTTGCAGTAGCAACCGCACCTGCCAAAGTTGCCCTCAAAGCTGGGGCAGTCACCGAAGTTCTTTCCCCACTAGAAGGCGAAGCCGTTGCGCTGGAGGAAGTTCCAGACCCCATCTTTGCTGCAGCTAAGCTCGGCCCCGGTGTTGCCATTAAACCAACAGGAAACACTGTTTACGCACCGGCAGACGCCACCGTCATTGCAGTACAAAAGTCTGGTCATGCAGTTGGGCTGCGATTGGACAACGGTCTCGAACTTCTCATCCACGTCGGCATTGACACTGTTCAGCTTGGCGGTGAAGGGTTTACCGTCCACGTCGCCCGCAAGGACCACGTAGTAGCAGGCGCACCACTCGTGACTTTCGATCCGAAGCTCATTGAAGCCAAGGGGTACAACTTGATTACCCCAGTACTCGTCACCAACTTCGCCAGACTACAAAAGGTGGAAGAAGTAAACCTTGGTTCTGTTAGTACTTTAACCACCATCATTAAGACCACTGCCTAGGTTAGGCACGGCCAATATTCACAAAAGTCCGGTATTCTCCAAAAGGAGAAGCCGGACTTTTTAATTGTGAGGTTTAATGAGCTCCTATTTTGAACTCACCAACGAGACAATCGAATACAACGGCCGGACACTGTACCGGATACGTGCTACCAAAGCACTGCCATGGCACAGCCTGGAAGTCGGTGACCTAGGCGGTTGGATTGAAAAACAAACCAACCTTCGCGGTGAAGCTTGGGTACACGAAAACGCCAAAGTATATGACAACGCGATTGTTGATAATCATGCAACTATTGGCGATAACGCCGAAGTTTTCGGTGATGCCCAAGTCCACAACGCCGAAATCCACGGTCAAGCCAAAGTCTTCGGCAAAGCACGAATCTCAGATGAAGCCATGATTCGTGACTTCGCCATCGTCAGAGACAATGCCCAAGTAGACCAAGGCGCCTTTGTACACGGCAAAGCGATCATTGCCGGAAACGCTCACGTCACTGGTTGGGCAGAAGCATTCGGCAGCGTACGACTTTTCGGCAATGCTATTGTCTCTGGTTCTGCTACCTTATACGGCCAGCTTGATATTGGCGGTGATGCGACGATCGACAACACCCACCAATTTTTATCCGTCAGCAACGTCGGCTGGCAGGGCGACCGACTAGTGGGATATCAAACCACCACTGGAACAGTGCTACGACTAGGAACCTGGGAAGGAACCCCAGAAAATCTAACAGCACACTTTGATGAACTTCTCACCCAGTGGCAAAAAGAAAAACTCGCCCCACAACTCATCCACCGCTACCGTAAAGAATTCCAACTCCTCACCCAACTGGTCACCACCCGATTCCAGACACAACCCATGCTACGCATTGGACTCACCGGCGGTATCGGATCCGGCAAATCCACCGTCGCTGCCTTACTCGCTGAAGCAGGAATCCCAATTATTGACGCCGACAAAATCGCTAGAGAAATCGTCGAACCAGGCCAACCAGCACTTGCCGAACTCGCAGAAGCCTTTGGAACCGATATCCTCACCGAAGACGGCACCCTACATCGACAAGCCCTCGCTGCCAAGGCCTTCGCCAACTCAGACGCTACCGCCACACTCAACAAAATTACCCATCCACGCATCGAACAGCGCACCCAACAACTATTCGCCGAAGCTGAAACTGCAGGACATCGCCTCGCAGTCTGGGACATGCCACTACTAGTAGACAAGGGCTATCACACCCACATGGATGCTGTCATTGTGGTAGACGTCGATGCTGAAACTCGCATTCAACGACTTGTCAACCACCGTGGCCTTGACGAAGCCGATGCCCGCCGCCGCATCACCGCCCAAATCAGCGACGAAGAACGTCGAAAAGCCGCCACCTATATTATTGACAACAATGGCACCGCTGCTGACCTCGCCCCACAAGTAGAAAAAATTATGAACCAACTGCTCTCGGTAGAATAGACCACCATGAGCCTTGACCATCGTCCCGTCGGCGACATTGAACGCGCCAATGGCATTTTCGAAGTTGTATCCGAATACCAACCCAGCGGCGACCAACCCACCGCCATCGCCGAACTTGACGAACGCCTCAACCGCGGCGAACGCGACATCGTGCTACTCGGAGCCACCGGCACCGGCAAATCCGCCACCGCAGCCTGGCTAATCGAAAAACAACAACGCCCCACCCTGGTCATGGCACCAAACAAAACCCTTGCAGCACAACTAGCCAACGAACTACGACAACTGCTCCCCAACAATGCAGTAGAGTACTTCGTCAGCTACTACGACTACTACCAACCCGAAGCTTATATAGCCCAAACAGACACCTATATCGAAAAAGACTCATCAATCAACGACGACGTTGAACGTCTCCGCCACCGCGCAACCAGCTCCCTACTTTCCCGCCGCGACGTAGTCGTCGTTTCCTCAGTCTCCTGCATCTACGGCCTAGGAACCCCCCAAGAATACCTCGACCGATCAATATGGCTAGCCGTTGGCGAAGAAGTCGATCGCGACAAATTCCTCCGCCTACTTGTCAACATCCAATACGACCGCAACGATATTGGCTTCAGCCGCGGCACCTTCCGCGTCAAAGGCGATACCGTTGACATTATCCCAGCATATGAAGAAACAGCCGTCCGAGTCGAATTCTTCGGCGACGAAATCGACGCCCTCTACTACATTCACCCACTAACCGGAGAAGTACTACAACAAGTCCAAGAAGTACGAATCTTCCCCGCAACCCACTACGTCGCCGGCCCCGAACGCATGGAACGCGCCATACAAGACATCAAAAAAGAACTCGCCGAACGCCTTACCGACCTAGAAAACCGCGGCAAACTCCTCGAAGCCCAACGCCTACGCATGCGCACCGAATACGACCTCGAAATGATCGAACAAGTCGGCTTTTGCTCCGGCATCGAAAACTACTCCCGCCACCTCGACGGCCGAGCCGCAGGCTCTGCACCAGCAACCCTGCTAGATTACTTCCCAGACGACTTCTTAACAATCATCGACGAATCACACGTTACCGTCCCACAAATCGGCGGAATGTTCGAAGGCGACATGTCCCGCAAACGCAACCTCGTCGAATTCGGCTTCCGCCTCCCCTCCGCCCTAGATAACCGACCCCTCCGCTGGGAAGAATTCGAACAACGAGTAGGCCAAACCGTCTACCTCTCCGCCACCCCAGGCAACTACGAACTCGCAGCCTCTGGCGGAGAATTCGTCGAACAAGTCATCCGACCCACCGGCCTCGTCGACCCCAAAGTGACAGTCAAACCCACCAACGGCCAAATCGACGATCTCATCCACGAAATCCGACTCCGCACCGATAAACACGAACGAATCCTCGTAACCACACTCACCAAAAAAATGGCCGAGGACCTCACCGACTACCTACTAGAAAACGGCATTAAAGTCCGCTACCTCCACTCCGACATCGACACCCTACAACGAGTCGAACTACTACGACAACTACGCCTCGGCGAATTCGACGTACTCGTCGGCATCAACCTACTCCGCGAAGGACTCGACCTACCAGAAGTCTCCCTAGTAGCCATCCTCGACGCCGACAAAGAAGGATTCCTCCGCTCAACCACCTCACTAATCCAAACCATAGGACGCGCAGCCCGCAACGTCTCCGGTGAAGTCATCATGTACGCCGACAAAATCACCGACTCCATGCAATACGCCATCGACGAAACCGAACGCCGCCGCGAAAAACAAATCAACTACAACACCAAACACGGAATCGACCCCCAACCACTACGCAAAAAAATCGCCGACATCCTCGACCAAGTCGCAGACACAACCACCGAAGCCACCGCATCCGCCGACACCGCACTCGTAGAAAAACACAACACCAAAACCATGGCATCTAGCGAAGTAGAAAAACTCATCACCGAACTCACCACCCAAATGGGCGCAGCAGCACGAGAACTAAAATTCGAACTCGCCGGACGACTCCGCGACGAAATAGCAGACCTCAAAAAAGAACTCCGCAGCATGAAAGCAGCTGGAGCCTAACCCACCAAAAAATAAAGCAACCAACCCACCAACTTATAATTTCCTTTTTGTTACACTTAGGCACGTATCAATGTCGCGTGAGATAAAGAAAAGGTTCCTATGAGCGATTACTCCACCGTTGTTGTCGGTACCGACGGCTCCGCATCCTCCATGTTGGCAGTAGAACGCGCAGCAAAAATCGCTGCTACCTTCGACGCCACCCTCATCCTCGGCTGCGCCTTCTACGAATCGCAGGAAGAAGCCTCCAAAACCCTCCGCCAAGATTCCACCACCGTCCTCGGCACCAACCCAGCCGAAGAAAACCTCCGCAAAGCAACCAGCCACGCCCAAGCCGCAGGTGCAACAAAAATCGAAACAGTCATCCGCGCCGGGGCACCAGTCGACGTACTCATGGGAATCGTCACCGAATACGACGCAGACCTACTAGTAGTAGGCAACCGAGGCATCAACTCCCTAACCGGACGACTCCTCGGCTCCGTCCCCGCCGACGTCGCCCGACAATCCAACTGCGACGTCATGATCGTACACACCGTAGGCTAATCCACCAGACCCGATATTACGTAGTGGCCAAGGAAAACTCCTTGGCCACTACCCATATAACAACCACAGCTACCACGCCGCACCCAAAAACTTAAAGCTGACCAATAATATGCAAAGACTGAGTCGCCCGACTCACCGCAACAAACAAATTCTGATACCCCTGCGGCGAATCCACACGAATCGCCTGCGGATCAACCACCACCACATGGTCAAACTCCAACCCCTTAATCTCACTCACACCCATCATGCCACGCTGCACCAATGAATCAGCCGCCACCACCACAGTCAAACGATCCGGATAATCCAACCGAAGCTTATCCGCCACCACAAACGGATCAGTAGCAGCATCATAAAACTGCACCGCCATCGGCCCAGCATCCCGCAAAGACGAACTAGGAGAAATATCCGGAGCAAACTCCGCCAACACCTGATTAGCAACATCCATAATTTCCCTCGGCGTACGATAATTCACCGAAAGCTGATGAGTCTTAAACCGCTTCGCCACAAACGGCTCCAACGTCTCTGCCCAACTATCCACCCCCGCAGGAGAACCAGTCTGCGCAGTATCACCAACAATCGTCATCCACCGAGAAGGACACCGCCGCATCACCATACGCCACTCCATAGGACTCAACTCCTGGGCCTCATCAATAATCACATGCCCATACGTCCACTGCAGATCCGCCCGAGCCCGCTCCGCAGTAGAACGATAATCCCGAACCTCCTGCCGACGCGCTAATTCCTCAGCATCAACCACATCAAAAGCCGAAAGAATTTCCGCATCCGACTCATCATCCAAATCAGAGTGCGCCGAAGAAGACAACGTATCCAATGCATCCTGCGCCTCTTCCACCTGCGACTGCCACTCCGCCACATCAGCATCTTCCTCATCAATGCCAATTAACTGCGCCAACTCATCAAGCAACGCCGCATCAGAACTAGCCCACGCAGTAGGATCCGACCGCCACAAAGCGGCTTGAGTCTCATCATCATAATCAAAAGCCACCTCGGCAATGAAGTCACGATCACCAAGCAACTGAGTAAGCACCTGAACCGGATGCAACCGTGGCCAAAATCGTTCCACCAACTCAACCACAATCGGCTCTACCGCCAAATCATCATGCAATTGCGCCTGATCACCACCAGAAAGCAAATTGCTACCACCAAGCGGATCCGCACCAATCTTCTCTACCAACTGAACTGTAAGCTGCTCAACCACCGAATCAAAAAACGCCGACTGCGCCTCATTATGAGCGCGCCGGGTACGGCGAGCACGAGTGCGTGCCGTCTTGACTAGTTTCTTAGTCACCTCAAGCTCAATGCCATCAACCTTGATAATGACAGGGGCGTCAGGAAGCACCTGATAGGATTTCACCGCCCGATCCAAAATCGTGAGCATTTCGGCTGACCCCTTGACTTCCTGAGCAATCAATGACTCAGGATTGCTACCGGAAATACCTGGGAATAACTCGCCAACCGTAGCTAATACGACACCAGTTTCACCAAGTTCTGGTAAAACCCGAGAAATATAGTCAAGGAAAGTTCGGTTTGGACCAAGAATAAGCACACCGGTACGGGCTAGATAATCCCGCCACGTATAAAGCAAAAACGCAACCCGGTGCAGCGCTACAGCTGTTTTACCGGTTCCTGGGCCTCCCACAACCACCATGACACCGCGAGTATCATCCCGGATAATCTCATCTTGCTCCCGTTGAATAGTCTCTACAATGGTCGCCATATGCCCAGTCCGAGCAGCCTGCATGGCTTTAAATAGAGCTGACTCACTAGCCACTCCCAAATCTGTTTCAGTTTCAGCAGGGGTGGCAAGTGCTGATTCAGAAAGCACCTCATCATCTATCCCGGTTACGGTTCGGCCTTTGGTACGGATATGTCGACGAAGTTCCACACCTTCTGGGCGGGCAGTGGTGGCTAGATAAAAAGGTCGAGCCAGTGGAGCCCGCCAGTCGAGTAGGAGAGTGCGATAGTCGTCTTCTTTATCATCGAGCCCCATTCGGCCGATATACCGCCGATCTACTAGCTCTCGGCCAGGAACTGGGTTATCGATATGGACATCAGGAGAACAATGCACGTCAATGCGCCCGAAAACCAGACCAAGTTGAGCGATATTTAAGCGATCAATCCGATCATTGAGACTGTGGTATTCCGTTTCTCGTTGCAGCAGGGCTTCCGCGTCTGGGTTAGCAGGATCCACTTGCAGCTGAACTTCCGCTAATCGGAGTTGAGCTGCTGCCACCTCAGCATCAAGCCGGGCGAAAAGACTGTCAACATAGTTTTGCTCTGCGGTGACCTCGGTCAATGGACTTCCTTTAGCTGTTGGTTGAGATCGAAGCTTCTAAGTGTAGCCAAAAATCAGCCCTCAGCACATTGCAACATGAGCAGTGAAGCTGAGGGGAAAACTGGTGTGATGTCAGTGGAAAGGCTTAGATGACGCTATCAAATTTCTTTTGGGCTTTCTGTAGTGCCTTAGTAGCCTTATCCTGCAGGTGATCAGCTTGTTTGCTGGCACGCTTGGCAGCTCGACCAGTAGCAACTTGGGCATCTGCGTAGGCAGCAGCTGCACGATCCTGTGCTTTGATTGCAGCTTTTACTACAGATTTACGGGCGAGCTTGGAGTTGGCTTGGGCAGTAGCAAGCCAGTCGGAAGAGACATCAGCAATAGAAGAGACTGCTTCTTTCCAATCGTCTCGGTTGTCATCAACAAATTGCGCAACTTTGTGCTGGGCGTCGGTCAACCATGCGGTTTCCGACTGCTGGGGCAGTGCTTTCTGAGCTTTCTTTGCGGCTTTTTGGGCACGCCATTTCAAACCTGGCTTACCAGCGGTATCAGCACTGGTGATGAACAGCCCACCAAGCAAGGCGATAGAGGTGAGGAAACCTTGCCGACGGCTGGTCTTTTCCTCCACATCCTGAGTCTCCCAGAAAGCATGTCGAGCCATGATAGTAGGCAGGCTTACCGCTGCTAGGGTGGCAGCTGATAGGCGTGGGAATTTACCAAGAGCCAAGGTGGTTCCAGCAACAACCTTGGTGCCGCCGATCACACGTGCCACCTGAGCTGGGTCTTGTGGCAGCTTTTTGTAGGTGCTTCGAGATACCACGGAGCGCACTTGGCGCATAACCGCTTCGGTGCCCTCCACATGAGCATCAGTATTTAGTAGGGTATCGGCGCCATCAGCGATGTAGATCGATGCCACCATAGGGCGGGCGAGTTTCCGAATCATAATAGTGAGTATTCCTTTGTGCCGATTGTGACGAATGGTCTGGGATTAAATGGTACCGAAGAATCAGACAGTTGACAGTGTTTGACCGACAGTGTTGGGTATTAAAGAGCTACCACTTGCGTTCCCACCACGTGGTTAACGAATCCCGTTCTGCCCCAAGGGTGGTGGGGGCACCGTGTCCGGGCCAAACAATAGTAGCATCGGGGAATCGATCAAAGATTTTGGTGGTGACATCATCAAAAAGCTGCTCGAATTCTGATTGGGAATTGGTTTTGCCAAGTCCACCTGGGAAAAGACTGTCACCAACAAAGAGATTGGGAGTGCCATCAAGCTCAACAACAAGACATGCGCCACCTTCAGTATGACCTCGGAGCACAATCACGGGTAGGTGTTGCCCCCCAAATAGCAAGGTGTCACCATCAGCGAGTTGCACATCCACGGGTGCGGGAAGCGCTGGCGCATCCAAAGCAGTGGCATAATGAGTGGCGCCGGTGCTGTCCAAAACCTCTGCAAGTGCACGTACATGATCGTGATGACGGTGAGTGGTGAGGACTTTAGTAATGGTTACACCATTGTCAGCTGCCAGTTGCAGTAGGGCAGGGGCGTCAGCTGCTGCGTCGATAAGTAAACCCTCGGTTCCTTCGCACAGCAGATAGCAATTATTATCAAAATCGGAGACGGAGATCTGAACAAGTTTCATGTACTCCACCCTAGCTGAGATTCGCTAAACCCCGGCTTCGTTGCTATGTTCGAGTTAATACCGTCGTTGGAAAGTAGGAAATTGTGGCAGATCGCCTCATTGTGCGCGGTGCTAAGGAGCACAATCTCAAAGGTGTCAATATCGATATTCCTCGAGATGCGTTGGTGGTGTTTACCGGATTGTCAGGGTCAGGCAAATCCTCACTGGCGTTCGACACCATTTTCGCCGAAGGGCAACGTCGCTATGTGGAATCCTTATCTTCCTACGCAAGACAATTCTTAGGCCAAATGGATAAACCGGATGTGGAGTTCATTGAAGGACTCTCACCTGCGGTTTCTATTGACCAAAAATCCACTAACCGAAACCCACGCTCTACAGTTGGCACCATTACTGAAGTTTACGATTATCTTCGGTTGTTGTATGCCCGCGTTGGTGTTGCCCATTGCCCGAAATGCGATGCAATAATCGAACGCCAAACTCCACAG
>JBHACV010000108.1:0-6215 GCA_041854705.1 Corynebacterium sp.
AACGTGCCCAACTCGGCAGCTGCGTTGACCAACGCGATTACCTCAGAGCGAGTGGCATCCGGTTTCAACAGAGTGTGATCGATGTAATGAGCTAGTTCCTTAGCAGTGATGCTCATGAAGTTTCTCCTTATTGATAATGGTGATTTTAAAGTGTGAGCTGGACAGGTAGGCATGGTGGCGGCAAAACGTATTGGCCCCATTATGGATTGTTCGCTATACAATTCGGTCGAGGATGATCCTACGCTTTTCCGCTGGTTGATCGCCGATAACGATCCCCGGCACAATGGACTCCAATGCCCGTTCGAATCGATCAGGAGTCTCTGTGTGCAGAGTCAGCAGTTTCTGCCCCTTGGTGACCTTCTGACCTAAATCAGCATGAATCTCAATACCGGCGGTCAACTGCACCGGATCTTCTTTGCGCGCCCGCCCAGCGCCTAATCGCCAACTGCCTACCCCTAAGGCGAGGGCATCAAGATTTTGAAGATAACCGTCAGCCTCAGCGACAACTTCGTGAGTGTGTGGTGCCCGAGCCAATGGTGCATCAGGGTCGCCACCTTGGGCACGAATCATCTTGCGCCACGAGTCCATTGCTCGGCCATCTTGCAGCGCTTCTTCAACGTCGGCATCATGGATTCCGCACATATCCAGCATATTGCGCGCTAATTCGCAGGTGATCTCAATTAGATCCGTGGGACCACCACCAGCGAGAATCTCCACAGATTCTTCTACTTCCAGCCCATTGCCGATCTTCTTGCCCAATGGAGTGTTCATATCGGTCAATAGCGCCCGAGTATTCACGCCCGCGTCATGCCCGAGGTCAACCATCGTTTGTGCAAGAGTGCGCGCCATATCAAGATTTTTCATAAAAGCCCCAGTACCAACTTTGACATCTAGTACCAGCGAGGCGGTCCCCTCAGCGATCTTCTTGCTCATAATCGACGAGGCAATCAGTGGGACACAATCGACCGTGGCGGTAATATCCCGCAACGCATAAATTTTCTTATCCGCTGGTGCCAACCCCGCACCGGCAGCCGCAACCACTGCGCCGGAATCTTCAAGAATTTCCAGCATACGCGCATTGGTAACATCGGCTTTCCAGCCAGGAATGGCCTCTAGTTTATCCAGTGTGCCGCCGGTGTGCCCCAGCCCCCGCCCAGAAAGCTGCGGAACCGCCACGCCATACGAGGACACCAATGGTCCCAAGGGCAGCGTAACTTTATCCCCCACTCCGCCAGTGGAATGTTTATCGGTAGTGGGCTTGCTTAACGACGAGAAATCCATCCGCTCGCCAGAGTTAATCATCGCTTGGGTCCAGTCGGCAATTTCCCTGCGGTTCATATCGCGGATAAAAATTGCCATATTCAGGGCTGCCATTTGCTCATCGCCCACTGCGCCCCGCGTGTAGGCATCAATCACCCAATTGATTTGGTCCGTGGAAAGTTCACCACCATCACGCTTGGTGCGGATGACATCAACAACATCAAACTTTTCTACCATGCCCCTGCTCCTATCAGCTTCAAAAGGTAATGCAGGCCACTTGTCCGATTTGTGTCATGCAAGTCGCTTGCTATTGCTTATAGTTCCGATTATTATCGACACTAGAACAATTGTCAAGGATATATTTTACATATGTTCCCGCTCGGGTGTGGCGGGCCCTAGCGGGAATACCTGCTTCAACCACTTTCATAAGGAAAGGAGCACGTCATGACTATCTCCCCCGAACAACTACTAGACCTCGCCCGCAATGCAGCAAAACACGCCTATGCACCTTATAGCAACTTCCCTGTCGGTGCAGCAATCCTTACCACTGACGGCATGGTCTTCACCGGCTGCAATGTGGAAAACGCCAGTTTTGGCTTGACCCTATGCGCTGAACGAAACGCTGTCACCACCATGGTGGCTGCCACCGACTCCACCCAAAAACGTGACATTGCAGCTGTAGCCATTGTTGGCTTAATTGCCAAACCCTGCTGGCCCTGTGGTGCTTGCCGACAAGTACTGCGCGAGTTTAATTGCCGCACTGTCATCGTCGAAGGCCCAGACGGCTCAGCTACTTCGCTTCCCTTTGCCGAAATCTTGCCCCATTCCTTCGGCCCCGACCAATTAAGTGAGGCCTAATCATGGACCGCTTCCAAGGCCTCATTGGTATTATCATCATCTTCGCGGTGCTCATTGCGGCATCGTCGGCACGTAAAGAAATAAAGTGGCGAACACTCGGCGTCGGACTTGCCTTGCAAATCTGCTTCGCATTAGTAGTGCTCAAGTGGGAGCTCGGCTTTCGCGCACTAAAAGCCGTGTCCAATGCAGTGGAAAAACTTATCGAGTTCACCAATGAAGGCACCTCCTTCGTATTCGGTGGCCTGTTTGGCGGTGACAGCGGCTTCATTTTCGCCCTCAATGTATTGCCCGTGATTATCTTTCTCGGCGCTCTCATTGGCGCACTGTACTATCTACGAGTACTGCAATGGTTTGTTGAGCTGGTTGGCACCGCGCTAAATAAAATCATGGGCACTTCCAAGGTCGAGTCGGTTTGGGCTGCCACCGTGATTTTCCTCGGCCAATCCGAAGCCCCACTGGTAATCAAACCATGGCTGCCAAAACTAACCCGTAGCGAACTATTCGCCTGCATGACTGGTGGTTTTGCCTCAGTCGCGGGCTCCACACTAGTTGGTTATTCCCTGCTCGGCGCACCACTACCCTACCTACTAGCAGCTTCGGTAATGAACGCTCCTGCCTCACTCATGGTCGCCAAAGCTTTGATCCCTGAAACCGAGAGCTCCGAAGCCAACGCCAATGTACGCAACATGCGCGACGAAAACTCCAAGAATCTTATCGACGCCATTGGCGCTGGTGCCCTCTCTGGCGGCCGAATCGCCATCACCGTTGGTTGTTTGCTCATTGCTTTTATTGCCACCATCGCTATGCTTTCGGCAATCATTGGCGGTATCGGCAGTATTTTCGGTCAAGAGGGCTGGTCGCTAGAGGGGCTATTTGGACTCATTTTCGCCCCGCTAGCTTGGGCGATCGGGGTGCCATGGGAAGAAGCTGGGCTAGTCGGCAGTTTCATCGGTGAGAAGACTATCATTAATGAATTTGTAGGTTATACCTCTTTCTCCGAACATGTGGACACCCTCAGTGAGAAATCGATCATGCTGACCTCATTCGCACTCGCTGGTTTTGCCAATATTTCTTCCATTGCCATCCAGATCGGTTCCTTTGGCGCGCTAGTACCAGAGCGCCGCTCCGAGGTCGCATCGCTGGGGCTTCGTGCCTTATTCGGCGGGTTCTGCACCAATATGCTTAATGCCGCGATCGTCGGGGTGATTGCCTTTTAGTGAGCTTCCTGCAGATCGATGAGCTTCAGGGCAGTCGGGTGATCGACCACCAAATGTGTAGCTAATCCCATGGTCAAGGCGGTATGAATCGCCTTGGCTTTTCGCAGACCTCCAGCTACTAAGATTCGGACAGGGCGCTGCCGTAGGTCATCGATTTCGATACCAACAGTTCGATCGTTAACGCTTGGGACCGCAATGGCGCCGTCGGCAGTAAAAAACCGTGAGCAAGCATCACCGACGGCCAACTCGCTAATCAATTCCGTCTCTTCTTCATCTAGGTACCCAAGTGCTAATGGCAATGACTCTCGGTCTGCCGCCCCTACAGTAAAGATCACAACATCAGTATTGCGGCCATGATCGAGAATCTGTGCAATATGCCGATCGCTTTCCACCGTCTTTTTCACCTCAACATTGTCAAAAATCACCGGCAACGGTAGCGTACGAGCATAGGCATCAAAGGCGCGACAAAATAGGTTGATCGTCTCAATATCGTTGGTAGAGCGTTCGGTATAGCTCAGCCCACCTTTTAACTGGACAATTTCCACACCTACCCGCGGGGTGTGATCGAGCGCCTTAGCCACCGCATACATGGTGTTTCCCCAGCTTACCCCCACCATTTGGCCATCGCGAACCTGCTCTTCTAACAATGAGGCACCCACTCTGCCAAGTTCATTAACCACCACACCATCAGGTGGAGTTTGTGCAATGCGGGCTTCTTGAAGTCCAAAGCGACCATACAGGTCCACCAATTGTTCGGCTAGCACACTGCCCTGTTCTCGTGGATCTCGAATCTCAATGACCACGTATCCTTTGGCCTTTGCGTGTGCCAACAACTTCGCCACAGTTGGACGTGAAACTCCTAATTCGGCCGCCACCTCGGCCTGACTAAGGCCTTTTGCAAAATAAAGCTTGGCCGCATCCAACGATTGTTCATCTCGAAGTTGCATTGTCTCAGCATAACAGCACCTCTAGTAGTCATAAATTGGGCATTGCAAGTCAAGCACTCGGTGCCGGTTCGGACTTATACGCTTAATCACCTGCTTTTTAATCCGTAAAATCAGCGGCACTAGCTGCTTCTCCACCTCCATTGGTGCCAGTCGCAGGAACTGATAACCCAAATTCTGAATCCCCGTTTCTCGACACCGCTCTTTATGCAAAACCTCAGCTTGGGTTTGGGTGGTGGCATATTTAATCCTGCCATCGATTTCGACGCACAACCACCCAAATAACAGCAGGTCAACATATTTTGTACTAATCCAACCACTAGGATTGATGGTTCGAATTGCCGCCTGAGGTATTATATCTGCGGTTTTCAATTTTGGTTCTGCAACAATCAAACACCGTGCAAACGTCTCCCATGGGCTTTGAATCCCATATAGTGCCTGTTTAACCACCCGTAATGTTTTATTTACACCCCACTGCCCTTCCCGTCCCGTTAGGTATTGCGCAAAATACTTCTTTGTATAACCAGCGTGCCGCAGTTCATTCTTGTTTAAGACAGCCTCCAAAAATACTAGCCCCTCGGTCTGACCGTGAAACGTAGTGATATCAAACAACAATCGAGCCAATGTCACTACCCGAATACCGCCAATCTCTGTAACATCTTCTTCCGGCAAGGTGGAATTATGGTAATAAACACCATCAGCCCACTCAGCTCGGCTCGGCGGACATCGTGTACCAGGGAGAACAAGCTCCACCATGTCATAGTGCTTTCGATTCAGTATTGGCACATCCCACAGTAATGCGGCTGCAAATCCAGTAATCACTGCTGTTCTTGCCGAAATCCCCACCGCTTGCGCCTTAAGACGAAATTTCTGCCACGGCTCCAGCTGGTCATAGGCTTCTTTCTCAACATAAACCGATTTAGTCAGCATCACATTATTCGCCCGCCACACTGAATCTGCCAGGCGGGCATCCTTTTTCTTGCCACGATGCGGCAATCTGCGCAGCTGTGGTAACGCAGACGATGGTGGCGGGGACATATGGGCTTGCTCCAATCACATTTGTTTCATGTCAATCTATGCCCATAGTGACAAGTCGCCTCCCCGCAACGAAACCACTCAAACTGTGAGATATCCCATGGAACCGAAAAGGGTATTTTCTCAGTCGCACTCAGAAAAATAGGTGCTGAACTTGGGTTTTACTCAGTACGATCATGATGCCTTAAACAACAGGGGCATTATCAGGGGGTACCAAAATGGGGGCATTAATCACCTAGCCTATCCCCTTCGACTATAGATTATAGCGCCCCTACTGTCGGCAGGTTTTCTATGCCAGCATTCAAGGGCTGCACAGGTACGAACCCCCAGCGCGCCACCACAACTACAAGCATAGAAAACCAGACACACCCCTGGGCCACTCCAGCTAAAAGCGTAACCGCTACCAGCCCAGCACACCCCCTACTACTGGCAGGTTTTCTATGCTGTAATTCAGGAGCTGCACAGGCGCGAATCCCCAGCGCGCCATCACAACCACCAGCATAGAAAACTCGACACACCCCCGGCGCAGGCAAAATCACAACACGTAGCGCAGTTTATACTCGGCGCAAGACCACTCCAGAGCCGACTTCTTTCGCCCCCTCTACAATACGAAACTGCGCTCCAGGCTGCAGTTCAGAATAATCCACTGAGTACAGGCAACGAGCTATAACTGTCACTGGCTGCCCAAATTTACAGACCAGTTCTGGCTGATATATTTCTACCTCTAGGTAGTTCGTCTCAACCACCAAATGCGGTCGATAGTGGATAAAAACCGGTGGCATTTACCGCAAACCTGCGACAAATGCCACCTTTAACAGTAATTCCACTATGAGCGCTCTGGTTTAACAATCGGGAACAAAACTGTCTCCCGAATGCCTAAACCTGTCAAAGCCATTAGCAG
>JBHACV010000109.1:0-30463 GCA_041854705.1 Corynebacterium sp.
CCTGCGAACGGGCACGAAACCCACGACCTGTCGCATACTCTTGCCTACCACGAGATAATTCCTCCCCCTCAATCCGCTCAATATGAGCAACCAACCCCGGATTAACTGCACCTGTGCCGGAGTCGTCGAAAAGTGGATAGAGAGTGGAATTCACCAACATGTATTGATCTAATGGCACCGGTCGGTGCTCAGTGACAATCACCTCGGTTTCACCACGCACCGTGCTCAACCACCGACCGAATTCCTCGGAATTACTCACCGTTGCTGATAGCCCAATCAAACAAACAGACTCATCCAAGTTGAGAATAACTTCTTCCCATACCCCACCGCGAGATTTATCTGACAAAAAATGAATCTCATCCATCACCACATGACTGAGCCGCTCTAAGGTGGTGGACTGGGCATAAATCATATTGCGCAGCACTTCGGTAGTCATAACAATGATGTCAGCATTGTGATTTATCGACACATCACCAGTGAGCAATCCAACCGTTTCTTCCCCATGCGCCTTGACTAAGTCGTGGTACTTCTGATTACTCAGTGCCTTAATCGGTGTGGTGTAAAAACACTTCGTACCCCGCGACAAAGCAAGGCTAACCGCGAACTCCCCGACCACGGTTTTACCAGCACCAGTAGGCGCACACACCAAAACCCCTCGGTCTGCTTCGATTGCTTTACAACCAGCAATCTGAAAATCATCGAGGGGAAATTTTAAGGTGGCGACGAAATCATCGAAGTGCATACCTTCAAGGGTACTAGATGATGTCGTCGAGACTCTGCTGCTTCTCTAAGGGCTCTGGGCGATGAATTTCACTTGCCGACCCTAACGGTGACCCCTCATCAGTGAGTGCACTGGATTGATCATCATCAAGATCCATCCACTCAGGACGAGTTTTCTCCCGCCGCTTGTCATTAATGCGGGTGAACTGAATCGCGATCTCCACCAACAAAGTCAGCGCGACTGCCAGCACCAACATGGAATACGGTTCTTGGCCTGGGGTCATAAAAGCTGCGAAAATAAACAATACGAGGATAATGATGCGGCGCTTGTCTTTCAAAGCTTCATACGACAGCACACCGACGACATTGAGCATTACAATAATCAGCGGCACCTCGAAACTCACACCGAAAATGACCAACATAGCCAAAAGCACACTGAAATACTGTCCACCTGATAACGCAGTGATTTGGGTTTCTTGGCCGATCGAGAGCAAAAACTCCAATCCATAGTGGATAACAAAATAAGCCAAAGTAGCACCAGCAATAAACAGCAAAACCGCATTGAAAACAAACACAAAAGTCCATTTGCGTTCATTTTTCAACAACCCTGGGGTAATAAACGCCCACAACTGGTACAACCACACGGGGGAGGCAAAAACCAAACCAGCTAATGCACCAACTTTTAACCGCAAAAGCAAAGCTTCAAACGGGCCAGTGGCCAGCAGCTTACACTGCCCATCCAAAGTAACTGAAGCTCGCATCTCTGGCGGTAACGAGCAATAAGGCCCGCGCAAAATTTCCCCCAAAGACGGAATACCGAAGAAACTGTGCTGGTACCAAATGAATCCAAGGATGGTGCCTACACCTAAAGAAATCAGGGAAATAATAACGCGACGACGCAGCTCTTGGAGATGCTCCACCAAGGACATATTCCCCTCAGGGTTGGCCTTTTTACGCCGCAGGATCTTCTTTTTCTCAGGCGTGGAAGTCATGCGTACTCAATTAGACCTGCTGATTCGGCTTTTGGGTATCTGCCTGATCAATCGGTTCTGGTGTCACAGTAGGTGTCTGCTTGTGAGCTTCGATAGCGTTCTGCTCTTCGAACCGCTTATCATCATTGCTCATTTCCTTGATCTCAGATTTAAAAATGCGCGCAGAACGTCCCAAAGAACGAGCCGCATCCGGTAGCTTCTTAGCACCAAAAAGCAAGATCACTATGAGTATGATGATGCCAATTTCTAGTGGTCCAACGCTCATGAGAGTCCTTTCGGTAAAACTTGTATGGTTTTGCTAAAGGTCATCATAGCCCGCGAGTGCTATATTTGCGCGATTCCGCACGGTGGCAGCTAAGTCACCGGGTTCAATAATCCGCACACGATCAGCATTACTGAGCGCAAACTGCACCAACCAATCACTTGATACTAATGGCAACACCGCGGTGACCGTCCCGTCTTGGGCAACTGACTCAATATCACAAAAAATCGTATCGGCTAACCATACTGCGTCCTTGTGAAACTCCACCCGCGCAGTATGTGTCGAAGTAGCAAACCGAAATGGATCAGTAGGTTTAAAACTAGGAACCTGCCGGATTTGGGCATTCACGGTGGTCACCTCGACGTTTTTCATCATGTCAACCAAGAACCGCCGATGCTCATTGACCTTATGATCAAAGGCATAAAGATATACCTGCCCATCATGGGAGAACAACCGAATCGGCGAGGCTTCCCGATGCGAGGTTTCATCCTTCGAACGAGAATAATAATCAAAAGTGATTACCTTATTAGTATCAAACGCTGCATGCAGCTTTGACATCGTCTCTTCGGTCTCCCCAGTCTCGATCACTGAAGCCGAATCAATCACTGCCACCGCTTCAGTGGCAGCCAACCCCCGAAGCTTAGCCGCAGCTGAACGAACCGCTGATTTATCCACTAATCCAGGAATCGACTCCAAGGATTCCAGCGCCAATAACAATGCCCCAGCCTCAGTAGGCGTCAACCGCAATGGCATATCTAGACCTTGGGAATCCAGCACCTTCACACTGGAAAATCCATGATCTAAATCAACCAATTGATCAGGCATAACCCCCGGACCGCAACAAAACAATCGGTTAAGATCCGCCATTAGCTCCGCCGGATCCACCCCCAGATCGCTGGCCGCAGCCATTACCGACCGGCCTGGATGCTTCTCAAAATACGGCAATAGGTTCAACATGCGCACTATATCGGTGGTATTAGCCACGGGTGGCCTCCTGCAACAGCGATTTAATTTGTGTCACCAACTCTGGCGGCGACAACACAATAATATTGGGGGCTAAGGCAACTGCCTGACGTAATAACCAATCAGCATCAACATCAACCAACTGGTACATATTCTCCCCCACCTTTTCACTTCGACTCCGAATGACCTCCGCTTTACCTGGTTCAATGCGCACAATGGCATCAATAAGCTGACGACCAGCCCGCAATTGGGTTTCAACCAGCTCCTTTAGATTTTGGTCTGGGCTAGGAACCCGAAACTCACCATACGGCCACAGATCAACTTTGCTGGGATCAAGGATCTGTACGTCGAAAACCCGAGTAATACGAAAACATCTCGGTGCCATCCGGTCCAGATCAAAACCCACCAGATACAATCGATCCCGAAGCGTAACAATCCCCCAAGGATCCATCCACCGCTCAACATAATCACTAGCAGAATGCGGTTGGTAGAAAAAACTCAACCGTTGCCGCTTCGCACACGCAGTGCTAATCAGATCAAAATCCTTCGCCGCCAGATTCGACCAATCATTAATGGGGGTATAGCCACTGGTAGCTTTCAGTTTCGACTCCACCCCACTGGCAGCAATTTTCGTCCAACCAGAACGCGAAAACGAAGCCAGTTGCTTACCCTCCCCCATCTTTCCAGCAAGTGCTAACACCGTGCCTTCCTCTGGGGTAAAGGTTATTTCTGGCAGTTCATAGTCTTCAGTTTGCAACCGCCATGCCACATGACCACCAGTGCGAAACGATTCCAATGGCACACCTGCAGCAATCAGGTTTGCGCAATCACGAGAAAACATGGTCTGTGCAGTTTCCAATTTGCGTGGATTACCCGCATCATCTTCTTTATAGCCGGGGACGTTTTTAATCACGTAATCAGCAGTCAAATACTCCATACCTTGACGGGCAGCCGCTAAAAAAGCGAAGGTCAGATTAGTGATTCGCTCCAGTTGATAGTTACGCTTTGGACTCATTCTTACTCCTCCACGCTGGCGTTTAGCTTGGACATATAACTAATCAAAGCATCAACTTCTGGGTTTTTGGAAGCAAATGGATCAGCCAACTCCACCATATGTGGCTCGGGGCGAGTGACTTTCAACCGCAACCAATCCACAGCAAAGGCAACATCATGGGCCTTTGCGTGTCGTAAAAACTGGCCCCGCAACAACGCCCGAGTGGTATCCGGCGGATTTTCGGTAGCTGCCAGTATCTTCCCATCATCGATCCACCGATGCACTAACCCCTTCGATTCAAGATGCAAAAACAAGCCCCTACCTGGTCTAATATCATGATATGCCAGATCGATCTGCGCCAATTTCGGGTGATTAAAATCGCCGACACCAAGTTTTTGTTGAAACGATCGAAGTAATTTTAACTTGATTGCCCAATCAATGTCTTTGTCAATGGCAGCGAAATCACGCTCAGAAATAGCGGTGACGGTTTTCTCCCACAACCCAAGTGCCCGAACAATATCTGGGTGTGGATCATCCAAGTGGGCCACCCAGCTCTGGGCCGCGGTGAGATACAACCGTTGAATCTCAATGGCAGGAATGCTATCACCGGATTTCAGTGTCACCAACACCTCACCAGTAATCGAAGTAGACACATCACGGATAGCAGCAATGTCATTGTCCAATTCCAGCTCAGGCAATGGCCAACCTGCTTCGATCATTTCCAGCACCATTAAGGTTGACCCCACTTTGAGAGCGAATGTAGGTTCAGCCAAATTGGAATCACCAACAATCACATGCAACCGCCGATACCGATGGGAATCAGCATGCGGTTCATCCCGAGTATTAATAATTGGACGGGACCGAGTCGTGGCACTCGATACCCCCTCCCAGACATGATCAGCGCGTTGGGACAGACAAAACTGCCCATCCTTAATGGTGCCAGCACCACACAAAAGCTGCCGAGTAATCAAAAATGGCAAAAGCTGTATGCCTAAAGTTTTCAGCACCGCCGAACGACCAACCAAATAGTTTTCGTGGCACCCATAAGAATTCCCCACAGAATCGAGGTTGTTTTTAAACAAATACACCGCCGCGGCAACCCCCTCAGCCGCTAATGCAGTTTCCGCCTGTTGAGCTAACCGATCAACAATCAAATCCCCAGCTCGGTCATAAGCCATAAGCTGGGAAATACTATCACATTCAGCGGTAGCGATCTCTGGGTGCGAACCGACATCAAGATACAATCGAGAGGCATTGGAAACGAACACATTCGACCCACCCCATTCATCGACCACTGGGCGGAACATAAACCGGGCGATTTCATCTGCGCCGAGTTTACGACTACCACCAGCGGACACACAAGTAATACCGTATTCAGTCTCGATCCCCATGATGCGCCGACGAAAAACATCCACGGGTTTACTGGCCGCCCTTCTGGACATAAGAACGGACGAACTCTTCAGCGTTGGTTTCTAATAACCCATCAATTTCATCAAGCAGGTCATCTACCCCTGAGGTATTGATTTGAGCCTGCCCTGCTGCTGGTGGTGCCGAATCGGAAAAATCTTCCTCGCCCTTACCACCACCGGTTTTTTGAATTTGGCTCATGATTCAATCAATCCTTTCTGATTTAAGGCTGCGACGAAGCCAGGGACATCAGGCAGGATGTTCAGCACCGCCTCGGTTTCGTTTCTTGACATCTTAGTCACTTCATCCATAAGAATGCGCTGACCAAAAATACTCATGGTCTCCCAACTGGCCGCATCAATCAAATGCGGCACCCTCCGAATCACCTCACCACGGAAATAAGCACGAGTGTCTTGCGGTGGATGCCAAGCTGCACGTTCTATCTCTTCTGTGGTGGCTAAGGTGCGCATCCGCCCTTTGCGCACCAAGGCATAATACAACCCACGAATCGGATCAATATCAGAATACTGCAGATCAATTAGGGCCAACTTCGGATCGGTAATAGCTGTCCCCCGATCAGTATAGGAACTAATCAAGGTCCATTTAGCACACCAATCCAATATGTCAGCACAAGCACTAAACCCGCCAGCGGAAAGCTTGTCAATAACTTCTAACCACAATGGATACACCAAGTCATCAGGGGTAACCCGAGAAGCATAAGCGGCAAGAATCTCCAGCGCGGTCAATCGGCGGCCGTCGACAAGCTCAAGACGATGGCTCAGTGACAAATCCTGAGAAACTTTACTTACCTCTGCCACCGCGTGCACAAGACGTAAGTCGGAAAAATCCACACCAGCTTCGATCGCATCCAACACCAACGAGGTCATACCAAGCTTGAGTAATACAGAATAATGCGACATATTGGCATCACCGAAAATCACATGCAGCCGCCCGAAGCGATCAGCTGCAGCGTGAGGCTCATCCCGAGTATTGATAATGCCCCGATTGAGGGTGGTCTCTAAGGAAATCTCCTGCTCGATATAATCCGCCCGCTGTGAAATCTGAAAGCCAGGTCTTTCCCCAAACACCCCAATACCCATGCGACCAGCACCAATAATTACCTGACGAGCGACAAAAAACGGAATCAACCCCTGCGCAAGCCGGTCAAAGTCGGTCGCCCGGTCATAAATATAGTTCTCATGTGAACCATAACTTGCCCCTTTACCATCGACATTATTTTTATAAATCTTTAGTGGTGGACAAGGGGCATGATGTTCCAAGATCGAATGATTCCTAGCAGTAAAAGCAGCCACTTGATCGATGGCCTTGCGCAAAATCAAATCACCTGCGACATCATAAATCATTGCCTCACGTGGATTAGTGGTCTCTGGGGTTGAATACTCTGGATGCGCATGATCAACATAAAAACGTCCCCCATTTTCTAATACTACATTCGCTATACCAATGGCATTGGGGTCTACCACTGGCACTGTGGGATAACGCTTCAAGTCGAAGCCCCGACTATCCCGCAGTGGGTGCTCAGAACTGAAATCCCACCGAGCCCCTTGGCCTTGGCTAAATGCCACCACCGCATGGGTAGAGGTGACAATCGGGCTTAAAGTGGGATCAGTCGGGGTTGCAATCCCATATTCAGTTTCAGTGCCTAAGATTCTTCCCATTTTCTACTCTCCTGGAATGACACGAGCATGAACAACTTTTACTCCGTGCCTTCCAAGAATACGAGACCATTCATCCGGATTGGCAGTATTTGGCATATCTTCACTTTCACTATTTTCCGCATCGATTGCGGCTAATAATTGTTCTTTGGTGATGCCACTTTTCTGCCCTTCCAAATGAGCCTTAATGGCAAACTTCTTAGCCCGATCCACCACATTGGCAATCAACGCCCCCGAAACGAAATCCCGATAATGCAGTACCTCAAACTCGCCATTGACCAAAGATAATTCCACATAGGGCCGATCAGCGAATAAATATTCCACTGCCGCAGCAATCAGCTCCTCAGCTGGCTGCGCCAATGGCACCGAATCATCCAAATGCTTGGCAAAAATCTCCCGAGCATTACTTTTCGACGGTCGCTGCACCCGAATCTTGACATCCAATCGGCCCGGCCGCAAAATTGCCGGATCAATAAGTTCTTCCCGGTTGGTAGCACCAATAACAATCACATTAGATAATGCTTCAACCCCATCTAATTCGGTGAGTAGCTGCGGCACAACCGTAACCTCCATATCAGAGGACACTCCAGATCCACGGGTGCGGAAAATCGATTCCATTTCATCGAAAAACACAATCACTGGCCGTCCCTCATCCGCCAATTCCCGAGCTCGTTCGAAAATCAACCGAATTCGCCGCTCAGTCTCCCCCACATACTTATTCAACAGTTCAGGCCCTTTGACATTAATAAAATAACTGGAAGAACCATCGCCAATCCGACCTGCCAAGGAATTAGCCACTGCCTTAGCAATCAAGGTTTTACCACAACCAGGTGGACCGTATAACAACACCCCTTTTGGTGGTTTCAACTGGTAATTGCGGTATAGATCAGGATGAATAAACGGCAACTCTACAGCATCACGGATCTGTTCAATCTGGGAATCCAACCCACCAATATCGCTATAGGTAACATCTGGTACCTCTTCCAAAGCCAACCGAGCGACCTCAGTCTTAGGAATAACCTCAAAAATATAACCAGCTTTCGCATCAACCAACACCGTATCCCCGGCGCGTGGGGTGCGGGTGTTTGTGCGGGTGAGGCTTTCAGCGAGTTTGACTACTTGTTCTTCGCCATTGTGGTCGGCGACTAGGGCGCGGTGGGGGCCAATCATTTCGACGAGGATGGCGAGGTTGCCAGTGGATTGAAAGCCGCAGGCTTCGACGATGTGGTTGGCTTCGCCGAGGCGGACTTGTACTCCGGGTACCAGTTCGGTTGGGTTGACGAGTGGGGAGATCATGAGCCGCATGTGGCGGTTGGCGGTAAAGACTTCTGCGTGGTTGCCGTTGGGGGAAAATTCTAGGAATGTGCCATAGGTGGATGGCGGTGCGGACATTTCTTCTAGTTGTTGGTGGAGAACTCGGAGTTTGTCGCGGGAGGATTTGAGTAGCTCTGCGAGTTTGGCGTTGCGGGTTCTGAGGTCTTCGTTTGTTTGTTTCAGCCGGGCCAAGTCAGAAGAAAGCATGATCTAAACCTTACTACTAAAGGTAGGCTTGGCAGGCCTGTGGCCGGTTGTGGCTGGTTGTGGCTGGTTGACCTGCGTTCAGGGTGGGTGTGGTGGTTATTTTCGGGCTCGGCGTTGTGGTCTGGGTGGGGTGACGCCGTCGGCGAGTCGGCGGGTCCATACGAGGAAGGCGGTGTGGGCGTTCATGCGGTGTTCGGGTCGGGTGGCGAGTCCTTCGACGCGCCATTCGCGGACGAGGGATTCCCAGGCGCGGGGTTCGGTGAAGCATTGTTGTTCGCGGATGCCTTCCATCACCTTCATGAGTTGGGGGACGGTGGCCACGTAGGTCATGAAGACTCCGCCGGGTAGCAGGAGGTTTTTGACTGTTGTGAGGCATTCCCAGGGTTCGAGCATGTCGAGGATGACGCGGTCGACAGGTCCGTTGAGGTCGGTGGTGGTGACGTCGTTGACGTCGCCGAGTCGTGGTGACCAGGTGGTTGGTCGGGTGCCGAAGTATTCATCGACGTTGCGTTCTGCATATTCGAGGTGGTCTGGGCGGATTTCGTAGGAGTAGACGTGGCCTGTGTTACCGACAGCGCGTAAAAGTGCCATGGATAGTGCGCCTGATCCGGCACCGGCTTCGAGAACTCGTGCGCCGGGGAAGATGTCGCCTTCGACGAGGATTTGGGCGGAGTCTTTGGGGTAGATGACGGCTGCGCCGCGGGGCATGGAGAGGACGTGGTCGACTAGGAGGTGGCGGAAGCAGAGGTAGTCGGTTCCTTGTTCGCTTTTAACGACGGTTCCTTCGTCGGCGCCGATGATGTCGTCGTGGTGGATGATGCCTTTGTGGGTGTGGTATTGTCCGCCGGTTTCTAACACGATGGTTGCGTGTCTGCGTTTCGGGTCGGTTAGTTGCACGCGATCGCCGGGTTGGAAGGGTCCAGAATATGCCATGAGGTTTTAACCTACCAGATAGGCGGTGAGTGCTTGGTGGAGGGTGTGTAGGTCGTCGATGTGGCAGAGTTCTCGGGCGGAGTGCATGCTTAGCAGGGGGATTCCGACGTCGACGGTGTCGATGCCGAGGCGGGTGGCGGTGATGGGTCCGATGGTGGAACCACAGGGGATGGTGTTGTTGCTAACGAAGGTTTGGGAGGTGATTGCGGCAGTGGTGCAGGCGTGGTGCCAGATGGTTTGGGAGGTGGTGGTGCTGGCGTAGCGTTGGTTGGCGTTGATTTTTAGTACTGGTCCCCCGCCGAGGCGGGGATAGTTGGTTTCGTCGTGGCGTTCAGGGTAGTTGGGGTGGATGGAGTGGGCGGCGTCGGCGGAAATGCAGCTGGATCGGCGGAGCATTTGGTGGTGTTGGTCGTAGGTGGCGCCTAGTGCCCAGCTGGTGCGTTGCAGTGCGGTTTCTAGTAGGGGGCCGCCAGCGCCGGTGGTGGAATTGGAGCCGACTTCTTCGTGGTCGAAAAAGGCGAGGACGAGGATGTCGCTGGTGCCGGGGTTGTGGGCGGCTTTGAGCATGGCGGTGGTTGCGGGATAGACGGAGCTTAGGTTGTCGAGTCGTCCGGCGGCGAGGAAGCTGTTGTTTTTGCCGAAGCGTTCTGGGGGTTGGGCGGTAATGGTGATGAGGTCGTGGCTGATGACTTTGCTGGGATGGTTATTGGTGATGTAGGTCAGTAGATCGGTGGAGTTGTGGTGATTAGCTAGTGCCCAGATGGGTTTGAGGTGGCGTTGTTTGTCGATGGTTAGGTGGTCGTTGATGTTGCGGTCGAGGTGGATGGCCAGATGCGGTATGCGTAGCAGTGGTGGGGTGTGGATTAGTTCGGTGCTGCCGTCGGCGTAGTTGATTTTTCCAGCTAGGGCTAGTTCTCGGTCAAACCAGGATGGGAGGATGGGGCCACCGTAGATTTCGACGGCGGCTTGGCTAAACCCGGAGTTGGTCAGGTCGGGGTGGTGTTTGAGCTTGAGACCGGGGGAATCGGTGTGGGCGCCGATAATGCGGAATCCGGAGTGGGTGGTGGCGTCATGGGGGACAAACCAGGCAATGAGGGCGCCGTCGCGGATGATGAAGTGTCCACCGGGTTGGGCGTTCCAGGGGTCGGTTTCTTGGTGGTGGGTAAATCCACCAGCGCGTAGTAGTTCACCTGCTTCGGTTGCGGCGTGGTAGGAGCTGGGTGAGCGGTGTAGGAATTGTTGGAAGGCGTGTGCGTAGTTGTTGGTCATACTGGAAAAGTGTATTCGGTTAAAGTAGAGGGTTGTGAAACGAGCCCTCTCCCCTTCCCGTGCTAGTGATTATCAGCAGTGTCCTTTGTTATATCGGTTTCGGGCGATTGATAAATTGCCTGAGGCGAAAACTGTTGCCCAGGTAAAAGGCACGTTGGTGCATTCCTGTTTGGAGGATTTGCATGGGTGGTCGCGTGGTGAGCGGACGTATCCGGCTGCGGTGAAGCGGTTGAAGCCAAATTGGGCAAAGATGTGCGCCGATGATCCAGATTTAGTGGAGTTGGTTGAGTCGGAGTATGAGTTTTTGGTGGAGTGTCGTAGTTTGTTGCGGGGCTATTTTGAGATGGAGAATCCGCAGGGTTTTGATGCGTTGGCCTGTGAGATGTTTGTTGATTTTATTTTGCCCAATGGGGTGCCGGTGCGGGGTTTTATTGATCGGGTGGATGTGGCGCCGACTGGTGAGGTGCGGGTGGTTGATTATAAGACAGGGAAAAAACCGTTGCCGCAGTATTCTATGCAGGCGATGTTTCAGATGCGGTTTTATGCTTTGGTGTGGTGGCGGTTGCATGGGGTGATTCCGCATCAGCTGCGGTTAATGTATTTGAAGGTAGCTGATTCTATGTATTTAACTCCGTCGAAAGAAGAGTTGGAGTTTTTCGAGCGGGATTTGGCGGAGTTGTGGGCCAAGATTGAAGCTGATGTGGCGGCGCAGCGGTTTCGGACGCGGAAGTCGAAGTTGTGTGGGTGGTGTCCGCATCAGCGGTTGTGTCCAGAGTTTGGGGGTACTCCTCCGGCTTTTCCCAGCCTCAATTAGGGCAGAGTAAAGGCTAACCTAGCTGGTGTAATTCATTGTTTTCCCCTTACGATTAGACGAACGTATTCGTCTTCGTACATGGGGAGGTTTTGAATTTGACATCAATACCACGGCATCCTGGTCAAATTTTGTCAGAGGATTACCTCATTCCGTTAGGGCTGAGTCATTATGATGTGGCGAAGAAGCTCTATGCTGCGGAGGCTACTATTGATGGTTTGGTTGCTGGTCGACAAAAGGTGACCTGGAATCTGTCGAAGCGATTAGCTAGTGTTTTTGATCAAAACCAGAGTTTTTGGTTGGAAGCACAACGTGCTTGGGATCGGTATCAAGCCGAACAGCAGGCTGATTAATTGTTGGACTAAATAAATGTGGATTGGGGATAAGTCAGTTTATAAGGTGTCTGGTTTGTTTCCTGGAGCATCCTCCCACCCCATCTCAAGGATGGGGTATGGATGTGGTGGTTAGAATAGTCCGGTGATTTGCCCGTCGATGACATCAATGGCTGTAGCGGCAGGGGTTGTTGGTAACCCGGGCATGGTCATGACATCACCGGTGAGAGCAACGATGAAACCTGCTCCGATCCGTGGCAGCAGTCTAGTTACATGCAGGACGTGGTTTTCGGTGGCCCCAAGTTCTTTTGGATCGTCGCTAAATGAATACTGGGTTTTGGAAATGCACACCGGTAAGGTATCCCAACCATTGGTGTGGAGGTAGGTAAGATCGGCGCGGGCGGCTTTGGACCATGCTACTGTTCGTGCGTGATAGATTTCGGTGGCAATTGTTTCGATAGTTTTTTCTACCCCTTCAGCTGGATCGTATAGCACGTGGGATGCGTTGGTGGTGAGGTTTTTTAGCACGGCGGTGGCGAGTTCTATTGCCCCGTTGCCGCCATGGGCCCAAACATCAGCTGTGATAAGTTGTACCCCGAAGTCGGTTGCCCACTGTGTTAGCCAGGTTTTTTCTGCGTCAGTATCGGAATCGAAGTTATTGAGGGCAACAATTGGTTCAAGACCAAACTTTCGGATATTCGCTACGTGGCGTTCTACGTTTTTTACCCCACTAGCTAGGGCTTGGAAGTTTTCCTCTTGTAGGGTGGTTTTCGCAGCACCGCCGTTATATTTGATTGATCGGATGGTGGCAACGATCACACAGCTGGCGACATCGAGACCGCCGACTCTTGCTTTGATATCGAAAAATTTTTCCGCCCCCAGATCAGATCCGAAGCCAGCTTCAGTGAGTACAATGTCGGCATAAGATAAGGCGGTGGTGGTTGCGATCAGTGAATTGCAACCGTGAGCAATATTGGCGAAAGGGCCGCCATGAACAAATGCTGGTGTGCCCCCTAGGGTCTGCACCATATTGGGGTTGATGGCATCTTTAAGTAAGGCAGTCAATGCGCCTTGCGCGTCCAAGTCACGAGCGGTGATGGGGTGACCATCGTAGTTTTGGGCCACCACGATATTTCCGAGCCGGTTTTTTAGATCATCGAGACTGGTTGCCAAACACAAAATAGCCATGATTTCGCTGGCTGCTGTGATAGTAAATCCAGTTTCGGCGGGTATGCCATGGGCCTTCCCACCCAAGCCGGTGATTACGTGTCTTAAGTTGCGGTCATTGACATCGAGACAGCGCTGCCATGTGATTTTCCGTGGATCGATATTGAGCTGATTGCCGTGGTGAATATGATTATCGATAAGGGCGGCAAGGGTATTGTTTGCTGCCGTGATGGCATGAAAATCGCCAGTGAAATGCAGGTTGATGTCCTCCATCGGCACCACCTGGGAATAGCCGCCACCCGCTGCCCCACCTTTGATGCCCATCACTGGGCCTAAGGAGGGTTCACGGATGGCGACAATCGTTTTCTTCCCCACCTGCTGTAGTGCATCAGCTAGACCAATGAGTAAGGTGGATTTCCCCTCTCCAGCTGGGGTGGGAGAAATCCCGGTGACGAGAACGAGTTTGCCAGTGCGAGTGGTGCCAGTGTGGGTGACGTCGATTTTCGCTTTCGCCCGCCCCATCGGTATCACGGCTTTAGCTGGGATACCAGCCCGGTTAGTGATGATATCAATCGACTCGAGCTGGTGGGCTTGAGCAATCTCGACGTCAGTAGGCATGTCACTCCTTTATAATCTGCGGCACAACAACCGGGTGGTAGTGCGATTAGTAGTCAAGGTAGAGAGTACCGCGAAACACCGGGTGCATCAGGTTTTCCGTGGAAAGCACCTCGTTGAGGGTAGCTTCATCCATCAAGCCTTTTTCCAGAATCAATTCCCGCACTGATTTCCCAGTCGCTGCCGCCTCTTTACCAATCATGTCGCCGTTGTGATGACCAATGAATGGATTGAGGTAGGTAACAATGCCAATAGAATTATCAACATAGCCGCGGCAGACCCCGGCGTTGGCGGTAATACCTTCAACACACTTCTCCCGCAATGTATCAGCTGCATTGCCAAGGATTTCGATCGATTCGAACAGCGCCTGACCGATAGCTGGTTCCATCACATTCAACTGTAATTGGCCAGCTTCAGCAGCCATCAAGACAGTAAAATCATTGCCGAAAACCTTGAAACACACTTGGTTAACCACCTCAGGGATCACGGGGTTCACCTTCGCTGGCATGATCGAGGACCCTGCCTGACGCTCGGGCAGATTGATCTCATTAAGCCCAGCTGTGGGACCAGAGGAGAGTAATCGGAGATCATTACAAATCTTCGATAGTTTCATAGCTGCCCGTTTTACCGCCGAGTGTGCCAATACATAAGCGCCGGTGTCACTAGTAGCCTCAATCAAATCGGCTGCGGACTTGATTGGTAAACCAGTAACCTCAGCAAGAGCCGCTGTGACTTGGTGTCGATACCCAGCTGGAGTATTCAACCCAGTGCCAATGGCCGTAGCACCCAAATTGATCTCCAACAATCGATCGGCAGCATCTTTAAGAATAGCTTGCTCCTCCGCTAGGTTATGAGCAAAGGCATTAAACTCATCACCAAGCGTCATGGGCACTGCATCTTGAAGCTGGGTGCGCCCCATTTTCAGGATGTCAACAAACTCCCCTGCTTTAGAATGGAAGGCACTTTGCAGCTTATCGACTTGGTCAACCAGCCGCACCATGCAAGCATAAAGCCCGAGCCGGAACCCTGTGGGATAGGCATCATTCGTCGATTGCGACATATTGACATGATCATTGGGATTGATAATGTCATACGCACCTTTGGGATGCCCAAGATGCTCTAGTGCTAGGTTAGCGATCACCTCATTAGTATTCATATTCAAGCTGGTACCAGCACCACCTTGGAACACATCAATCGGGAACTGGTCCATACAACGACCATTATTCAAAATTTCATCACAAGCCCACACAATGGCATCCGCTTTGTCCCGCGGGAGGGTGTGCAGACGTCGATTCGCCATTGCTGCTGCCTTTTTGACCTGCACCATACCTTGGATGAACTCTGGAATATCATTGATGGTCAGCCCCGAGATCTGGAAATTATCGATCGCCCTTAACGTGTGCACCCCATAGTAGACATCATTGGGCACTTCCATTTCTCCCAATAAATCAACCTCAATGCGGACGGCAGGCTCTTTAACTGCAACAGGCTCTGCTGTGAGTTCTGTAGCAGTGAGCTCCTGTTCCTGATCCTTGCTCTTTTTATCCTTGTCCTTTTTTTCTTTCTTTGCCACGGGCAATACTCCTTCGAAAAAGATGAAAACGAATACAAACAGACAGTGATTTTTATCACTGTATCGTAGTTTTATTAGAGACCAGCCAGCTTCCCAAAAATAAAACCAAACGTCACCGCCAATCCGATACACACAGTGCCAGGAATAATGAAGGAGTGATTGATTACAAACCTGCCGATCCGAGTCGAACCCGTATCATCCATTTCCACCGCAGCCAACAAAGTCGGATAAGTTGGTAGCACGAAAAGCGACGACACCGCTGCAAACGAGGCCACCGCGGTCAATGGACTGACCCCAGCCGCCAAAGCAGCTGGTAACAATGCCTTGGACGTCGCAGCCTGCGAGTACAACAAAGCCGCAGCAAAAAACAGAATCACTGCCAGAAGCCAAGGATACTTCGTCAAAGAATCACCAGAGAAGCTTTGAATGCTTTCGATGTGCTGATTGACCAAGGTGGTCCCCAACCACGCCACACCCATGACGCAAACACAAGCCGACATACCAGATTTGAACACAGGAGTACTCAAAATCTCATCAGGAGCAAGCTTGCAGAAAATAGTGATAATTGCAGCCGTCCCCAACATCAGCGCCATGATTGCTTCATTACGCGGCAATGATGGGTCAGTAATCAACCCAACCTGTTCCGAAATCACCGTGGCATAGCACATGACCAGCACCACTGCACCAATGAACAATCCCACTGACAACTTCGCCGACCGCGTCGGACGATAACTTGAAACCTGCGATTTTGCCACCAACCCTTTAGCCAACCGATCCTGATAAATCGGATCATCATCAAGTTCTTTACCTAAACGATTAGCCAAAAATGCAGTGGGGAAAATAGCCAAGAACGTCGAGGGAATCACCACCCCTAACAATTGGAGATAGCCCACCCCCAGTGGCTCAAGCAAAGAAGCAACATAGACCACAGCCGCGGAAATCGGTGAAGCTGTAATCGCCAATTGGGAAGCCACCACCGCCACCGATAATGGGCGAGACGGGCGCACCCCACCTTCTTTAGCCACCTCAGCAATCACTGGAAGCGTCGAAAAGGCAGTGTGACCAGTACCAGCCAACAAGGTCATAAGATAGGTGACAACAGGGGCAAGAAACGTGACATGTTTTGGGTTTTTGCGCAGCAGACGCTCAGCAAGATGGACCAAATAATCCATCCCACCGGCTTTTTGCATAGCAGCAATGGCGGCAATAACCGCCATGATGATGCCAATCACATCGAAAGGAATATCATCTTTGGTGACGGTGACTCCAATGAGTCCAAGGGCTAAAACACCCAAACCGCCAGCAAAACCGATAGCAATGGAGCCGAGACGAGCGCCCAAAACGATGGCTGCGATAACAATAATGACTTGCAAAGCAATCATTGCAGCATCCTTATGCTTTAAGCCATCCACACCCCAAAAAGGGCGAAGATGGTGCGGAAATTAATAAAAATAAGTCAACCTAATTCCCACTATAGCCCACCCAGATTAACTACACGAATGTCCAGCTTACCTGGGATAATTTTTATATCCGAGCAATCCGAATCTCAGAGGCCAAAATCGCTTCCGCACCCAATGCCGCCAACTCATCCATGATGGCATTCGCCTTTCGTTTCGGCACCATCGCTCGCACCGCCACCCAGCTATCATTAGCTAAAGGCGAAACCGTAGGACCAGAAATACCAGGAGTAATTAACTTAGCTTGATCAAGAAGCTTACTCTCCACGTTGTAATCCAACATGAGGAAATTCTGTGCATGCAAAATCCCCTCAATCCGCCGCAATAACACCTGCATCTTGGCATTAAGCTCCACCCCCTTACGCACAATCACCACTGCTTCAGAATCAACCAACGGTTCCCCAAACGGAGCTAACCCCTGTTTCCGCAACGTCCGCCCAGTCGAAACCACATCAGCAATCGCATCCGCCACCCCCAACTTGATGGAAATTTCAACCGCACCATCAAGACGAATAACTTCCGCATCAATACCATGTTTCGCTAAATCAACACGCACCAAATTGGGATACGACGTGGCAATCCGCTTACCCGCTAGCTTCTCAACCGACCACTGCTCATCTATTGGAGCCGCATAACGAAACGACGAAGAACCAAACCCTAAAGTCAGCACCTCCTCCACCGCAGCCAACGAATCCGCCGCCAAATCACGACCAGTAATACCTAAATCCAACTGACCACTAGCAACATAAATAGCAATATCTTTAGGCCGAAGGAAAAAGAACTCAACTTGATTCACCCGGTCTTCAACCATCAACGCCTTTGAATCACCACGGCCAACATACCCAGCCTCTTTGAGAATCTCAACAGCAGCTTCCGACAATGAACCCTTATTAGGAACAGCAACTTTTAACACAAGTCATCCACTTTCAATCTACAGATACTTATACACATCTTCCGGCGAAAGCCCACGAGCAATCATCAATGTTTGTGCCCAGTAGATCAACTGTGAAATCTCCTCAGCCAACTCTTCATCAGATTGATACTCTGCAGCGATCCACACTTCCCCAGCTTCCTCAATGACTTTCTTGCCAATGTGATGGACCCCTTTGTCCAACGCAGCAACCGTACTAGAGCCAGCTGGTCGATTGGTCGCACGATCGAGTAATTCAGCAAACAACGAGTCGAAATTCTTCACCCGGATTATTCTTCCATAGCGGCAAACCAATGTTGTATTTCTGCAACTCCAAGCCCCACAAAGGAAGCTGCAGGAAACTCCCACACCCCTACTGGCCGATTGGTATGCGCGCCGGGAACCGCAATAGTTTTACAACCAGCCTGAACCGCAGCTGTCATCCCAGCAGTAGAATCTTCAAAGACCAAACACTGGCCTGGCGCATACCCCAAGGTGAAAGCCGCCTGACGATAAATCTCTGGATCTGGTTTGCCTAAGACCACCTCATCACCACAGATGGAACCACGGAAGAACTGTTTACCTAGGGCAGAAAGTGCTGGATCCGCCAATTCACGAAAAGTATTGGTCACCACATAATTATCAATTCCTGCGGCCTGAATACTCGCCAAAACTTCTGGAATACCCGCAATGATGGGAGCATCAGCAAGTAACAGCTTCATTTGATCGAACATCTCTTGGCGAAACCGCCGATACAGCGACTCAGTCAACTGCACACCCGCATGCTCAGCACAGGTTTCAATGCTGAAACGAATCGTCGCCCCTTGGGTTAACGCCAACTTCTCCGGCGACAGCCTCCGTCCCATCGCCGCACTAAGCTCCGCCGTGACCTGCTGCCATAATGGTTCAGAATCAATCAGCGTGCCATCGAGATCCCACAATACTGCCTGCAAGTATGACGATGCCTTCATATACCCATTAGTCATCAGTCATCGTCTTCAGTCTCATAACGGTAGGACCCCACAAGCAAAAGATCGATATGCAGCGAAATCAGCGTACCGTCAGCAGCTACCCCGCCAATGACTGGGTACGCGCCATTCCCCCAACCAGAACTAATCACACACACGTTTTCTTCATGTCGTGCTGTGGACAAAGTAATATTCGCTGCCCCACCGAAAAAATGTTCTGGATTTGCCACACGCTCAGACCACAACTGATAATCCGCATCTGTAGCAGATTCAACAAACACCGATGCCGCATCAGCGTCAACAAAACCTACCGAGCCGCAAGTAGTTTTTACCGCCATATACGGATGCTTCGCGCGTTGAGCTTTCGTGAAGTACTCAGGGTAGACTGCTCGAAACTCCGCCGGTTTAGCATCGGTGAACAGGATGCTGAGATAAGCATGACGCAACTGCGAACCATTTTGAGCTTCCGAAGCATCAGCTACCGTAACCTTCACCGGAAAACTTCCAGTAGGACAGGAAATAACCACCGCCCCACTCAATGTAGACAACGGATCACAGGCCAATACCTTGCCTGAAGGCAGATGGATACGACCTAGATCATGAACAAACAGCTGAAGGGTATCGTCACCGTCATACTCTGGGCCGGTGGTTTGCAGCGGATAAAAAAGGTCAGGATTCATGGGACCAATTCTAGAGCCCGTTGAGAAGATTCCCCAGTCCCTCAAAAAGTCCAGCCTGCTGACCCCCACCTAAAATAACCGCAGCAATCGCAATGGAAATAATCCGATTAATAATACTTTTAATAAGCTTAATTACCACCATAATCACCACCAACCCAATCAACAATGGGGCGATGGTTTCGGCATTCAACTCCGCAGGTAGACCAGTAGCCAAAGTAGTGATATTCACAGTAATTTATCCTCTGCTTTGAGATTGATAAGACTTTATTGATGCTCAGGCTAGCACGCCAAACCACAAAAAGCTTGGGCTGTGGTGCTCAAATAGGCAATACCCACCAACCGTTAGACCTTTAAAACGGCTGATTGACGTTACTATCGCAGCACTGTTTGTGAATTTCATGTGAATATAATGTGAGCGAACCAACTGCTGTGATCTGCTCCCCCTTGCATAGGTGATACAATCACAGCACATGGGACTTTAGCTCAGTTGGTAGAGCCTCTCCACCAAAGGAGAAGGACGGAGGTTCAAATCCTTCAAGTCCCATTTTGTTTTACCAAGGGCGTTGTTTTAGGGAATTCGCGTATATCATGGCTAGCTTTGGGGGCGTTGCCTCAGCAAGCAGCCACTGTTGTTGTTTTAAACGTGCCAAAAACTGATAGTCATCCGGAAAAGTCTGCAGAGCAACCTGTTCTGCGAAACTAAAACTACGGGCAAGATAGCTAGGCCCATCATCTAACCTATTACCTGGATAATTCATTGGCAGACTACGGCCACACCCCCACAAGGTTGGAGCCGGTTGGCTAATGCTAAAAACTGCTTTACGACGATAATTCCGCTGATGGCGATAAATAAAATCTGTCCCTAACTGATGCCCAAACCAATCCTGCATGCTTGTGCGCTCTGCCTGGCAATAAGTAGCAAAATAGGTACGGAAGCGCTCTGTGAAACCAAGATCCTGACTACCCACAATGATTACTCGCTGACTTCGTTGTGCTACCCCAAAGTAGGAAGAGTCAAAAACAATCTTTTCGCTATGATAGCCAAGTTCTGCCAACATGGCTTGGGCTTCCTCAATGAGATCATTTCGCAAACTCAACTGGAGGGAATCAGCAAGAAAAAAGGGAACGCGATAATGAGTCACAAGGGAGACCAACTGATCGAGATATTGATTTCGCACCCCCACCCATGTAAGCCGATTTCCTTGCCGTCTTTTTTGCAGCTTCCGAGTAGTTAAAGTAGTAATGATCCCAGCCTGTCGCTTTGGATCAATCTGAGACAGATAATCTACTAGTCCATCAATATCCGCAATGTCGAAACACCGTGCCGGTAATGGCAAATTTGCAGTCACTGTGGCTATGGCTTGGGGCTGCTCATCAATCGCCGCCAATACCTCAAATCCACCTAGCTGAAACCCCAAAGCCAAACCACCAGCACCAGAACGGACATTGACCACTGAACCAGCAACAGGTACTGGAACTGGTCGCGAAAGCACCTCCTGCCAGTCCTGCGCTAGTGTCATCTTCATTAACCCACTTCTTTTAATTCAGACCTCTCACTTGCTTGACCTATACATTGAAATACTTAGCCTCAGGATGGTACAGCACAAATGCATCTGTCGATTGCTCTGGATGCAGTTGCAACTCATCAGAAAGTTGAACCCCAATACGTTCTGGTTGCAACAACGCCACCAATTTAGCCCGATCAGCGAGGTTTGGACAAGACCCATATCCAAAGGAATATCGCGCCCCACGGTACTCTAGATCAAAGAATCGCGACACATCTTTTGCATCGCTATCACCTGGATGGGTGCCATCAGCAAACTGCAACTCAGAACGAATCCGCGCATGCCAATATTCTGCCAAAGCTTCTGTAAGCTGCACCCCGATACCGTGAACCTCTAAATAATCTCGATACTCATTGCGCACAAACAAATCATGAGCAAAATCAGCAATAGGCTGCCCCATCGTCACCAACTGGAAGGGCAACACATCCACCTGACCGGTTTCCATCGCTTGCGTTTTGCTGCAAAGGAAATCTGGAATGCTTAAAAACCGGCCCCGCTGCTGACGTGGGAACTCAAATTCCTGCACCACCTCAGCATCTGGCTGCGGCTCAGCCAACACCAACACCTGATTTCCTACACTCACTGCTGGGAAATAGCCATACACTACCGCAGCATGATCTAAGATCCCTTCTGACTTCAATCGATCTAACCAAGCCCGCAACCGAGGCCGACCCTCTTGTTCGACCAACTGGTCATAATCTGGACCACTACCGCGAGACGACTTCAACCCCCACTGCCCCATGAACAACGCCCGCTCATCCAAAGTGGGCAGGTATTCTGCTAACGGCAGCCCTTTAACAATCCGAGTACCCCAAAATGGCGGTGTAGCAATCGGCACATCAGTAGCCACATCAGAACGCTCCGGAATCACTATTGGCTGTGCCTGTGCTTTACGCTTTGCTGCGATCTCTAAAGAACGCTCCCGTCGCGCCTTGCGCTCCGCCTTCTTCGCCGCCGCAGCCAGCGCTTCTGGACTTTCTGGATCAATTCCCTCACCGCGCTTGGTAGCCATGATTTCATCCATCAACCGCAGACCTTCAAAGGCATCACGGGCATAATACACCTCCCCGTGATACACCTCATCGAGATCATGTTCGACATAGGAACGCGTCAGCGCCGCGCCACCCAAAATCACCGGAATGCCATGTGCCCCTTGAGAATTGATCTCTTCGAGGTTTTCTTTCATCACCACCGTGGATTTCACCAACAACCCTGACATGCCAATCACATCAGCACCATGTTCTTTAGCAGCAGACAAGATCGTGGCAATTGGTTGTTTAATCCCAATATTGACCACATTATATCCATTGTTCGATAAAATGATATCCACAAGATTCTTGCCAATATCATGCACATCACCTTTTACAGTGGCAATCACCATGGTCCCTTTGCCCCCTGAATCATCGGTGGCTTCCATGAAATTCTCCAAATAAGCCACGGCATGTTTCATCGTCTCAGCTGACTGCAGCACAAATGGCAACTGCATCTGTCCAGAACCAAACAATTCACCAACGGTTTTCATCCCGCCCAGCAAATCCTGATTAATAATCTCAATCGGGGTTTTTTCGGCCATCCCGGCATCCAAATCAGCTTCGATGCCAGTTTTCTCCCCATCAATGATTCGCTGTGCCAGCCGCTCAAATAATGGCATTGCCGCCAATGCTTCTGCGCGGGCATCTTTTGCCGAGGCTGCTGATACTCCTTCGAATAGTTCCATGAATACCTGCAACGGGTCATAATCATCCCGACGCCGGTCATAAATCATGTCCAAAGCCACTGTCCGCTGCTGTTCATCGATCCGGTTCATCGGAACAATTTTCGATGAATGGGCAATCGCCGAATCCAAGCCTGCAGCAATACACTCATGTAAAAACACCGAATTAAGAACCTGCCGGGCAGCCGGATTAAGCCCGAAAGAAATATTCGACAAACCCAAAGTAGTGTGGATCTTTGGATAACGCTTTTTCAATTCCCGAATCGCCTCAATGGTTTCAATACCATCACGCCGAGTTTCCTCCTGCCCAGTAGAAATCGGGAAGGTCAAAGTATCAACAATGATGTCTGATTCGGAAAGGTCCCAAGTACCGGTAATATCCTCGATAAGACGTTCGGCAATGGCCACTTTTTTCGCTGCAGTCCGCGCCTGACCTTCCTCATCAATGGTCAAAGCCACCACGGCCGCACCATGCTTTTTCACCAATGCCATGATGCGCTGATACCGCGAATCAGGACCATCACCATCCTCGAAATTCACTGAATTTACTGCGCACCTACCACCAAGATGCTCCAGCCCGACCCGAATGACTTCCGGTTCCGTGGAATCCAACATGATGGGCAAAGTGGAGCTGGTAGCCAACAATGCCGCTAGTTTCGCCATATCTTCAGTGCCATCTCGCCCAACATAATCAACACACAAATCCAACATATGTGCCCCATCACGGGTTTGCTGTTTTGCGATATCAAGACAGGTTTCCATATCACCAGCAAGCATGGCTTCCCGAAACGCTTTAGAACCATTGGCATTGGTGCGTTCCCCAATCATGGTAATACCAGTGTCTTGGGTGAGATTAACACTGCTATATAGCGAAGACACCGCATCAAGCGGAACCTTAGGATTACCACGTTTAACCAAGTTGTTAGTTAAAACTGCTGTTTTGACTGCGCTAATGTGAGCAGGAGTGGTACCACAGCACCCACCAACCATGGATAACCCATAATCGCGCACGAAATCCTGCAATGCACTGGCTAAACCATCTGGGCCTAGTGGATATACCGCACCATCTTTACCTAGCACTGGCAGTCCAGCATTAGGCATCACCGAAACCGGAATCTGCGAGTTCTGCGAAAGATAACGTAAATGTTCGCTCATTTCTTCTGGACCGGTAGCACAGTTCAATCCGATCATATCGATGCCCAAGGGCTCCAGTGCGGTCAGTGCCGCACCAATCTCAGAGCCAAGTAGCATAGTGCCGGTGGTTTCCACGGTGACATGACAAATAATCGGTAGACGATAGCCAAGCTGCGAAAACGCCTCATAGCACCCATGAATAGCAGCCTTGACCTGTAATAGATCCTGAGCAGTCTCAATTAAAACAGCATCAGCTCCCCCCTCAGCCATGCCGAGTGCCGCCAATGTGTAATAAGCTTTCAGCTCTTCAAATTCTGCATGTCCTAATGACGGCAACTTGGTACCAGGGCCCATTGACCCAACCACAAACCGACGCATACCATCACGACCTGGTCCAAGATCATCGGCCACTTTGCGAGCAATCGCCACCCCAGCACGCGCCAGTTCTTGACACCGGTCGGCAATACCATAATCTGCAAGGTTAGGCAGATTACAACCAAAGGTATTAGTTTCCACCAAATCCGCACCAGCTTCAAAATACGCTCGGTGAATTTCCCCAACTACATCGGGTCGAGTGACATTGAGGATTTCATTACATCCCTCAAGTCCGAGGAAATCAGTATCCACATCAAGGTCATATCCCTGTAATTGGGTACCCATCGCCCCATCACCGATCAATACGGTGGAGTTCAAAGCATCAAGAAATTCGGTGGATTTAAGCAGCAAAGTCTGAGTGGCGGTAGTCATCGAAAAGACAGTCTAGTGTGTGACTTTCCTTCCACCGTAATCTGATAGCACCACCAGCAGATCCCACTAAGTCAAATTAGGTAGAACCGCAGGTTATTACCCCCGTTTTCCCTAGTAAGAGTTTTATTCACACTCAGTATGATGATCGTACGGATCAAAATCAGCTAAACGGGGTAATGCACCGATATCTGCAGTCCCGAGACCGCTATCACACCAAAACGTCCGCAAAATTTCATCCAGTTCTTCCGCTTCTTCTGGCTCCACCAGTGCGTAATGATACCGCTGATTAACTGATTCAATTTCCTGATATAGTCCCAGCAAAGAATTAGTCACCTGAGCAATCGACACTGTCTCAACCGTTGTTTCCTGTTGCACTGTGACAACATAATCAAACAACACCTGTGCCAATTCGGTTACAGCAGCCGGATCCACTGGTGGCTCCCACCACTTTTTATCTGCCTCGCTTAGATACTCCCCCATAACAAAGACTCGCAAATTTTCTATGAATTCTGTGAGTTGTTTCGGAATAGGAGTGTTGATGGGTGGCTGCATTTACAGCTTCACTCCCAACAATGCATCCACAGCTTGTGTCACAATTCCACCGGCTGCTGGATTGTGGTTCCCTAATTGCCGGTACGCCCAATTATCAATGGCAATAAGTGCGCGTGGAGTATCAAGATCATTAGCCAACAACCCACGAATAGTTTGAAGCAGTTCTAAAGCCTCGGAGGTATCACCAGCATTGGCCACTCCCCCACGCCACAACGCCAGTCGCTGCTCAGCTTCTACTAGCACTGCATCCGACCAGTCCCGATCACTACGATAATGACCACTATAGACCCCCAAGCGAATCGCTGAGGGCTCATGCCCAGCCGCAGTCAACCGGGAGACAAACACCAAATTACCTAAGGACTTACTCATCTTCACCCCATCAAGAGCAATCATGCCGGTGTGTACATAGTGTTCCGCCATCCGCGGAGAATCCAATGCTGCTTCCGCATGTGCTGCGGAAAACTCATGATGCGGGAAAATCAGATCAGAACCACCACCTTGAATGGCAAAGGTTCTACCTAGCCGGTTAGTTGCAATCGCTGAACACTCTACATGCCAGCCAGGGCGCCCTGGCCCAAATGGTGCCTCCCAACTTGGTTCCCCATCTCGAGCTGCCCGCCACAAAAGCGCATCAAGTGGGTCTTTTTTCCCTACTCGGTCAGGGTCACCGCCACGTTCAGTGAAAAACTCCATCATCTGTGTCCGGGAATAATTCGACTCATACCCAAACTGTTTGGTAGCAGCAACTGTGGCATACACATCAGGATACTTGGGATCATCAACTATGTAGGCTGCCCCAACAGCCAAAAGTCGCTCCACCATAGCAATGACCTCATCAACTGACTCCATTGCACCGATATAATCGCGTGGCGGGATAACTGCAAGGGCAGCCATATCAGAGCGAAACAGCTCAATCTGATCGGTACCTAATTCCTGCCAGTCCACTCCATCACGCTGCGCCCGCTCAAAAAGCGGATCATCTACATCTGTAATATTTTGTACATAATGCACCTGCTTGCCTGCGTCGATAAGCAATCGGTGAATGAGATCAAACGTCAGATATGTCGCCGCATGACCAAGATGAGTGGAGTCATAAGGGGTGATGCCACACACATACATTCCGACGACTCCGGTTTGATCCACCACCGGTTTCACCGTTTGATCGGCGGTGTCATACAGACTCAAAGGAACACTGTTACCAGGAAGCTCTGGAATAAAAGGGCGAGGCCAAGAATGCATGGTCCAAGCATAACTGGTCCGCCCCGCAGGATACCTAACGACGTGCAACCTGCCGCTTAAGGCATCAGGTAACCGGTAGCGAGCAACCACATGACCGCCAAGCCCACCGGAATCCGATATGCCGCAAACCAACTAAAGGAGTGATGGGCAACAAATTTCAACAACCATGCAATAGAGGCATAACCCAAGATAAAAGCAATAATGGTACCAACTAATAGCTGCGGGCCCGAAGCCGCCAACCCAGCTTGTGGGGCAAATGCATCCGGCAATGAGAATAATCCTGAAGCCAGCACCGCAGGAATAGCCAGCAAGAAGCTAAACCGCGCCGCCACCTCTCGATTAAGACCAACAAACAGCCCAGCAGAAATCGTGCCACCTGAACGAGATACACCTGGAATCAATGCTAAGCACTGGGCTAAGCCCATCACGATGGCATCTTTCATGGTCAATTGCTCATAACCACGATCCTTTTTCCCCCACTTTTCTGCAGCAATGAATACAAAAGAAAACAGCACTAATACCGTTGCAGTGATCCACATATTACGTAGGGCATCTCGGATAAGATCTTTCCCGAGGAAACCAAGAATGGCCACTGGCAAAGTACCAACAATGACCATCCATCCCATGCGGTAATCAAACCCGCGGGCTTCCTTATTGACTAGCCCCTTGCACCAACCAATGACAATGGTGATGATGTCGCGTGCGAAAAACACCAACACCGCAGCTTCAGTGCCTAACTGGACCACTGCGGTAAATGAAGCCCCAGCATCTTCACCAAAAAACATTGTGGAAATAATCCGAAGGTGACCCGAAGAACTGATCGGCAAAAACTCGGTTAGTCCCTGAACAATCGATAAAACGATAACTTGCAGCCACGACATTTGTTCCGTGACTGTGCTGACCGAGTCAGCGGATTGCGCATAAAGGCTGGAATACATCACGAAAACCAACCTACACTGAACTGATCAACTAAAGACAGAGATCGCAGGCTGCTACTGTTAAAAACTGTGAAACTTAAACTTGCCTGCATTGCAACTGGCCTTAGCCTCGTTGTTTCCGGGTGCACCCCCGAATCGGTTTCGGAAAAAATTCCTGAAACTATGGGCAACGCCACCCCGCTAGCCTCCCCCGCTCAAACAAAAGCTGATGGCGAGGTCATCACTCTTAACGATAACCTCACAACTGTCACTGACCTAGAACATGTTGGTGACCTGCTCGCACTTCGCTCTGGCACCACATTGGCGGTTGGGAAACTTGCAGACTTTAAGAAAAACACCACCACTACGATTAGCCTCGATGCTAACTGCGGTGATATCACCGCCACCGAAGCCAGTGAAGAATTCATCTTCGCCTGTCCTGATGGGGTTTACGCGGTAGGTGCCGACAAGAAAAAGGCTCTGATTGTTCCCACTGACACCCCCCAGACAGTAGCGGTTAAAACCTCGGATGGCGTGATCATTACCGGTGCTTCCGATAACAACAAAGTACAGATTCACACTGATACCGAGGTCACAACCGTCACTGTTGAAGACGGAACTGATCAAATGATCGCAGTCCCCACCGACTCTGGCCCCGATACGATCTACCGCATCAATCGTGAACACACCCTGATCCAAAACGTGACCTATCAAGATGGCAAACCTGGCGCGATTTTGCGAGTTGGGTTGGGGGTTGGTCAGATCGCTGGTGGGGAAAACGGTCTGGCGATTGCAGCGGATACGATCGGTAAACAATTTGGGATTTACTTGGCGCAGGAAATTATTCGACTGCATCAAACCACGCCTACTGCCAATGAGTCCGCTTGGACAGTAGCCTGGGATGCAACCAATAAGTATGTGTGGGCGGCGACCACCACGGATAATAAACTCCGAGGGTATAGCATCGCAGCGGGAGTAGGTGAGCAACAGCAGGTTTATAACTCCATTCCTGATGTGCAGAATTTTGTCGTGCTAACCGACGGCACCTTGATTGCGGCTTCGGCTACTGGTGCTGGTCTGCAGGTCATTAACCCCGAAAAATAACCATATTGTTTCACCCATTCTCTACTGCTAGCGAGGAACCATGACTAATATCCATCCGCTTCGCTCCAAAGCTTATAATGTCGCGCTCAAAGGGATGTTCCGGATTCCACCGGAACGCATCCACACAATCATTGCAACTGGCATGGGCGGGTTGCAGCTTGCCCCACCGGTGGCCAAAATGTTGGGCAAGATCATCCCGGTGGATGATCCCATTTTGTCGCAGGAAGTTTTCGGCACGATTATTCCTCGTCCTTTGGGGCTGGCTGCAGGATTTGATAAAAATGGGCACAGTCCAGACGCTTGGGGGGCGGTTGGATTTGGGTACGCGGAATTAGGAACTGTTACTGCCTCACCACAACCAGGTAATCCCACCCCTCGATTGTTCCGGTTACCTGCCGATAAAGCGATTTTGAATCGTATGGGTTTTAATAATGCGGGTGCGGCTGAAGTCGCGGGTAACCTGCGGCGGCGAACCTCCGCAGATGTTATTGGCATCAATATTGGTAAAACCAAGGTGGTGGAGCCAGAAGGTGCAGTTGATGATTATCGTCGTTCGGCTTCGTTGTTGGGTGATCTGGCGGACTATCTCGTAGTCAATGTGTCATCACCAAATACCCCAGGCCTGCGAGATTTGCAGGCAGTAGAATCATTGCGCCCTATTCTTGGTGCGGTGCAAGAAGCAACCAAGACCCCTGTGTTGGTCAAAATCGCCCCAGATTTATCTGATGAGGATGTTGATGCGGTTGCCGACTTGGCATTGGAATTAGGACTTGATGGCATTGTTGCTACTAATACCACTATTTCCCGGGAAGGGCTCAAGACTCCGGCTGCTGAGGTCGAAGCCATGGGTGCTGGTGGGATTTCTGGTCCGCCAGTGGCTGCGCGTGCCTTAGCAGTGCTACAGCGGTTGCATGCCAAGGTTGGTGATTCGATGGTATTAATCGGGGTCGGCGGGATTACTACCCCTCAACAGGCATGGGAACGGATCGCCGCAGGTGCTACCTTGTTGCAGGGCTATACCGGATTGATTTATGGCGGTCCAGATTGGATTCGAGACATTCACCTTGGTATTGCCGCACAGTTGCGGGCTCATGGATTGAGCAATATTTCTGAGGCTGTTGGCAGCGGTTTACCATGGACTTTGGATTAATCACTGTGTAGGTATCGGTTCACACACAAGTGCTGGATGACCAATCACTGGCATCCAGCACTTTTTGTTGCTTACGTTAGCTCTTTGGGATCAGTGACCTACGGATCGCCAAAGAACACACAAAGGCTAATAAGGCGTAGGCGGGCAGCCAGAACTGATCCCACAGCACCAAAGTAGTGCTGGGTAAGAACCTGCCAGCGACCACAAGGATTAATGCCCCGACAAGTGCAACTACTTGGATCACACTTGGTGGTTGGTTTTTGTTCATAGTGGCAAATCCGCCAACTAGGGCCCCAGCGATCACTAGAACGATGAACCTTGGGGTGACCTGGAATGGCACCATCCATCCTTTAGTAATCACCTCAACCACAGTGAAAAACGCGAGCACAATAGCAACTGCAAGGAATGCACCACCGACCCGGATTGGTACGGGAATGCGTACCATTTTGTTGCTATCGTCATCATTAGTCATTCTGATACCAACCCCAGATGATTGCTCGTGCGATGGAGTGGAAGTATAGGTTGAATCCCAAAACAGTGGCAGTGGCATCCTCGGGAATATCCAGCTTTTCAACATCCACAGCATGTACCGCAAATAAGTAGCGGTGGGGGCCATGCCCTGCTGGAGGTTGTGGGCCATAATATCCCTTAAGGTTTGCGTCTCCCCCGAGCGTAATCACACCATCAAGACCAAGCAGTTTTTCATCTGCTTTACCAGCTCCTTGCGGCAATTCGGTCACATCAGCAGGAATATTAAATGCTGCCCAGTGCCAATAACCAGAGGCTGTGGGGGCATCAGGGTCGAAGCACGTAACGGCAATGGATTTGGTACCCGCTGGTAGATCAGACCAAGACAGTTGAGGAGAAACATTTGACGGCGCAGCATGGAGATCGGGAATGCGATCTCCATCAGCGAAGTCGGTAGAGCTCAAAGGGAATGTGGGCAGATCTTTCAGCGGCGCATAGGGATCTGGCCCTGGGAATCGAGAATCGTTTGCATAGCTGGACATGCTTCTATTCCTACCTTAACCCATGTGACTATTGCCACTTCATCGCAGAAAAAGTTATATATCTCCTATCAACTACCAGCC
>JBHACV010000110.1:0-2914 GCA_041854705.1 Corynebacterium sp.
ATCACCGCAGACAAAGGCTATGTTGGATCTGGTTGCGATGTCCCTTTCAAAAAACCACCAGGTAAACAACTACAAGACTGGCACAAGCGATTCAACAAACAAATACAAAAAATCCGCTACGTACTCGAACGATCCATTGCTCACCTCACAACCTGGAAAATACTATCCACCCCCTGCCGACTCCCCCTCAACAAAACCATCCAAACAATCAACCTCATCCGCAAAATCATCTTCTACGAACCACCCCCTGAATAAGCTTCTATGTGCTGAAACTTTTGCCCATCTAATAAATAAAATTTATAATAGAATATTGACCCCACTTCATACATGCGGATTGGTAGTAAACGACATTTCAGCTGGTAACATCCTTTTGGATAAAAACTTTCGCCCTTTTTTAGCGGATCTAGAGGAAGCTACACAGGTAGGAGAGGAAAAATACCACCCACTGCATACTGACGGATATTTGAGCTGGTATTGGCGATATCCATCTAAGCAGCGAGATGTGTTCGCATTAGTTCGGCTTGGATTATTTGCGACGATGCCACGTTGGCATTCATGTGTTATTAAAAATGGAGAGGGGCTTTCGTATCGGCCGGTGCTGGATAGAAGAAATCCTATCCATAATGTTGGAGTTTCGTTGCTTCAAGCTCACGACATGGATATTCGGGAGGTATTTGATGTCTGATCCTTTTGTATCTTTACAAGATGTCACCAAGGTGTATGACGGAACAACGGTGTTGCAGATCCCGTACGTGGATATTGCTGTTGGCAAGATTTTTGGGGTAATTGGAGATAATGGTGCTGGGAAATCTACTTTTATAGACATTATTGCTGGAGTCCGTGAACCTACTAATGGCAGGATTCGACGAGGAACCAATAATATTGGTTGGTGTGCCCAACGCCAAGTGATCGATTGGTTTGTGGATTGCTGGACGAATGTTTGGTTAGGGGCTCGTTTAGCTGGCCTTAGTGGTGCTGCTGCAAAAGAGGAGACAAATAAGGCACTTGCTGCGGTTGCTTTACAGGATGCCCCACTCAAGAAAACCCCAGAAGTGTTATCAGGTGGTCAGCAACAGCGGTTAATGATAGCGCGCACATTAGCAATGCAACCAGATTTGTATTTGCTGGATGAGCCCACCGTGGGGTTAGACCTAAACAATGTCAGTGGGTTGAAGCATGAATTACTAGCGCGCCGTGAGGCAGGAGCTACCATAATCATTTCTTCACACGAATTCGAGTCTCTTGATGGGCTCATTGATGAAGTGTTGTATCTTGCTCATGGCCAACTGGTTTATGCTGGCCAGGTAGATAAATTTGTAGATCTTTACGTGCAAACCGAAGTAGTTCATTTGGTTTTCACCGGCAAAATAAGCAGATTACCGGCTGCTGATTCCCAAAAACTGACCTATGAGATTGACCAAAAGGAAAAAACGATTGACCTTGAGATTCCCCGAGGCATGAATTTTCATGAGGTCATGGCCCTTATTCCAAAAGATATAGAGATTGTGGAGTTCAGTAAACGGCCAACCAATCTTCGGGAAGCGGTTAAAGGCGCAACTAAAATGCATTCAACAATAACAGGGCAGGATAAATGAAGAAACTCAGTTGGTGGCATAGTTTTGTCACACTTCTTCAGGTGGAGCTCCAAGCTAGTAACCTTCATAAACCAGCGTATTGGTTGACTCTATGCGTGAATCCATTTACTTATTTTTGTTTATTAGCCTTAGGTCTATCTGGAAGTCTTGGCGGGGCTGACTACTTAGTTTTTGTTGCACCAGGAATCATTGTCATGCATGCGGTTGGTGGTATGACGCATATGATCTATCGTACGGTGATCGAAAGACGCTGGGGCTTAGCCGCATTAAAGCTACAGGCGGGTTCTCCTGCCAGTGCATACCTTTTTAGTCTGTTAGCCCCCAGGGTCATCGTCTTCATTTTCCAAGGATTAGTGATTGTGGTGGTGGCTACATGTTTTATTGGATTAAGTCATGCACCGAAATTACTCTTAGCAGGCGGTTGCGCAGCATTATGTGCGGTGTTTTGGAGCCTAGTAGGACTTTTAACTACCAGTTTCATTAATGATTATCAAAAACGTGATTTTGTGGTCGGGGTGATTGTGCTACCCCTTACTTTCGCCGCCCCAGTGTTTTACAGTCTAGAAAATGCCCCAACTTTCACCCGGTGGGTAGCTACAGTAAATCCACTGAACTACCAGGTCCAGTTCATTCGAGGAATAGCCGAGGGAGAACTCCATACAGCATCATTTTCGGTAACAATATTGACTTTAATTGCAGTAGTGACATTGGCTCTTCGCGGTATTAATCAGATGCGCAACTTAACCTTTGAAGGATAGACACTCGAATGAAAAAGTAGAGTGATTCAACCCAGGAAGCCCTCAAGAGTCAACTGCTGTAAGGTGAGCGTCGAAAAGTAGTGTGAGGCCTGCATAATTCGGTTATTCGCATGTTATTGAAAGTGCTTGCTGAAATTTTATGGAACTTGCAGCAAGATAACCGAACTGAGTCTGCAGGCACGCACTCCCCATCACCTGCTAGGACAAACTACTGCAGCGTCGGCAGTTGACCGTTGCGGATAAAATCATGCCCCACCTCAAACCCCTAAGCAGTAAGTCACCACATAGGAATTTTTTGGGGCAGCCCATAGCACCCACCCCAAAAACAACCAATTACCCCGCTAGTTTCTTCCCAATCGCACGGGCTTGGGCGATCACCGCAGGTACGCCAACACCCGCTACCCAAGACCCAGCAACCTCTACCCCATCGACTTGGTCAATAGCAGCCAAAGCAGCAGCAACATTAACCAAATGCTCTGGGGAGTACACCGGCAACCCGCCAAACCAGCGTTGGACATAGATTTCGTCTAGCCCAGCGGCGCGACCGTCAAAACCAGTGAT
>JBHACV010000111.1:0-47919 GCA_041854705.1 Corynebacterium sp.
CATCCGACTAAAACTGTCACCGTGACGTGCATCAAGTCGACTACGTAAAAACACCTCAATATCGTTAAACGCAGCTAAAAAAGGAAACGCTCGATGTGTATTCAAATCATTCACCACACCTTCGATGGTAGCCAAACTCCAGCTAACAACCTGTAATGGGGCATACGAAACCGTGCCTATGGTATAGCCGCCACTATTAGTCACCCATTACCAGAAGAAACCCAAGGAGTACGTCTCAACATCTAAAAGTTAACGTGTAGGCCAGCCGTTTAAGATAATGGACATGGATCGTCACTTGGTCAATGCCCTCCGCAATCGAGCTTTTGCCATCGAAAGCCTGATCGCCCCCACTCAAGCACTACTCAACGAACTCACCACCGACCAACCAGCAGCACGGATCAGCGCACGAATTGGCATTGAAGCTGGCGTTCAAGAATCGGTATACCTCATCGAGCCCACAGCAATTGGATGGCCACCTGAAATGTTTGTCCAAGCTGCCTGTGCCGGAGCAGAACCAGAACTACAGCAATTCCTGAGTTTGGCTCAACCGATTAGTAAGCTCTATCACGCTAGTGCCAAAGCAAGCAGTATTATTGGATCATTTTTTGGCACTGCTACGAACCAACAAGCTGTTCTAGCCGCTGAAGAGCTACAGGTGCGACTGGAAAACCCTGTCTTAACCGAACTGGAGCAGATAGTAAAAACTCACCTCAGCACCGCCCAAACTGCAAAAAATCAACAAACTGCCGGAGTGTACTTACAACCTGGTGTCCACGGTTATCCTGACAGTTACATCGTCGCTGCCCGAGAAGCAATCACACGTGAACTCGGTTTAGCAGCTGAAGAACACGTCAGTTTCGACACACTCGACCGCAACTATATCGTGCCCACCCACACACTGGTACGAGAAATAGTAATAGACCAATTTTCCAAATCTCGACTAGCAGCAGTAGCAGCAGATCGACTATCAGCCATTCATCTGCACCATGCGCAACTGCTTATCGCGCAACTACCATTAGAACAATTAAAAACTGTCACCAATGAACGCCTTCGCTTCTCTGGCCTCGACAAAGTAGGAATCTTTACGGTCAAAGACATCATTGACAAGCCACTAGCAAGTTTGACCCAAGTTCCGGGAATTGGCCTGCAAACCGCCAAGCGCATGAAAGCTGCCGCTCAAGCCCTATTAGCAGAAGCACAGATGGGCGTAGGTCGCCACATTGGTACTGACCCAATTGCTCCAGCGTTGACCCTTGTAGGTGCACTTCGTCTTTATGAGCTCACTGATACTTTAAGCGCAGAACAACGAGCACGCCGAGACCGGCTAGTGGACTACTTTGCTGACTATCCCAGTCAACTTTCGGCTATTGGTAGCCCATTCATCGTGGTCAAAGAAGGGGAAGTTTGCTACAACCAATTCCTCGATGACATTGCGTGGGCAGTAGCTGCTCCAGCTACCTTCCGGCCGCAGATACCATCACAGTTAGCCGGTGCAACTACCACTGCGGCAGCCGAAGCACTCAGTGGTGAAGCATGGGAAGACTATCTAAGCCGCCCAGCACACTACCAATCCCTATTGGAAGCGTTGATGGGGGAGAACACCGCTACTCAGTCCCTAACTGGCCTACCAAAGTCCACCATCGATGCTATTCGCGCGCTACAACTGGATGATTCTTTATTACATGATCTATTTTTACGTGGGTACCAAAACTTCGGCGCTAAGTTCATCATTATCCAGCGCAAGGTGATCCTTGGTGACGAGATGGGATTGGGGAAAACAGTTCAAGCACTGGCCGCAGCTGCCCATATTGCTGCAACTACCCCGCACGCGCGGATTCTGGTGGTGGTTCCTGCGTCGCTGATCGTGAACTGGCGACGTGAGACCGAAAAGTTTACCCACTTGCCAGTGTTCGTCGCTCACGGCGATACCAAGAACGAAGCTGTTACTGCATGGTCCGATACTGGTGGAGTGCTGATCGCTACCTACGATGGGGCGCGTAGCATGAACCTGCCCACCCCAACTTTCATCATTGTTGATGAGGCTCATATGGTGAAAAATCCCAAAGCTAAACGTTCTCAAGCGGTGGCAAAACTGATCGAACATGCTGACTATGCGTTGCTCATGACTGGCACTCCTATGGAAAATCGGGTGACTGAATTCGGTCAACTCGTCAGTTATGTGCAGCCGAATCTGGTTCCAGCAAAGCGCAGTAATGAGGTGCTACGCCCAACCCAGTTCCGCCAAACGGTTGCACCTGCCTATTTGCGCCGCAACCAAACCGACGTCCTTGATGAATTACCCGCCAAAGTCGAAAGCCTCGACTGGGTGACTCTCAGTGAGACAGATCAGAGGAACTACGCCGAAGCGATTACTGAGGGAAATTGGATGGCTGCCCGCCGCGCAGCCATGATCGCCCCCACACCACTATCAGCGAAGATTGAACGTATTCGAGAAATCATCACAGAAGCTGTCACCGAGTCTAAGAATGTGTTGATATTTAGTTATTTCCGGGATGTACTGGAACGACTCAGTACTGAGTTCGCTGATCAATCGGTGGGGATCATTAATGGTGATGTGCCACCACAGGAGCGCCAATTACTTGTCGACGCCCTTGGCACCAATGGTTCAGTGTTATTAGCACAGATCGGCGCAGGTGGAGTCGGACTGAATATTCAAAGTGCCCAGGTGGTGGTATTAGCAGAGGTACAGGTTAAACCAAGCCTAGAAGATCAAGCTATCGCGCGGGCACACCGAATGGGACAAACTGAAGTGGTGCATGTACATCGCATTATCGGTGATGATACTGTCGATGAACGCCTCTTGGAAGTGGTAGGAGAGAAACGAAAACTATTTGACCAGTACGCACGAGAATCAGAAGCAGCAGAAGTGCACGATGCTGTGGATATATCAGAATCGCAGCTAGCTAGCCAAATAATAGCTGAGGAACGCAAGCGATTAGGGATTGCAACCGAAGAAGCAGCAACAGCGGAACCGCTTAGCTAGGTATCAACAGAAAGCGGTTCGGTGGTGCCTGCGGCTTTAGGTTGATTAAATCAAAGCGTGCAGCTGCTGAGTTGACCAGTTTGATAGCCAGACATAAACGCTGCTTGGCGTTGCTCCGATGTGCCGTGAGTAAACAAGTCTGGGCGGACTTCGCCCCCAGATCGGCTTTGAATATTGTCATCGCCAACGCTACGAGCAGCGTCAATAGCACTTTGGAGTTGTTCTTGGGTGATGGGTTCTAGATATGCATCTTCACCTTTATCAGCGTGATAGGCCCAAATACCTGCATAACAATCGGCCTGTAATTCGATTCGGACGGCATTGGAATCAGGGCCCGGATCATTGTAGTTAGATAACTTGAGGGTTCCCTGCAATTGCTGGATATGGTGCCCAAATTCGTGAGCGACGATATACTCCTGTGCAAGTGGAGTATTCACAGCGCCAAAGTTTGCCAACTGATCAAAAAATGTCACGTCAAAGTAGGCGCCCTGATCAGCTGGGCAATAAAATGGACCAGTGGATGCAGAGGCTGTGCCACACCCTGATGATGTCGAACCTCGAAAAACTACTACCATAGGTTCAACATACGAAATACCAGCCTGTTTAGGCAGTATTTCACTCCAGATTTTATCTAAACTACTCGCAGTAAATTCCACTCGACATTCGGGATCATTATTTGCATCTGCACCAGTTTGGCAGTGATCCAGATACCCAGTGGTCGATTGGGTACTTACCGAGGTGTCTTGGCTGCCAAGTATGTCTTGGATCTGATTGGAATCAATACCGAAGTACCATAACAATCCTGCTAATAGCAGTGCGCCTATGCCACCGCCACCCAGTGCAATGCCCCGAGTTCCGCTACCCCCAGTACGGGCGCGGTTTTTAGTTTTAACAATATCTGGCTTAAACGTCATACCCAATATATTCGCATGGGCTCGAAGATTCTGGAAGCTGGGGGAGACCAATTCCAAGGAAAAAATCAGGTTGCTTTTGTTGGTTTTGATATGGATATGAAACTGGGGTAGTAGCTACAGTCCTGCAATCAACTATGATGCAAGTAGCGCTAAAGCTAAAGATTTCAAATTCTTTGGGATACCCAAGAAATAGTCACACTGATCCCAATAGGGACTACCTGCTAAGCTAGGTGCTCCCAGCGAGCCTTATTGGAAGTAGGAATGCACAAAGAAACAGCACAACAAATTGAAAATCTAACCCGCGAGCTTGGCCGGATAAACGCTATGTATTCCACGTGGGCTGCTCGTCTAGATGCCGACTATTCCCAAGTACGAGTTTTGATGGCGCTCAAAGTATTGGGGCCACAAACACAACAACGCATTGCGGCGGAGCATGCAATGCCGAAACAGTCGGTTAACAATATTGTTCGGACACTTAAACAACAGGGTTTTGTTGAACTGAAGCCCAGTGAAACCGATGGCCGGGAGAAAAACGTACATTTAACTGCTACTGGTGCTAATTATGCGCAAGAACTGTTAGCACCATTTTTTGCCATAGACGCCCAAATCATTGAGCATCTAGGAGTCGATCGGTATACCCATTTTCTCGAGGCACTCACGGCCTACGCTGACGCGCTTACACACGTAATAGAACATCCACGCGAGTTAAAAACTGAACCAAAGACCGAGTAAAAGATTAAGCAAAAACTGGACAACCAACAGGGTATTTAGATCATGCCGCCTAGTTGGCTACTGGTCATGGCCCCTTGGAGTGTATCAATAGGTAGTAAATAATCGGTGAGATTGCTGTCAGCCTAAGTTTTAGGAAGGCAGCAGAGTCAAAACATTATGCCGCTTTTGTATGGCTTAAGGAAATACGTACTTAGTGGCGGCGGCCGTCGAAAAGTAAACTCTGTAGCGGTAGGTGCAACTGTGTGTTGCTGCAGGATTCGGGGTAGAATTTGACACTCGATTACCCGCTGAGGTTTTCAGCGCATGAAATCGTAAAGGTATAGACAGTTTTTGGAAAGGATTTGGTGCACGTGCTGCGCACTCATCTCGCAGGGGATCTTCGCAAGGAGACTGCAGGGCAGACGGTAACATTGACTGGTTGGGTTGCCCGTCGTCGCGATCACGGCGGTGTTATCTTCATTGACCTTCGTGATTCTTCTGGAATCGCTCAGGTAGTCTTCCGCGAGTCCAATGTCGCAGAACGCGCGCACCACCTGCGCAGCGAATTCTGCCTCAAGGTCACCGGCGTGGTCGAACCACGTCCAGAAGGATCCGAAAATCCCAACCTCGCCTCTGGTGATGTGGAAGTCAACGTTACCGAGCTTGAAGTGCTCAACGAGGCAGCCGCTCTGCCCTTCCAAATCGATGACAGCGCTAAAGGCGGGGAAGTCGGAGAAGAAGCACGGTTGAAGTACCGCTATCTTGATTTACGACGCACCAGCCAAGGCGGTGCGCTGCGGCTGCGCTCCCAGGTAAATCAAGCTGCGCGGCGGGTACTAGAACGGCATGATTTCGTTGAGATCGAAACCCCAACCCTCACCCGATCCACCCCCGAAGGAGCCCGCGACTTCTTGGTACCAGCACGACTGCGGCCCGGTTCGTGGTATGCCTTACCGCAGTCCCCACAGTTGTTTAAACAGCTGCTGATGGTTGCCGGAATGGAACGTTACTACCAAATCGCTCGCTGCTATCGTGATGAAGATTTCCGCGCCGACCGGCAACCGGAATTTACTCAGCTCGATGTCGAAATGAGCTTTGTGGATCAAGATGATGTGATTGCACTAGCTGAGGAAATCTTGGCAGAGCTGTGGCAGCTCATTGGCTACAAGCTGACCACCCCAATCCCTCGGATGACCTACGCAGAAGCTATGCGCCGGTATGGGTCGGATAAGCCGGATCTTCGCTTCGATATTGAGCTAGTCGAGTGCACCGAATTCTTTAAAGACACCCCGTTCCGCGTATTCCAAAACGAGTATGTCGGTGCAGTCGTCATGGACGGTGGCGCCAGCCAACCACGACGGCAATTGGACGCTTGGCAAGAGTGGGCTAAGCAACGCGGCGCTCGTGGGCTGGCCTATATCCTCGTCGGTGAGGATGGGGAACTCAGTGGACCAGTAGCAAAGAACCTCTCAGCTGCTGAACGTGCCGGTATTGCTGCGCATGTTGGGGCGAAACCAGGTGACTGTATTTTCTTTGCAGCTGGGGAAACCAAAACTGCACGCGCCCTTTTAGGTGCCGCGCGTAGTGAAATTGCTCGGAAACTGGACTTGATCAAAGACGGTGACTGGGCATTCGTGTGGATCGTTGATGCGCCATTATTCGAGCCGACTGCCGATGCCAAAGCCTCCGGCGATGTTGCCTTGGGCCACTCAGCATGGACCGCGGTGCACCACGCTTTTACCTCCCCGAAGCCGGAATGCCTCGATACTTTCGACACCGATCCGAAGAACGCAGTGGCCTTCGCTTATGACATCGTATGCAATGGCAATGAAATCGGTGGTGGTTCGATTCGTATTCACCGCCGCGACATCCAAGAACGGGTGTTCAAGGTCATGGGGATCACTGATGAGGAAGCACAAGAAAAATTTGGCTTCCTACTTGAAGCATTCGCTTTTGGCGCCCCACCACACGGCGGTATCGCCTTTGGCTGGGACCGGATCGTATCTCTACTCGGTGGGTTCGACTCTATTCGTGATGTCATTGCCTTCCCCAAGTCTGGTGGTGGCGTTGACCCACTCACTGATGCACCCGCACCGATCCCAGCAGCTCAGCGCAAGGAAACCGGGGTAGATTTCAAACCAAAGAAAGCTACCCCATAGCAGTATTGCCCATTTGCTAACTCAGTCGGATTGTTGAAACCAACAGATTCGATTGGGGGAGGAGAGGGTGTAACCCCATGAGCCTACTTCAGGAACTAAAGCGGAAGTAGGCTCGTTTGTTGAATTGAGCTCGGTTTCGCGTCTGCGATCACCGTGGCGCAAATATCAGTGTGAAATCTTAAAGACGTTGAGGTGACAAATCCCAGCATGAATGCCCCGAGCACGCCGCTGATTGATGATATTGTGGCAACTGCCGAATCATTGTTATCGCAACGATTTGGGGGGACCCAAAGATTCACCGCAGTTAAGGAACTCAATGGTTCGGGAAACGCGGTGGTACTTCGTGCCCGTGTTGCCCCTTCACCCTTTTTGCAGCAACGTTCTGTGGTGCTGAAATACACTCCACACCAAGGTGAACTCGCCGAACGAGCGAACCTCATCCGTGAGGTGGTTGCGTACCAATTTACTACTAGTCTCAATGAGGTTTTTCGGCCTGGTCCAGTTTTGCTGGCCCACGACATTGAAAAAAGTTTGCTAGTTATTACCGACATTGGTGATGGCGACAATTTTGCTGAGCTCTTAATGAGCTCTGATGCTAATCGACGCATGAACCTATTGCGGACTCTAGGCAAAGCCATTGGCCGGATGCATAAAGGCACCGCTAGTAAAGAACAGGACTATAAGATCCTACTGGGACGAATGTTTTCTCGGTACCCAGAAATCAGGACATTTCATCATAACCGCGAGAGTATGGTGGTTGCCTCTGTTCAAATCGGAGAAACCTTACTGCGTGCTGCTGGCATGGAAATCCCACCAGAAGTGCACACCTTCGCCCAGAACGCCACCCGTCGGTTACATGCTGGCTATCACCGAGCATTTACCCCCTTTGATTTGGCCCCTGAGAACATCATCGTGTCTAAAGGTACAAACTTCTTAGACTATGAATGGGCTGGCTTCCACGACGCACTGTTCGATGTCGCCAGCGTGGTTGCAGGTTTCCCACAAAATCTTGCCACCAAACCACTGTCAGATGCCGAGGTGGATGCCTTTATCGAATCTTGGGTCCATGAAATCTCTGGGACTTGGCCGATGGTGCGTAACAAACATGAGGTTCGCAATCGAGTGATTGCCGCTCTCATTGGTTGGTCTTTCACCTCGTTGGCCTTGATGTACTTCGGTGTTGACGATGAGACCTTCGTTCGGCTGAGCGAAAAGCAAAGCGACTTTGGTACCATGAGCGAAGAATTTTTAGAGGACTTGCTGGAATCTGCTGCTCCATGGGCAACGGAATTGTTGTCGGCTGCTCCAGTTGGTCCCAATGATGATATGCGCTTGATTCGGCGTGATCTATTTGATACCTACGAATCATTGGCTCGTTACGCTCAACGCTGTAGTGAACCAGGTTGCCAAGTGGTGGCAGACTTTGCCCAGACTGTGGCAAAGAGGTTAGATTTTCAGGATCGATAATCATGTCTGACGGGCTTTTCGAGGTGCCACAATCTACTGCTGCGGCCAGCCAGCCTTGGGAGCAGCAGGGGAACCTCCCACTGGCAGCCCGTATGCGACCGCAAACCCTCGATGAGTTTGTTGGACAGAACCACTTATTGGATACTGGGAAACCACTCCGGCGTCTAATCGAAGGATCTGGACAAGCCAGTGTGATTCTTTACGGACCCCCAGGGACTGGAAAAACTACTCTCGCATCGCTGATTTCCCAAACCACAGGACATAAATTCGTTGGTCTTTCAGCGTTGAATTCTGGTGTGAAAGAAGTCCGAGCCGTCATTGCACAAGCTCGCCGCGATTTAGTCCACGGCAGCAAAACCGTGTTGTTCATTGACGAGGTGCATCGGTTTTCCAAAACCCAACAAGATGCATTGTTAGCGGCGGTAGAAAATCGTATTGTGCTATTAGTCGCTGCTACCACGGAAAACCCCAGCTTCTCGGTAGTGGCACCATTATTGTCACGTTCGCTATTACTACAGCTACATGCATTAGACGACGCTGCTATCACCGAAGTCCTGCATCGTGCTCTGGTCGATTCTCGAGGATTGGCTGGTCGGATTACCGCTACTAAGGAGGCCATTGCACAGTTAGTGGCGCTTTCTGGTGGTGACGCGCGACGTGCCTTAACCTATCTTGAAGCCGCCGCCGAGGCGGTAGCTGATGGTGACACTTTGACTCAAGACCTTGTGATCGCCAATATTGATCGCGCGGTGGTGCGCTACGATCGTGATGGCGATCAGCACTACGATGTCACCTCCGCGTTTATTAAATCCATTCGGGGCTCCGATGTGGATGCGGCGCTGCACTATCTTGCTCGAATGATTACCGCGGGGGAGGACCCACGATTTATTGCCCGACGCTTGATTGTGCATGCTGCAGAAGATATTGGTATGGCCGATCCCAATGCGCTAACCGTGGCGGTATCTGCTGCCCAAGCTGCACAACTAATCGGTCTGCCGGAAGCTCGGATTCCATTGGCAGAAGCCACAATCTATCTTGCCACCGCCCCAAAATCCAATGCGGTGTATCAGGCAATCGATGCAGCGATTGCTGATATCCATAGCGGAAAAGCTGGAGCGGTGCCACCGCACTTGCGCGATGGTCACTATGCAGGTGCTAAAGACCTTGGAAATGCGGTGGGCTATGTTTATCCGCATGAGGATCCCCAAGCGGTTGTGAGCCAACAGTACCTCCCGGATCCTCTGGTTGGGGCTCAGTATTATCACCCTACAGATCATGGCAATGAAAAACGGATTATGAGTGTGGTAAACAAGCTGCGCGCAATCCTCAGCGGCAAAGTGCTAAAGTAAGCAAACTGTGTGTGGCTTAGAATACTAAGTTGCGAATTTTTCAGCTCTCTTCAAAGGAAGAATCAACAGTGCAGACTCACGAAATCCGGGAACGCTTTACCAACCACTTCGTCCGCGCCGGACACGAAGATGTCCCCAGCGCGTCACTTATCCTGGATGACCCCAACCTGTTGTTTGTTAATGCTGGTATGGTGCCCTTCAAGCCATACTTCTTAGGCCAACAGAACCCACCTTTTGCCAATGGGTTGGCCACGAGCATTCAGAAATGCGTGCGCACCCTTGATATCGAAGAAGTTGGCATTACCACCCGTCACAACACCTTTTTTCAAATGGCAGGTAATTTCTCCTTCGGCCAGTACTTTAAAGAAGGCGCCATCAAGCTGGCATGGGAGCTACTGACAAATCCGATAGCTGAAGGTGGATATGGTTTCGATCCAGAAAAACTGTGGGTGACTGTCTATCTGGATGACGATGAGGCCGCCGAGATTTGGGAAAAAGAAATCGGGCTGCCCAAAGAGCGGGTTCAACGCTTAGGTATGGCCGATAATTACTGGTCAATGGGTATTCCTGGTCCATGTGGTCCCTGTTCGGAGATCTATTATGACCGTGGTCCAGCCTATGGCAAAGAGGGGGGTCCAATTGTCGATGATTCTCGCTACTTAGAGATCTGGAACCTTGTGTTCATGGAAAACGAGCGTGGTGAAGGAATTGGTAAAGACAATTTCGAGATCTTAGGGCCGTTGCCGAAAAAGAACATTGACACTGGTCTAGGCGTCGAACGGGTGGCTTGCCTGCTTCAAGGGGTAGACAATGTATATGAAACTGATCTACTGCGCCCCGTGATCGATGTAGCGGAAATTCTTACAGGTTCGCAGTATGGTGTGAAACAAGAATCTGATATTCGCTTCCGAGTTATTGCCGACCACTCCCGCACCGCCATGATGCTGATCCTTGATGGTGTGACCCCTGGTAATGAAGGACGCGGATATATCTTGCGTCGACTATTGCGCCGGATTATTCGTTCGGCTCGTCTGCTGGGCGCATCGGGTAAAACAATGGAAAAGTTCATGAACACCATCATGGACACCATGACTCCTTCTTACCCAGAGATTGCAGATAATCGGGAACGCATCCTGCGGGTGTCTACCACTGAGGAAAATGCTTTCCTTAAGACCCTAGAATCGGGGACTCAACTGTTTGAAGATGCGGCTCGGAAGGTCAAGGAAACTGGAAAAACCCGAGTATCTGGTGCGGACGCTTTTGCCCTACATGACACCTATGGTTTCCCCATTGACTTGACCCTCGAAATGGCTGCTGAAGCTGGATTGGAAGTTGATACCGCTGGTTTCGACCAGCTCATGGCCGAGCAGAAGGCCCGAGCCAAAGCAGATTCTCAAGCCAAGCGGCATGGGCATGCTGATCTATCTATCTATCGGCAGTGGGTGGATGAACATCCCACCGAATTCATCGGCTATGAAGACCTGAGTGCCGAAAGCAAGGTCCTTGGTCTTATTTCTGGCGGAAGCAAAGTCAGTGAGGTAGCTGAAGGTGATGAGGTCGAGGTAATTCTTGATGCCTCCACCTTTTACGCTGAATCTGGTGGTCAGATTGGCGACCGTGGACAGTTGGTGATGGGGGATACCCTGCTCAACGTTAATGATGTGCAAAAAGTGGGCAAAAAGCTCTGGGTGCATCGAGCAACCGTGACAAGTGGTGGGCTTAGTGTAGGTGATCTCGTTAGCGCTGAAGTGGACCCGAAGTGGCGTCATGCTGCACGTCAAGCGCACTCTGCTACCCACCTGATTCACGCAGCATTACGGGAAGTCTTGGGCCCGACAGCGGTACAAGCAGGTTCGATGAATAAGCCTGGTTACCTACGATTCGACTTTAACTATACCGAGGCATTGACTCCAGATCAGATTCATCAGATTGAGGCGATCACTAATGAGGCCATCGATGCTGACTGGACCGTGAATACCATTGAAACCTCCTTGGATGAAGCCAAGGCAATGGGAGCAATGGCGTTGTTTGGCGAGAACTATGACAACCTAGTGCGCGTGGTCGAAATTGGTGGTCCGTTCTCGATGGAGTTATGTGGTGGCACGCACGTATCACATTCCTCACAGATTGGTCCGGTTGCGGTTCTTGGTGAATCGTCGATTGGTTCGGGAGCTCGGCGCATCGAGGCTTACTCTGGCCTTGATTCTTTCCGCTACCTCAGCCGGGAGCGGGCGCTAGTCGAAGGATTGGCTACCGCACTGAAAGCTCCCAGTGAGGAGGTACCCGAGCGGGTCGCACAACTCACGGCTAAATTGAAAGAAGCCGAAAAGCAAATTGCAGATATAAATCGGGCTCGATTGTTGGCAGAATCCACCAAACTGGCCGCTGCGGTTCAAGTTGGTGATTTCAAGGTAGTCACCATTCGAATGCCGGATGGTGTTAATGCTGGTGATCTGCGCACTATTGCTACTGAGATTCGCAGTAATTTCGGCGATACCCCAGGGGTAGTTATTCTGGCCTCCCTTGATGGGGAGAAAGTTCCGTTTGTCATTGGTGTGAACAAAGCTGGTGTGGCTCGGGGTGTGAAGGCTGGTGACTTGGTCAAGATTTTTAATCAGCACATTAATGGACGTGGCGGTGGAAAACCGGACATGGCTCAAGGGTCTGGTACGAATCATGCAGGGATTCCTGCTGGCTTCGATGCAGCGATGACGATTGTGAAGCAGGCCTAATCCCTGCCAGAAAAGCGGCCCAGTCCTATAATCGGATGAGGCCGCTTTTTGCGGTGACTACAAGCAATTGATTAAGGCAAATATTCCTGACAAAATAGCCGCCGTTTTGGGGTGATTTTAAGGAAAATGTTAAACACACCTGTCTTTTCGTTGGGAATCTCAGCAGTTACCGCTACTGTTGGCAGAGTAATACATAACGAAGAGAGGATATTTGTGGCACAAATTTCTCCCGATCAACCAGGAGCAAATGATCCCGGGCGTGGGCGGCGACTTGGCCTTGACGTTGGCACTGTGCGAATTGGCGTCGCACTGTCAGGTTCTGACGCTACTTTAGCTATGCCGCTGGAAACGATCCCCCGGAAAACTGGCTTTCGTGACCATGACAAGGCTGATATCGATCGGATCATCGAGCTTATCGACGAGTACAGCGTGGTTGAAGTCGTTATTGGTCTCCCTCGCAACCTTGATGGTAGCGGCTCCAAAAGCGTCCAACACGCTAAAGAAATTGGTTCCCGCATTGATCGTAGGTTGAAAGATAGTAGTAAAACAGTTCCAGTGCGATTTGCCGATGAACGATTATCAACAATCGTTGCGACCACTGCATTACAGGCCAGCGGTGTGAAGGCAAAAGCTGGTAGGAAGATCATCGATCAAGCCGCAGCAGTAGAAATCCTACAATCCTGGCTTGATGGGCGCCAAACGTATCTCAGCTGATTTTCAGTATCTTAGCCCCAAGACAAGTAAGATCATGTGCCAGAACTTGATCGGTAAACACTAGGAGAGATTTAGACCCTATGCGTATGAAATCACAATACGTCAAAAGGCGCCAGCGAGGTGCCGCAGTCCTCGTCGCCTCCTTGGTGTTGATCTTCGGAGCAATCGTCTATATCAGTTTTAGTTTTTTCACCCAAGATCTCAAAGACTACGAAGGTAATGGCAATGGTGTCATCCAGCTGGTCAATATTGAAGAGGGATCAACTATTTCTCACCTAGGTCCGCAATTGGAAGAAAAGAACATCGTGGCCAGCAACCAGGTGTTCCAAACTGCAGCAAATGCCAACCCTAATGCGGGCAATATCCAACCAGGAGTGTATCGCCTACAAGAAGAAATGAGTGCGGTAGCCGCGGTGGCCGCACTGCTTGACCCTGCAAACTTGGTTGAACAGTTAGACATTGCTGGGGGCGCTACTTTAATGGATGTTAAGGTAGTTGCTGGCGATGTTAGATATGGAATCTACAGCCAGATATCAAATGTAACCTGTGGTGAAGGATCGAATAACTGCATCGAAACCCAAGAACTCTATGACGTGGCAGCCAAGACCAGCCCACGCGAATTAGGGGTACCAGAATGGGCAATCAGTGCAGTAGAAGCACGTGGTGAAGATCCGCGTCGATTAGAAGGTCTCATTGTGCCTGGTAAATACGTTATTGATCCCGCAAGTGACGCCAAAGCAATTTTGACTGATCTCATTACAAGATCTACCACCCAATTTGCAGAAACTGACATTGAAAACCGAGCAGCAGCGATTGGACTATCACCCTACGAACTATTGGTAGCAGCCTCATTAGTCGAACGTGAGGCACAACATAGTGATTTTGATAAAGTTGCCCGAGTCATTTTGAATCGACTGGCTGAGCCAATGAAGTTGGAATTTGATTCGACCGTCAATTATGACCTCACCGATGTGGAGGTAGCCACAACCGATGAAGACCGTCTCCGGGAAACTCCATGGAATACCTACGCCAAAGAAGGACTTCCCGAAACCCCTATCGCTTCAGCCTCAATCGAAGCAATTCAAGCAATGGAAAATCCAGCTGAGGGGAACTGGCTGTTCTTTGCCACCGTGGACAAACAAGGGACAACGGTGTTTAGCGACACTTATGAAGAGCATCTCAAAGCGGTAGATGAATCTATCAACAGTGGCGTCTTGGATTCTAATCGCTAATTATCATGCTGAACTAACAGGGAATCGGTAGCTAAAACCGCTATCCTGTTAGTGACACAGTTAACGCAGCGAAGCTGTACCAATCAAAAAGGAGTGGGGATGAAAGCGGCAGTACTGGGTAAACCGATCAGTCACTCTAAATCACCAATCCTGCACAACGCTGGCTATGCTGCGCTTGGTTTGGATAACTGGCAGTACACTGCCATCGAATGTGATGCCGCACAATTGCCGACGGTAGTTTCTCAAGCTGACACCGATTATGTCGGGTTTTCGGTTACGATGCCTGGTAAATTTGCAGCTTTGGATTTTGCTAATGAAGCCACCCCGCGATCTCAGTTGATTGGATCTGCCAATACTTTGGTGCGTACTCCACGTGGTTGGCGGGCCGATAATACCGACTGTGATGGGGTAATTGGCGCCCTCAAAGAGCTGTTTGCTACCACCGCATCGACGGTTTTCGGTCCTGGCGATACCGCAGTGGTCATTGGAGCCGGTGGGACTGCTCGACCGGCTCTGTGGGCGTTGGCACAATTAGGAATTTCTGCGGTAAACATTGTCAATCGCAGAGATCGACGAGCGGAGTTTCAAGAAATTTCCGCCGCAGTAGATGTGCCGGTGACTTTTATTGATCTCTCAGCTGACGTATCTACCTGTGTGTCACAAGCTGCGGTAGTGATTTCCACCGTGCCCTCTCAAGCAATCGCGGCAGAGAACCTGCAAGTGTTTTCCTCTGTGCCGCTGCTGGATGTGATCTATGATCCATGGCCCACACCATTGATTCGTGAAGCTGAAAGGCAGCAGGTCCCAGCGGTTGGGGGACATGTGATGCTAGCGCATCAAGCTTATGGGCAATTTGAGCAGTTCACCGGACAACCGGCACCAAGAGCTGCCATGTGGCAGGCACTGTGCCAATCCTTGGGGATTAACCAAAGTTGAGCTCCGACAATGTGGAGTGTTTTGTTCAGCATAGCGATTGCTATCTGGGGTGTAGCTTTAGCCATTATCGATGCTAGAACCTACCGGCTGCCAAATGTCCTAACCCTGTCAGGGCTAGCGATAATACTCATCGTGGTGCTTATTACTCATGATTGGTGGGCATTACTTGGTGGGTTGGTATGGGCTGGGATCTACTCGATTATTGGAGCTTTTAGCGGTGGAATTGGTGGCGGTGACATTAAATTGGCACCCAGTCTGGGAATATTGATCGGATCGGCGGGTGTGCTACCAGTTTTGGTTGCTATTGGGATAACGCAAGGACTCTTTCTTGGCTACAGCTTCACCTTGCGTCGTGACCGCATTCCACACGGCCCAGCTATGTTATTGGCTACAGCTATTGTGTGGCTGTTGTGGCCAGCTGCTCGGTTACTTTTGTAGTAATCCACAAGGAAATTCGGTGGGATCAGCAGGGTAAAGTCAGGGTTTTGAAAAAGTCGTGTCATAATTGCCAACATGCTTCGTTGGACTACTGCAGGAGAATCTCACGGCCAAGCATTGATTGCCATGATTGAGCACATGCCAGCCGGTGTCCCCATCACACGAGAGGACATTTCATATCAGTTAGCACGTCGTCGGCTTGGTTACGGTCGGGGTGCTCGGATGAAGTTTGAAGCAGATGAGGTGACATTACTTGCGGGGATCCGACATGGTCTCACGTTAGGCAGCCCCATTGCAATCATGATCGGCAACACCGAATGGCCTAAGTGGACGACCATTATGTCTGCGGACCCGCTGGACCTTACAGACGAAGACGTTGTTGCAGCAATGAGTTCCGGTCGCGGAGCCAAACTGACCCGTCCACGGCCTGGGCATGCGGATTTCGCTGGAATGTTGAAATATGACCTTGATGAAGCACGACCCATTTTAGAGCGTGCGTCTGCCCGTGAAACTGCTGCTCGCGTGGCAGCAGCTACGGTGGCACGAAATTTCTTGCGTGAAACTCTCGGTATCGAGGTGCTGTCTCATGTGATTTCGATTGGTCGATCCAAATTATATGAGGGTGCAGAACCTGAGTTTTCTGACCTAGAAGCTATTGATGCTTCCCCGGTGCGTGCTTTTAACAAGCAAGCTGAGGAGTCAATGATCGCAGAAATTGAGGCCGCGAAAAAACAAGGCGACACACTTGGCGGTATCGTGGAGGTCGTGGTTCATGGATTGCCCATTGGTTTGGGCTCACATATTTCTGGCGAAGACCGCCTCGATGCCCAATTAGCTGCGGCTTTGATGGGAATTCAAGCCATCAAAGGCGTGGAAATCGGTGACGGTTTCGAAACAGCTCGCCGACGTGGTTCGGAAGCACATGACGAAATGGTTCGTACAGATTCCGGCGTCACCCGACTGAGCAATCGTGCCGGTGGCTTAGAAGGCGGCATGACTAACGGTCAAAGCCTTCGGGTGCGGGCTGCAATGAAACCCATTTCGACGGTGCCACGGGCGTTAAAGACAGTGGACATGGCCACCGGCGGTGTCGCCACCGGGATTCACCAGCGCTCTGATGTGTGCGCGGTGCCAGCAGCCGGTGTGGTGGCTGAAGCAATGGTCGCGCTAGTGCTGGCGCGGGCGGTTTTGGAGAAATTCGGAGGAGACTCGCTCTCTGAGACCAAGCGAAATATCGCGGCCTACCTTTCGAACGTCGAAACGCGATTGCAGTTTGATTAGGAGATGAACCTATGGCGCAACCACACGCAGTATTAGTCGGCCCGCCAGGTGCTGGGAAATCCACCATTGCTCGGCGGCTGGCGCGGGCATTGGATCTAAATGTCACTGATACTGATGACATGATTGCTGAGCTTTATGGTGCTAGTTGTGGGGAGATTTTTGCCAAGCTGGGAGAAAGAGAATTCCGCAGTATTGAGGCGCAGCAGGTGGAAAAGGCACTGCAACGAAGTGGGATTATTAGTCTTGGGGGTGGGGCGGTAACTACCGAGTCCACTCGTGATTTATTGGCTGCCCACACGGTGATCTGGCTGGATGTCAGCGTGGAAGAAGGCGTCCGGCGAACCAGCGTCGATAATACTCGACCAGTGTTGGCTGCTGCCGATCCAGTAGCTCGCTACCAGGAGCTTTTGGATAGTCGAAAGGCATTGTATTCTTCGGTTTCAGATTTTCGAGTACGTACTGACCAGCAAACTCCGCAACAGACGGTTGCCGATATACTTGGGTTTATTTCCGATTTCGATGAGATGGAGAGCTCGTCATGACCTTTTCTGCGACTGTTGATGTCACCGGAGCATCACCCTACCAAGTTCATATTGGACATGGGTTGAGCAATGACATTATCGACTTCGCTTTAAGTCTGAATCCGACACAGATCGCAATCATCACCCAACCGGCGCTGGCTACCTACAGCAAACAACTGGCAGAACGGGCTTTTAAAGCTGGGATTGAAGCCACCATCATTAAGATTCCCGATGCCGAACAAGGCAAAACCCTTGCGGTAGCGGAAAATGCTTGGGACATCCTTGGCGACAAGGCATTCGGGCGGAAAGACCTAGTCATTGGCCTTGGTGGTGGCGCCGCCACGGATATTGCTGGGTTTGTGGCCGCCGCATGGATGCGTGGTGTGGGGGTCATCCAAGTTCCCACTACCTTGTTGGCGATGGTTGATGCTGCTGTTGGCGGCAAGACTGGGATCAATACTGCTGCGGGTAAGAATCTGGTGGGGGCGTTCCACGAGCCGAAGGCGGTTTATATTGACCTTGATCTATTGGAAACACTGCCGCAAGAAGAGATCATTGCTGGGTCTGCCGAAATTATTAAAACGGGTTTCATTGCCGACCCGGTAATTTTGGAACGATATGAACACGACCCACAAAAGTGCTTGGATCCTGCTGGTTACCTGCCTGAATTGATTCAGCGCTCAGTCACAGTTAAAGCATCGGTGGTAAGCGAAGACCTGAAGGAATCAAACCTGCGGGAAATCCTCAATTATGGCCATACCTTTGGTCATGCCATTGAGCTGCGGGAGAATTTTTCTTGGCGACACGGCAATGCTGTGGCAGTTGGTATGGTGTTTATCGCTGAGCTTTCGCAGGCACGGGGACTAATCGATGCAGACCTAGTGGCACGCCATCGGGCAATTCTGGCATCGGTGGGGTTGCCCACCAGCTATACACCTGGTCTATTCGATGAGTTGTATCAAGGTATGACCCGAGATAAGAAGAACCGAGATGGTCACATTCGTTTTGTGGCATTGACTGGTGTAGGGGAGTGCACCCGAATCGAAGACGCCAGTCGCAATGAAATGATCGCTGCATATAAGAAAGTCATCGGATAGGTGTAGAGGTTCGTCACATGCACATTTTGGTTCTCAATGGACCTAATCTTGGACGGTTAGGCAAGCGTCAACCGGAGGTTTATGGTTCCACTACGCTTGCTGATTTGGAGGATCAAATCAGCAAGCGCGCTTCGGCACTCGGATTGACAGTGACATGCAAGCAATCCAATCATGAGGGTGAATTAATTGATTGGATACACGAGGCAGCGGATGCTGGCCAAGCGGTAATCATCAATCCTGGTGGATTTACTCACACTTCGGTTGCATTGCGAGATGCTCTTGCCGAAATTGCCGACGGGGCAGGATTTATTGAGGTACATATCTCCAATGTGCACGCCCGCGAGCCTTTTAGGCAGCACAGTTATCTCAGCCCCATTGCTATTGGCGTGATCGCAGGATTGGGGACTGCTGGATACTTATTGGCACTTGAGTACTTTGCAGCTAACTAAGCAGGCTTAGTATTACTTAGGATGGGATACTGCGGTCAAACTTATGGCCTGTGAGTCAGTTGTCGAATATTTTTGCAGCGCAACTGCCACCCATCGCTTCAACTTCTGGGTTATCATTGGCTGCAGTGCGTCCAAAAAGTAGAATCTTTTCCTGCTCAAGACGCAGCTCATGGGTGGCGGCAAAAGATTTTTGCCACCACTTTATTCGGGATAGTTTGGTACTAATAAAAGACCGTGAGGGATTTCGCACATGGCACTTTCAGATACTCGCTTTCTTACCCGTCGCCGCGCTTTGGCATCCACCCTTGCCGCACAACGTGTCGATGCCATGCTGGTCACGAATATGCTACATGTTCGATATCTTTCGGGCTTTTCTGGTTCCAATGGTGCGCTAGTAGTACAAAAAGATCTATCCGCTTTCATTTCCACTGATGGACGCTACCTCACCCAGATCGCAGAGGAAGTCCCAGATATCACAGCTGTGGAGTCTCGGGCATGTGCTATTACTCTCCTTGGTGCCATTAAAGGTCCCCGCAGGGTCGGCTTCGAAGCAGACTTCGTTTCAGTGTCTGAGTTTGAAAAACTCAAAGCTGCTTGTAATGAGGATGTCACCTTAGTTCCCATTTCTGGGGTCATTGAAAAGATTCGACTGACTAAAGACTCGCTAGAACGAGAGCGCTTGGCTGGGGTAGCAGAACTAGCTAATACCGCACTCAGGGAGCTTATCGACGCTGGCGAGTTGCGTGCTGGGCGCACCGAAATGGAGGTTGCGGCGGATCTGGAATACCGCATGCGCCGAGCAGGTGCAGAACGTCCCAGTTTCGATACAATCGTGGCTTCTGGGCCGAACTCCGCGAAACCTCATCATCTAGCAGGGCGACGGGTTATTGAAAAAGGCGATTTGGTCACCATTGATTTCGGTGCCCATGACCGTGGTTTTAATTCTGATACCACCCGAACTTTTGTTATTGGTGCAGCAGACCAATTTTCACAGGAAATCTATGATGTGGTCTATCGGGCACAGCTGGCTGGCTGTGAGGCGGCTTTGCCTGGAGCAAAAATAGCTGATGTTGATGCAGCTTGCCGCAGCATAATAGCAGACGCTGGATATGGTGAATACTTTGTGCATGGGACCGGACACGGCATTGGTCTGGAACTACACGAGGCACCTTTTTGTGGCAAGACAAGCACCGGTGAGCTCAAAGAACATATGACCTTGACCATTGAACCGGGCATTTATGTTCCGGGCAAGGGAGGAGTTCGGATTGAAGACACCCTGATTATTACCTCTGGAATGCCAATGAACCTCACCACTCCATACTTAGATAAGCACCTACAGGTTTTATAACCTGACATGTAACCTACAGAAGGTGCAGCCTGGGTTTCGGCTACCAACCATGGTGAATTAAGGTGTAAGCTTGTTGCGTTAACAAATCCAATGATGCGCTATCTATTGGATTTTGTGCCGTCTCATTTGACAATTCAACCAATGAAGGAAGTACATCCTGTGGCAACAACCGCTGATTTTAAAAATGGTCTGGTTCTAAAAATCGACAATAAGCTTCAGCAAATTGTCGAGTTCCAGCATGTCAAGCCAGGTAAAGGTCCAGCTTTCGTGCGCACAAAGCTTAAGGATGTGGTCTCTGGAAAGGTGACAGACAAGACTTTCAATGCAGGTGTGAAGGTGGAAACCGCAACTGTTGATCGTCGTGACATGACTTACCTCTACCATGATGGCACTTCCTATGTGGTCATGGATGCCAAGACCTATGAGCAACTAGAGTTGGCTGAGCATATTTTCGGTAATGCTGCTAAGTTCCTCAAAGACGGCATTACGATCCAAGTGTCATTCCATGAGGGGGAACCCTTGTTTGCTGAGCTACCAAACTCTCTTGACTTGGTTATTGCGCATACCGAACCAGGTCTGCAGGGTGACCGTTCTTCTGGCGGCACTAAGCCAGCTACGTTGGAGACCGGTGCGGAAATCCAAGTGCCATTGTTCATCGAAACCGGAAACGTGGTTAAGGTTGATACCCGTGACGGTTCCTATCTTTCCCGTGTGAATAACTAATCGTGGGTTCGCCAGACAGCACAGCACCTTCTAGAAAGAAGGACCGAAATTACAAGCGCCATGGTGCCCGGTACAAAGCTCGCCGCCGCGCGGTCGATATTTTGTATGAGGCGGAAGTTCGTGACATAGATCCAGTTGCCATTGTGGAAGATCGGCTGGACCTTTCCCGGATCGACACAATGCAGGTGGCTCCGGTAGCCAATTACTCGCAGCAAATCATTGCAGGTGTTGCTGAGGAAATTGATCGAATTGATGAGGTCATCGGCAATTATCTATCGGCCGACTGGGAATTGCACCGGATTTCTGCGGTGGATCGGGCTATTCTTCGGATGGCAGTATGGGAGTTGATTTTCAATGATGAGGTTCCGCTGAAGACTGCTTTGTCAGAAGCTGTAGAATTAGCCGCCCAGTACTCTGGGGCTAAGGCTCCGGCCTACATCAATGCAGTACTCGATTCTGCGGCTAAGGACATTGAGGAACTTCGCTCATATTCCGAACCTGAAGAATTAACAGGTGAGGAAGCGGAATCGACGGTCGATGGTCTTAGCTACGAGGAAGCACTCAGTGCTGCTGAAGCCGAACTTATGGCTGCTGAGGATGAACTTGGCTCAGAAGGTATTGAGGCAGAGCTTGTTGGCGAAATAGCAGCGCATTCCGAAGACGCTACGATCAGTATCAATAGTGACATAGTTGTTGAGGAAACCGTGTCCAGCATGGGGACCGAAACAGCAGCAGAAAACACCGAGGATATTGTCCCAGAATCACCGGAAGAAACTGTGGTGACTACGCACAGTGACGGGGCCGTTGATGAGGCTGGTACCGGTCTACCAAGCGCAGAAGCTGATGATACTGATAGTTCTAATCAGTTGGTGGTTACCAAATCTGTTGTGCCTCAGATAGCTGAAGCTGGAGAGCCAGCACAAGAACAGTCAGTGCAGTCAGAGTCTTCTGAGAAAGTTGACGCTGGTGATTCGGTACAAATGGAATCGGAACACTCCGCAGAGGCTTTCTAACAGTAGACCCAGTTAATGTTAGGGTTTTCATAGCCCGATCTCAGATCCTAGAAATAGGGTGTGGGGTCGGGTTTTTGTTTTGAAGCAGCGTGTTTCACCCAACACTTTTGTTGCATATGGTGTTAATGTGATTAGTATATACATATGTGACGAATGTGAATAATGGTGTTAGAGTCTATAGGCATACGCAAACTTTGGCATAACAACGTCCTAACGGAAGAAAGAAAAGCGTTATGAAATTCTATATTCCAGGACTTTCTGGATTAAGTACTGCCAGTTCAGCGGCTGCACCCATACTGGGTATTATCACTGCGCTCATCAGTACCTTGTTGTCTGGTGGCGGGGTGCAGGCAGTAAAAATGGAAGATTTTAATGCCCTACTGGGTGGAACCCAGTCCTCGCAAACCTCTAGCGAATTAGTTACGTCTGATGCGGATTTGCAAAAACTTCTCGATGCCCTTCCCGGACAACGTGATGGCCTCAGCGTTGCTGATAGTAACGGTGGGACTGGTTACGATGCGAACAACGCTAGTACACCACAAGACACCCCACCGAATACTGAGTTTTTTCTTGCAGCAAGCCTGCCCAAAGCTAGCGGAAACTCCGAAACCATCCATCCAGTGGTCTTTAGCTATATGCACAACAATGCTGGAACAGTCGAACCAGTGGCTGGTGGCACGTGGTCTGGCACAATAAATGGCAAATCTATTACGGAATTCGATCAGGTATCCGACGATAGTGGTGCCACTGCAGGGATGCTTGCGATTCGAGTACAAGAATCAGAGCTGAAAGACTTTAACGTCGTCTATTCCAAGGATGGCAAAGATACCGCTTTCGTACTAGCAGATCCCCAATTAAATCCCGATTCCCAGACCACTCTTTTCGTAGCAGGGAATTAAAACCTAGCCAGAATTACCTACCTCACCTGTCGCTGTGGTTTTCTGAATTAATCCTTGCTAACTGGTGGTGTGTTTTCATCTGTGATTAGGGTGCTGGTGGAGGCGTCGAAAAGCGATTCGGTGCCGAGCTCGTGGCTTAAGGCTGCGGAAATTTCTGGATAGCGAAAATGGTGTTGTCGGGACAGCAGTGCTCTAGGGGTAATTTTTTGATCCGCCAAGACAATATCCTCTGTTCCTTGAGAACCAAACAACATTTTGGTCCCGAGTGCTGGGAAGGGAAACCTAGCTGGACGCCGTAATTGTTTCCCTAAAATTTTAGCTATTTCCTGATTAGTAACAGCCTGTGGAGCTACGGCATTGAATACCCCATGAGCCATTGAGTCCACAGCGGCGGTAATGATGATGTCGGTGAGATCATCGATAGCAATCCATGAAAACCATGCCTCAGCATCGGCGAACCTTCCGCCTAATCCGGTGGAAAACAGATTCCGTAGTACCGGCAAAATTCCACCTCGCCCACTGAGAATAACTCCGCTTCGCAAAATCACTACGCGCTTGCCAGCTTCGATTGCTGGCTGGCAGCTCTGCTCCCAGTCGACGGCGAGATCGGCTAGGAACCCTTCGCCTTTTTCTGCGGATTCATCTAAGGCCTCATGGTTCCGGTGAACACCATAAAAACCAATGGTTGAAGAGGAAATCATGGTGTGGCAGGTAGGAGAATCGGCAACTAATTGCGCTAATTTCTGGGTCGGCTCGATTCGAGTCTCGCGTAATGCTTTCTTGTGAGAATCATTAAAGCGGCCGAAAAAAGGTTCACCGGCTAAATGCACAACCAGATCTAGACCTGTTAATAGTTCTGGATCAGGATTATACGGTTGCCACAAGCGCTGTCCCGGCTTGAGATTATCGCGAACCAGCTGCACCACTTGGTGCCCCAAGGTCTGTAATTGGGCGGTTAATGCTCGACCAACCAAGCCACGTGAACCGGTGACCCCGATCCGCAGTGGTGTTGTTGCAAAGTGATGGAATCGTTCCCGCGCAGCTAAATCTTCGGTCAGCTGGTGTTGTCGATAAGCAAATAATGGAGCTAACGAGGCCTTAGGGACTCGAGTGCGAACTTCATCAGTGATGCGAGTTCCCAGCTGACCATCCAGATTAACCGTGGTAAAGGTGTGAGTATGCCGCCAATTAGCGAGTATCCGCATGGGTGCATTGACACACACATCGGTGAACTGATGGCCCCGAACATAACCAGAAAGATCATGACGCGCTTCCCAGCGCAAGCCCGCTGGCAGAGAGTACACCGTGGAGCCAGTAGCTAAATCTGTGGCTTGACGCAGTGGTGTTAACGGATAAAACGGCGGGGTCAGTCTGGCAACGGCGCCTTGTTTAGTGTGCCATTGCCAGACGGTTTCTTGATCTACTGGCACCACATGGCTGGTTATGAAGACCATGAACCGCCCCTTTCACACAAAGTCGAACATCAAGGATTGAGCATCAAAGAAAATGACGCGACTGACCACCAGACAGTTTCATCAATCTTAAGTTAGTATTTTTGCCCATTCTAAGGGCAGATGCACCCAGAGGTGCGGACATCCACCCTCGGTGTCGACGCCACATGCAGTTATGCCGAAAACATTCAATCGAAGGTGGCACAAAATGAGAAATACCCCCAAAGATGGTAGGGTTTTGAGTAGCCAGGTGTACGTACCAAACCTACTGCAGGCGGGGTATATCCGGACAACAAGTACATAAAGTTCAGGAAGCGCCAATAAGTTTGGGGCACAAATACTCAGGCTTACTTGGCTCGACATCCTTTAACGGACCGCACAGAGAGGCGGGGAAGGAGGTCCCGGTGAGTGAAAACAACAGCGATACCATCGAGCTACTTAGTAGCGATGATGTATCACGAACAATTGCACGCATCGCGCACCAAATCATCGAAAAAACTGCACTGGATTCGGCAGAGGCCACACCCACGATGTTATTAGGCATCCCTTCTGGTGGGGTGCCGCTGGCACATCGGTTGAAAGAGAAAATCCAACAATTCACTGGTGTCAGTGTTCCGGTTGGCAGTCTGGACATCACTCTTTATCGTGACGATTTACGCACCAAACCACACCGTGCACTGAAACCAACTTCTATTCCTGCGGGGGGTATCGATGGAGTAAATGTCATTTTGGTCGATGATGTGCTGTTTTCCGGGCGATCCATTCGTGCAGCACTTGACGCACTCCGTGATCTTGGCCGACCAGAATCAGTTCAGTTAGCAGTATTGGTGGATCGGGGACACCGCCAACTGCCTATTCGCGCCGACTATGTTGGCAAAAATCTGCCAACTGCCCGCTACGAAGAAGTTGAGGTATTACTTGCCGATATTGATGGCACAGATGCCGTGACTTTGACCCGAGGGGAAGCATAAATGAAACACCTACTGAGCATTGCGGACCTTTCAAAAGACGAAATCATCTCATTAATGGATGAAGCTGATCGTTTCCGTGAAGCCCTTGAAGGCCGAGAACTCAAAAAACTCCCAACGCTTCGGGGGCGGACAATTTTCACTGTCTTCTATGAAAATTCCACCCGTACCCGTGCCTCATTCGAAACCGCTGGTAAATGGATGAGTGCGGATGTGATTAATATTTCTGCTTCTTCCTCATCGGTGAAAAAAGGGGAGTCCCTCAAAGACACTGGCCTGACGCTCAAAGCCATTGGTGCAGATGCGCTAATTATCCGACACCCCAGTTCTGGTGCTGCTGTGCACTTGGCTGAAGCAGTAGCACCTAATGGAATCGGGCCGGTGGTGATTAACGCAGGGGACGGTTCCCACCAGCACCCCACCCAAGCCTTATTAGATGCGGTAACCATGCGGCAACGAATTGGTGAGATCGCAGGTCGCAAGATTGTGATTGTTGGTGACTGCCTACATTCACGGGTGGTGCGTTCGAATGTTGACTTACTGTCCACCCTAGGGGCTGAAGTCGTTTTAGTAGCGCCGCCAACTTTGTTACCAACGGGGGTGGAAAACTGGCCAGTGCGAATCTCCTACGACATGGACTCAGAAATTTTTGATGCCGATGTTGTGATGATGCTGCGAGTACAGCAAGAACGAATGCTCGGTGGATTCTTCCCCTCTCACCGGGAATATGCCACCCGATATGGGATGAGTAAAGAACGCGAAGCACGGTTAAAGGACTCAGCGATCATCATGCATCCTGGACCCATGCTGCGTGGTATGGAAATCAATTACGCTGTGGCCGATGCGCCTCGTACTGCTATTTTGCAACAGGTTGCCAATGGTGTTCATACCCGTATGGCCATTTTGTTCACCCTGATCGCTGGCACTAGCGAACCTGGATTCTAATTGCGCGCTGACCATTACTCGTCTCCTAATAAGGAAAACTACATCGATGACCACTACCACCTCATTTCCCCCCACTGGTAACCTACATGCGCCAGAACCTGGAACCTTGCTAATTACAAATGTTCTGCTCTATGGCGAAGGTGAATCAACCAATGTTTTTATTTCCGACGGCGTGATTTCCGCCATTGGTCCAGAACTGACCGAAGCCGAGCACATTATCGATGGTGAAGGCAACGTGCTATTACCTGGTTTGGTAGATATGCACGTGCACCTGCGTGAACCTGGTCGAGAAGACACCGAAACCATTGCCACTGGCTCAGCGGCTGCCGCCAAAGGTGGTTTCACCGCGGTTTTTACCATGGCGAACACCACTCCTGTACTTGACCAACCCATCATTGCGGATTCAGTCTGGCATAAAGGCCAAGACATTGGACTTTGCGATGTACACCCAGTTGGTTCGATCACCAAAGGGCTGGCCGGTAAAGAACTAACAGAATTTGGCATGATGGCCGATTCAGAAGCCAAGGTCCGGATGTTCTCGGACGACGGTAAATGTGTGGATAACCCACTGATTATGCGTCGCGCTATCGAATATGCCAAAGGTCTTGATGTGTTGCTAGCGCAGCACTGTGAAGATCCACGCCTGACCGAAGGATCGGTTGCCCACGAAGGCGAAACCGCGGCCAAACTGGGATTACGCGGCTGGCCTCGGGTGGCGGAAGAATCTATTGTTGCTCGCGATGCTATTTTGTGTCGTGATTACGGCAATCGTATGCATATTTGCCATGCCTCCACCGAAGGCACTGTTGAACTGGTTCGGTGGGCGAAATCCCAGGGTATTCCCTTAACCGCCGAGGTCACCCCACATCACCTCATTCTCACAGATGAGCGACTAACCACCTATGACGGCGTCAACCGCGTCAATCCACCATTACGGGAAAACCGCGACATCATTGCGCTACGTGATGGGTTGCTCGACGGAACTATTGACTGCATTGCCACCGACCACGCACCACACGGTTCTGAGGATAAGTGCTGTGAATTTGAATATGCCAAGCCGGGCATGCTGGGGCTAGAGACATCCTTGGCGATTGTGGCTCAGTTGTTTGTTGCCACCGGTTTGGCCGATTGGCGGTTTGTAGCCAAAGTTATGAGCGAGCGTCCCGCAGAAATTCTTCGACTACCAGGTCACGGTCGGCCCATTGCAGTCGGTGAGCCAGCAAACCTGACCATTGTTAATCCTGGTCAGGGGTGGACCGTTGATCCAGCCCAACTCGCTTCTAAATCTGAGAACACCCCCTATAGTGGTATGGAATTTGAAGCTAAGGTAACTACTACCATCCTGCGGGGTCGTTTGACCTGTGTTGATGGTGAAGTCCAACCACCACGCAATGCCTAATCTGCCGATGAACCACACGAAAGGTGATGTAGTGACGTCCACATCTGCTAAAACTTCTTCCACCAAGGCGGTCTTGGTGCTTGCCGACGGCAAAGTGTTCACTGGCACTGGCTTCGGTGCAACTGGAACCACCCTCGGTGAGGCGGTGTTTACCACCGCGATGACCGGTTACCAAGAAACTATGACCGATCCGTCGTACCACCGTCAGATCGTGGTGGCTACCGCGCCACAGATCGGCAATACCGGTTGGAATGATGAGGATAGTGAGTCATATGGTGACAAGATTTGGGTAGCCGGTCTGGTTATTCGGGATCTGGCCACTCAAGTTTCCAACTGGCGGGCAAAACGCAGCCTTGAAGCGGAAATGATCTCACAAGGCATTGTTGGCATTAAAGGGGTAGACACACGAGCTATTGTGCGCCACCTGCGCAACTTCGGTTCCATTGCAGCCGGAATCTTCTCTGGTGCTGAGGCAGACCGTCCCGTGGCGGAGTTGGTGGACATTGTTAAAGCGCAACCGCCAATGAAAGGTCTTGACCTTTCTGATGAAGTTTCCACCGATGTCGCCTATGAACTCCCAGCTGAAGGGGAGGCAAAGTTCACGGTGGTTGCCTACGACCTAGGAATCAAGAGCAATACTCCGCGTAATTTCGCCAAGCGTGGCATTCGTACCATCATTGTGCCAGCGAAAACGCCGTTTTCCGAGATTCTGAAGTATGACCCTGATGGAGTATTCATCTCTAATGGGCCAGGCGACCCAGCTACAGCAGATACGATGGTAGAGATTGTGCAGGAGATCTTGAAAGCCAAACTTCCACTATTTGGCATTTGTTTTGGCAATCAGATTCTCGGTCGCGCCTTGGGTATGGATACCTACAAACTCAAGTTCGGCCACCGTGGAATTAATGTGCCAGTGCTCAACCACGTCACTGGCAAGATCGACATCACCAGCCAGAACCATGGTTTCGCCCTCAAAGGCACAGCTGGTGAAGTCTTCAACACCCCATTTGGTGAGGCACAAGTCACCCATACCTGTCTCAACGATGACTGTGTTGAAGGTGTGTCGCTGCTTAGCGGACTGGCGTATTCGGTGCAGTACCACCCAGAATCAGCGGCAGGGCCCAATGATGCAAATCCCTTGTTTGACCAGTTCATTAATCTGATGAACCAACATAAAACCGCCAAGTAATATACGACCAGGAAGAATGAGAAACACTTATGCCAAAGCGTAACGATATCAACCACGTCCTGGTCATAGGCTCAGGGCCGATCGTCATCGGCCAGGCGTGCGAGTTTGACTATTCCGGCACCCAAGCATGTCGGGTTTTGAAGGAAGAAGGGCTACGAGTTACCTTGATTAACTCCAACCCAGCCACCATCATGACTGACCCGGAGTTTGCCGATCATACTTATGTCGAACCGATCGCTCCAGAATATATTGAGCGCATTTTCGAGAAGGAACGAGAGCAAGGACACCCCATTGACGCGGTGCTTGCCACCCTCGGTGGACAGACAGCTTTGAATGCGGCGATTCAATTAGATCGCCGGGGCAGCCTGAAAAAGTACGGTGTGGAGCTCATTGGTGCTGACATTGATGCCATCGAGCGAGGTGAAGACCGCCAGAAATTCAAAGACATTGTTGCCACTATTGGTGGCGAATCCGCTCGGTCGAAGGTGTGCCACTCGATGGCAGAAGTCCGAGAAACCGTCGCGGAACTGGGCCTGCCAGTAGTGGTGCGCCCTTCCTTCACTATGGGTGGACTAGGTTCTGGTCTCGCTTTTAATGATGATGATCTAGAACGTATTGCTGGTGGTGGGCTGGCAGCCTCCCCAGAGGCCAATGTTCTGATTGAAGAGTCGATTCTTGGGTGGAAAGAATATGAGCTCGAACTTATGCGTGATGGGGCAGACAATGTTGTGGTCATTTGTTCCATTGAAAATGTTGATGCGCTCGGGGTACACACCGGTGACTCGGTAACTGTTGCTCCAGCTATGACCCTGACGGACCGGGAGTATCAGAAGATGCGCGATCAAGGTATTGCGATCATCCGAGAAGTCGGGGTGGATACTGGTGGCTGTAATATTCAGTTCGCCCAAAACCCCAAAGATGGGCGGTTGATTACCATTGAAATGAATCCGCGGGTATCAAGGTCTTCAGCGCTGGCATCAAAGGCGACTGGCTTCCCAATCGCCAAGATTGCAGCCAAGCTGGCAATTGGTTATACGCTGGATGAAATCACCAATGACATCACTGGTGTTACCCCAGCTGCCTTTGAACCTACCCTGGATTATGTAGTGGTCAAGGCCCCACGGTTTGCCTTCGAAAAATTTGTTGGATCGGATGACACCCTAACCACCACCATGAAATCGGTGGGTGAAGCGATGTCTCTCGGACGCAATTACCTTGCGGCTTTAGGCAAGGTAATGCGGTCGTTGGAAAACAAACAGGCTGGTTTCTGGACAGTGCCAGATGAAACCTTCGCTGGTTCTCGTGCCACTGATGTGCAAGCAGTGCTAGAAGACCTTAAACGTCCTACTGAAGGCCGGATGTACGACGCGGAACTGGCCTTGCGGTTGGGAGCCACTGTTGCTGAGGTGTACCAGGCATCGGGGATTGATCCATGGTTTATTGCAGAACTGAAAAGCCTCGTAGACTTCCGCCAAGAACTCATCGATGCCCCAGTATTAGATGAAACGCTGTTGCGCCGTGCAAAGTTTTTAGGTCTTTCCGACCGGCAGATCGCAGTTCTACGACCAGAATTTGCTGGTGAAGATGGGGTGCGGCGACTTCGGTGGTCACTAGGTATTCGTCCAGTGTTCAAGACTGTTGATACTTGTGCCGCTGAATTTGAGGCCCTGACTCCGTACCATTATTCGGCCTATGAGCTCGATCCGGCTGCCGAATCTGAGGTGCGTCCACAGACCGAAAAGGACAAGATCATTATCCTAGGTTCCGGTCCCAACCGGATCGGACAAGGGATTGAATTCGACTATTCCTGTGTTCATGCTGCACTGGAGCTGTCTCGGGTGGGTTTTGAAACAGTAATGATCAATTGCAACCCAGAGACGGTTTCCACCGACTATGACACTGCTGATCGGTTATATTTTGAACCTTTGACCTTCGAAGATGTAATGGAGGTCTATCATGCTGAAGCCGAATCCGGCACAGTCGCTGGTGTGATTGTGCAACTTGGTGGCCAAACTCCCTTAGGGCTAGCAGAGAAATTGCGAGATGCCGGTGTTCCAGTGATTGGTACCAGCCCTGAGGCAATCAACTTGGCCGAGGACCGTGGTGAATTTGGTGAGGTACTGCGTACTGCTGATCTTCCGGCACCTGCTTTCGGCACCGCCACCAGTTTCGAAGAAGCAAAAGCAGTAGCTACCGCTATTGGCTATCCAGTTTTGGTTCGACCCTCCTATGTACTCGGAGGTCGAGGAATGGAGATTGTCTATGATGAGACCTCACTAGCAGACTACATCCAACGCGCTACCGAAATTACCTCCGATCATCCGGTGCTTGTGGATAGGTTCCTTGATAATGCCATTGAAATTGATGTCGATGCGCTTTGCGACGGCGATGAGGTGTACCTTGCTGGCGTGATGGAGCACATTGAGGAAGCTGGTATTCACTCTGGGGACTCTGCTTGTGCCTTACCACCGATGACACTCGGGCCTGAGGACATTGAAAAAGTTCGGCGCTCTACCGCCGCCTTAGCACATGGCATTGGGGTAAAAGGGCTGATGAACGTCCAGTTTGCCTTGAAAGACGACATTTTGTACGTGATTGAAGCTAATCCGCGGGCCTCGCGTACCGTGCCGTTTGTTTCCAAAGCTACTGGTGTGCATCTGGCTAAGGCCGCTGCTCGGATTATGACTGGGGCAACGATTGCCCAGCTCAAACGGGAAGGCATGATCCCCACCGCCTATGACGGTGGCTCCTTGCCATTGGATGCGCCCATTGCGGTGAAAGAAGCTGTATTGCCCTTTAATCGGTTCCGCCGTCCCGATGGCACCATGCTCGATACCTTATTGTCGCCAGAGATGAAATCCACAGGTGAGGTGATGGGTCTGGCTGATAATTTCGGTGCAGCTTATGCTAAGGCTGAAGAGGGCGCCTTTGGGGCGCTGCCTACCTCCGGCACGGTATTTGTTTCGGTGGCGAACCGCGACAAGCGCACCTTGATCTTCCCGATTCAACAGTTGGCATCCTTGGGCTTTAAAATGCTCGCAACCTCAGGTACCGCAGCAATGCTGCGTCGTAATGGCGTGGAGTGCGAGACTGTGCTCAAACGTTCTGAGGCTGCCGAAGGAGAAAACGGTGAGCGGAAGTCCATCGTGGATCTCATCCGTGCTGGTGAGGTGGATTTGATCCTAAACACCCCCGCAGGGTCTTCGGGTGCACGTCACGATGGCTACGAGATTCGGGCTGCAGCAGTCAATGTTGGGGTGCCACTGGTGACTACTGTGCAAGGTGTTACCGCCGCAGTGCAAGGCATTGAAGCACTGCAAAAAGGTGACCTTGAAGTCCGTGCACTGCAAGAACTCGATCACGCTCCGCAGGTTGACTGATGACCATGGTGACGAAAAATTTTGGGTTGCGGTTGAAAGAAGCTGGGGAAACCTTTGGGCGATTGTGTGTGGGCATGGATCCACATGCAAACCTACTTCGACAGTGGGGCTTAGGGGTAGATATTGACGGCCTACGGCGTTTTAGTGACCTGTGCGTTCAAGCCTTCGCCGGGCAGGTCGCGACCGTCAAACCGCAGGTCGCATTCTATGAGGCTTTTGGCTCCGCTGGTTTTCAAGTGCTGGAGGAATCCATCGCAGCTTTGCGTGAAGCTGGCACCTTGGTAATTGCGGATGCCAAACGCGGCGATATTGGTTCAACCATGGCAGGTTATGGCATGGCGTGGCTCGATGATTCTTCACCACTGTGTAGCGATGCGGTCACGGTCTCGCCCTATTTAGGGTTTGAATCATTACGACCAATGCTCGATCAGGTGGCGAAAACTGGTCGTGGGGTGTTTGTGCTGGCGGCAACCAGCAACCCTGAGGCACGACAACTACAAGATCACCAAGATAGCACTGGTCGGACTATTTCGCAGCAGATCGTTGATGCGTGCGCTAAGGAAAATACCGGTTCTGCACCAGGCAGCGTTGGGGTAGTGGTCGGAGCAACCCTTCAGTCGCCCCCAGATCTAACTGCACTCAATGGGCCAGTTTTATTGCCAGGAGTCGGGGCCCAAGGCGCTTCGGCGGAAGATGTGAGGAGAATTACTCACGGGGTGGCGGAATTGAGCTTTGCAAACATTTCACGTGCGGTTTTGCGCTATGGGCCGGATGTGACAGCATTGCAAGATGCGATAAAAAAAGCCGCAAGTGAGTATTAATAGTTAAATATTTCTTCTCTGTGTGTTTTCTGAAAAACCGCAGGTAGGCAATTGTGTTGCGACCTGCGGTTTTTTCTAATAAACCGGCAGTTACCTAGGTTTTTACTATTTGGTGCTAGACTGGTCCGGGATCTACTTGAATTGATCTACACACTAGTCCTGCGTGTATGGTAGATTTCCGCAGGTGGAGCGAACATCCACTGTATAGAAAAATTTCCAGACTTTATTGAATCGGAGGAACCCCGTGGCCCTTCCACAGTTGACCGATGAGCAGCGCAAGGAAGCCCTCGCAAAAGCTGCCGAGGCTCGCAAAGCACGTGCAGAGCTCAAAGAGCAGCTCAAGCGCGGTGATATTTCCCTAAAGGAGGTCCTTGCAAAGGCCTCCACCGATGAGATCATCGGCAAGACTAAGGTTTCCGCGTTGTTGGAGTCTTTGCCCAAGGTTGGCAAGGTGAAGGCAAAGGAGATCATGGACGAGCTTGAAATTGCCCAGACTCGTCGTTTGCGTGGTCTTGGTGACCGCCAGCGTCGCGCCCTCCTTGAGCGTTTCGGCTTCTCTGAGGACTAATCCTGTGGCTTCTGGCGATAACCCCAAGGGTCAGCTTGTAGTGCTGCTTGGTCCATCTGCTGTGGGTAAATCCACAGTGGTTAATCGCCTTCGTGACGAAGTAGCTGACCTGTATTTTTCTGTCTCTATGACTACCCGGGCGCCCCGTCCTGGGGAGGTAGATGGAGTACATTACTTCTTTGTCACTCCGGAGGAGTTTCAACACCGTATTGATGCTGGTGAGATGCTTGAATGGGCAGATATTCACGGCGGATTGCAGCGGTCGGGAACTCCGGTCGGCCCTGTTGATGAAGCCTTAGCAACTGGCAGACCAGTGCTAATTGAGGTGGATTTGGTGGGTGCCCGCAACATAGCTGCGTTAAAACCTGAGGCTGAGACGGTGTTTTTAGCCCCGCCCTCGTGGGAGGCTTTGGTTGAGCGATTAACTGGCCGTGGTACCGAGCCAGACGATGTGATCCAACGTCGACTGGATACCGCCCGCACCGAGTTGGCAGCACAAAACGAGTTTCGGCACGTTATTGTCAATGATGATATCGACGTAGCGGTGGCCCAATTGCGGGATATTTTATTGGGAGAAAATTCTTCCATTGGCTGATGCCTATAGCCTAATCCTCACATCAGTTGCAGTTGTTGATGTATGAGGGTGGCCTTCTTTAACTGATTTTCCAAGCAAAGGTGACTGTAAGCAACGTGAGCAACACTACCGAGAGCAATCAGGGGATTTACGATAAGCCAACCGGCATCACCGATCCTCCCATTGATGAATTACTTGATCGTGTGTCGTCGAAATATGCGCTGGTGATTTTCGCCGCAAAGCGTGCTCGACAGATCAATTCTTTTTTCCAGCAAGAAGATGAAGGTGTTTTCGAGTTTGTCGGCCCGCTGGTTTCTCAAGTTGACAACCAAAAACCGTTGACCATCGCCCTTCACGAGATCGAGAAAGGCCTTCTCGATCACATGGAAGGCTAAACCGCCTTTGGCTGTTTCTCCCCACTCTGTGCAACTCTTCAAATGCACAGAGTGGGGAGATTTTTTAGTTTTGACTAACCCCAAAAGAACTAGAAAAGTGAATTCCTAACTAGGCTAGGGTTTAGTCAAACAAGAATGGCAACCACAATGGCGAAGAAAATCCTCATAAGGTCTGCAAAAACCCTCCTAGCGGTACTTGTACTCCTTGGAATACTCAATATCTATTCCGCTTTCACTTCCAGCCCACAAGTAGGCTTTTTCCGTACAGCAGCTGGTAGGAATGAATATAAAGCTGCATATGAGCTAGCGATGGCCGCTCTACCAAAACCAACCAAAACCCATGACTTACCGACAGATTTTGGGGTGGTCCGGGCCTATGAATGGAGCACACCTGAAACCAAAAACACCATACCAATTGTGCTGGTTCCGGGTAGAACTTCCGGAACACCTATGTGGAGTGAAAACCTCAAGTACTTTGTCAAAAACCACCGAGTTATTGCCTTCGATGCACTCGGTGACGCCGGATTATCCGAACAAGCTGTGCCAATGGTGGAATTCAATGATTTAGCAGTGTGGATGAACCAAGCTATTGGCGCACTTGCCCCCGAGGGTGTTCATATGGTCGGACATTCCTTTGGTGGGGCAACAGCTGCTGCTTATGCGCACGAGTATCCAGAAAATGTTCAATCCTTGACATTGTTGGAACCAGCATTGACCCTTGGTTATCCTAAGGCCCAGCTCATGGCTTGGGTAATGTTGGCATCGATCCCTGGATTACCGCAATCGCTTCGGGAAAAGGCACTGGGCCGCATCGGTGGCGGTGACTATAACAGTGAAGATCCGGTTGCTCGCATGATTGAAAGTGGTGCTGCCCATTATTCTGCTGCTTTGCCAACGCCACGGCTGTTAAATGAGGAGCAGACTGCAAAGATGGAGATGCCAGTCTATGTCGCGCTCGCTAGTGATAACTCCCTTGCCGGGGGCAAAAAGGTAGTAGAACATACCAAAGAACTTTTGCCACAAGCCCATGTGAAAGTATGGGATAACACCACTCATTCACTCCCCATGCAGGTAGCCGAACCTTTGAGTATCGAGCTTGAAGAATTCTGGGCGACTGCCGAAAAATAAGTGATAGGCAGTAACCCATTTGCCGTTAAGATGACTAATGTCTAGTTGTCAGTGGCAGGGTGTGTTAAAAAACCGCTGCCACCTGAACGGGAGGGAAACTCCACGATGAGTCACTCAAACCGCAAAATTGTCGTTGGGGTTGCAGGTGGAATCGCTGCCTATAAAGCGTGTCAGTTAATCCGGCTTTTCAAAGAAGCAGGCGACGATGTCACCGTGGTGCCAACTGAAGCGGCATTAAAATTCGTGGGCAAAGCCACCTTCGAAGCTTTGAGTGGGAATCCAGTTTCGGCTACAGTCTTCGAAGGCATTGATGAGGTGCGGCATGTGCATATTGGACAGCAAGCTGATGCCATAGTTGTAGCACCAGCAACTGCCGACCTATTAGCACGGGTGGCAGCGGGACGCGCTGATGACCTATTAACAGCAACGCTTCTAATGGCGACTTGCCCAGTGATTTTAGCTCCAGCTATGCACACCGAAATGTGGGAAAACCTTGCCACCCAGGCCAATGTTCATACTCTCCGGGAACGTGGACTAACCGTGTTACAACCAGCTCACGGTCGATTAACTGGGGCAGATACTGGCCCAGGCCGGTTACTGGAACCACCACAAATCAAAGATCTAGCTGAGACTGTTATTGCTGGCCATACCTTGTTTCCAACACTGACGGGGAAGAAGATTGTGATTACCGCAGGTGGTACCAAGGAAGCAGTTGATCCAGTGCGCTATATTGGCAATCATTCCTCTGGGCGTCAAGGGTTCGCCCTCGGGGAGGTTGCTGCTCAACGGGGCGCTGAGGTTGTGATTATTGCGGGGGCCGTCGATAAGCTAGAGACACCAGCTGGGGCGCGGATCATTAATGTGCAATCTGCTCGTGACATGGCTCAAGCAGTGGCTGATGAGGTGATTAATGCAGATGCAGTCATCATGGCAGCAGCAGTAGCAGATTTTCGCCCAATGCGCGCAGCGGAGTCGAAACTGAAAAAGGGGAGTGAAGCCGATGCGGGACTGCAAACCATTCACTTAGTGGAAAATCCAGATATCCTAGCAGGTGTGGTCGCACAGCGATCGGCGGGGGAGTTATCCTCGCGACTGGTAATTGCTGGTTTTGCTGCCGAGACTGGCGATGAATACCGATCGGCATTGGAATACGCACAGTTGAAACTAGCCAGAAAAGGCTGCGACTTGCTGATGTGCAACGAGGTTGGCACTGGAAAAGTATTTGGGCAGAGTTCCAATGAGGGTTATTTGCTGCATGCTGATGGCACCGTTCAGGAAGTCAAGCATGGGTCAAAACAGGTGGTAGCGGCCCAGATTTTGGCCGCTGTGGAGCTAGAGCTAAACAAAGCTGGCTTGCCGGATTAGACCGCTTAGTCTATATTTGGTTAGGTCGCGCCGCCAGTGAATATGGTTACGCCTGTTCAACACCTTTTCATAAGTTAGTAGGAATTTGCATGTCCACCCCAACTCCCGCCACCTTACGGTTATTTACCAGCGAGTCTGTTACCGAAGGCCATCCAGATAAGATCTGTGATGCAATTTCGGATGCAGTACTTGATGCCATGTTAGAACTTGATCCGCACTCCCGAGTGGCAGTGGAAACCTTAGTGACCACTGGTCAAGTACATGTTGTGGGTGAAGTCCGCACGGATTCCTACGTTGATATTGCTACCTTGGTACGGCAAAAACTACTTGATATTGGTTTTACCTCCTCTGATGTTGGTTTTGATGGCCGCACCTGTGCTGTCAATATTGCTATTGGTGAGCAGTCGGCTGAGATTGGTGATTCTGTGTCTGTGTCGAAAGAGGTCCGCGAAGGCGGGAACACCGACGCTGATGATCAAGCTGGTGCTGGGGACCAAGGTTTAATGTTTGGTTATGCCTCCAACGAAACCCCAGAGTTTATGCCACTTCCAATTTCCCTTGCGCATCGGCTTGCTCGCAGGCTGACCCAAGTGCGAAAAGAGGGAATTGTTCCACATCTTCGTCCCGATGGTAAAACTCAGGTGACCTTGGGATATAACGATGCTGGTGTGCCAGTGCGACTGGATACTGTTGTGGTGTCTACCCAACACGACCCTGAGGTTACCCAACAATGGTTGGAAGAAAACATTCGTGAACATGTCATTAGTTGGGTACTTAAAGATACGGGCTTAGCTGACATCCTAGATGTTTCAAACTATGAGCTCCTTGTTAATCCCTCTGGGTCATTCATTCTAGGTGGGCCGATGGGTGATGCTGGGCTAACTGGACGTAAAATTATCGTTGATACCTATGGTGGTATGGCGCGGCATGGTGGTGGCGCATTTTCTGGTAAGGATCCCAGTAAAGTTGATCGATCCGCAGCCTACGCGATGCGCTGGGTGGCAAAAAACATTGTGGCCGCGGGATTAGCAGATCGTGCAGAGGTACAGGTAGCTTATGCTATCGGTCGTGCTAAGCCTGTGGGGCTGTATGTTGAAACCTTCGGTACTGCTCACCATGGACTCAGTAATACTGAGATTCAGCAAGCAGTGTTAGCCGTATTTGACCTGCGACCTGCCGCAATCATTCGAGAGTTGGATCTGCTGCGTCCTATCTACTCCCAAACCGCTGCCTATGGCCATTTTGGTCGGGATGACCTCAATCTACCGTGGGAGCAAACTAACCGAGTGTCACAACTACGCACCGCCCTAGGACTAGACGCTCGGTAGCTAACCCAGACGAGTCAATCCAAAAGCGGTAGAATTTTACGCATGCCTCGTACACGTCAGCCTGCCCCCTTTGCGCCGGTTGCACGGATTCTGCCGCTATTGGGGATCAGCCATCTCGATCGCATCTTTGAATACCGGATTGACACTGAACAAGACGCTTGGGCCCAGCCTGGGGTGCGAGTACGCATTCGGTTTGCTGGCCGCCTCGTTGATGGCATCCTGCTTGAACGTAGCAATACTCAAGAACATACTGGTGCCTTAAGCTGGCTGGATCGAGTGATCTCCCCAGAGGTCGTGTATCCCGATTTTCTCAAACGGCTTATCGAAGCTCTCGCCGAACGTTATGCCGGGATTACCAGTGATCTTATTCGCGCTGCGATTCCATCCCGACACGCCAAAGCAGAAGAATCAGAAGTTACCACCAGCTGGTACGAGCTCGGAGAAGTCAGTGAACCTGATTTGTCCTTTTGGTCCAGTTATCAATTTGGCGAATCCTTCGTTGACGCCATTTTGTCTGGGCAAACTGCCCGAGCGGCTTGGCAATTTGCCCCTGGTGAAGCTTGGGCACAAGCATTGGCGGCATTGGCTGTGAAAGTTGTACTTGATGGTGGCGGCGTATTAGTAGTACTTCCAGACCAACGTGATGTCGATCAACTCGAAGCTGCACTGCGTGAACTCGTCAGTGCAAAACAAATCACAATACTGACTGCCTCATTAGGTCCTCAAGCTCGGTACCGTCGGTATCGGAGTGTGTTGCATGGACAGGCACAGTTGGTTATTGGCACTCGTTCTGCAGCTTTTGCCCCAATGAAAAATCTACGATTGGCGGTAATCAAAGATGATGGCGATGACAATCTCATTGATCCACGTGCTCCCTATGTTCACGCCCGAGAAGTACTCACCACACGCTCCAGCCAACAAAAATGCTCACTCATCATTGCTGGAAACGCGCGTACCGCGGAAACCCAATTACTAGTTGAAACTGGCTGGATGCATGATCTAGTGGCACCTCGTGACACCATACGCACTCGAATGCCACGTATTCGAGCCGTTGGTGATACCGATACCGCTCTAGAACGAGACCCACTAGCAGCGAAATCCCGGATCCCAAGCGTGGCCTACCAGGCCATTCGCGCCGCCTTAGACCGTGGTGCACCAGCAGTGGTTCAAGTGCCTCGAAAAGGTTATATTCCCACCTTAGCCTGCAAAAACTGTGGTGCACCAGCACGCTGCCGACATTGTAATGGACCACTAGGAATCTTTGAGACAACCGATGTCAACGAATCAGTGATTGCTCGTGGTCGTGAGTCATATGTTGGTGGAAACCTTCTCCATTCCAACGTGCCATCATGCAAATGGTGCGGCAAAAAAGACAACCATTTTCGTTGTAATGTCTGTGGTACTGCCGGAATCCGAGCGGTGGTGCTCGGGCAAAAACGTACTGCCGAAGAATTTGGACGCTCCTTTCCTCAAGTTCGCGTCATGACCTCTGGCGGTAACCGTGTTATCAATCAGATCCCCAATGAACCGAGCATTGTCATCGCTACTCCAGGTGCAGAACCACTGGTAACCAATGGTAGCTACGGAGCAGCAGTTCTGCTCGATACTTGGGCGCTATTAGGCAGGCAAGATCTACGGGCCACAGAAGACTCCTATGCAAAATGGCTTCATACAGCCAGTTTGGTAGCAAGTCACCATAAAGGTGGGGAAGTGGTCATTGTTGCCCATCCTGGACTGGCAGTAGTCCAACATCTGATCCGCTGGGATGTCGTCGCAGCAGCACAACGCGAGTTACATGACCGACAAGAAGTACGGTTTCCCCCTGCGGTCTACATGGCAGCCATTGATGGGGCAGCAACAGCAGTAGATCAATTTCTTGCTCTAGCGCAATTACCAGAGGGCACAGAAATCTTAGGTCCAGTCGACCTGCCCCTAGGACTGACCTTGCCAGGCGAATACGATGAGCATAAATACGGACCACCCCAACGAGTTCTCATTCGCACCGCATTAGGGCCGCCGCGTCGACTCGGACAAAGTCTTCGCGCGGCGAATATTGCCCGGCAGGCGCGAAAAGAAACAGCTCCACTCCGAATCCAAATCGATCCCCATCGGATTGGTTAGTTACTATCAGTTAGGCAATGTGGAAATGAGGGACATGGGCAGTACACTTACCGGGATACCTCAGAGAAAGCCAAGGAGCACAGGTTAGAGATGACAATCCGGGACATTCGGATATTCGGCGATCCAGTACTAACAACCCCAGCACAAGAAGTAACAGAATTTGACAGTGGACTGGCTACCCTGGTGGCTGACATGTTCGAGACAATGGATGACGCTGGTGGGGTTGGCTTAGCAGCGAACCAAGTGGGGGTGCTACGTCAAGTGTTCGTTTTTGACTGCTCTCACACCGAAGACGGATTGCGGGGACACATCATTAACCCAGTATGGGAACCAGTAGGTGATGAAACTCAAACTGGTTCCGAAGGTTGTCTTTCCATCCCTGGCATCTCCGCAGAGACCATCAGGTACGAGACTGTCCAAGCAACTGGGGTAGATCTTGATGGAAAACCAGTAACCCTTCTAGCTTCCGGCCTCATGGCTAGGTGCATCCAACACGAATCCGACCACCTGCAAGGAGTGTTGTTTTTAAAGAGGTTGCAACCAGAACAGCGTAAAGCTGCTATGGCGGAAATCCGTCAATCTGAGTGGTTTAACAATTAACCCAAGTTGCCGACTGTCAAAGCCACAACTAAAAGTAGAAATTCTGATAAGGAGTATGGAATGCGTCTAATTTTTGCCGGGACCCCAGAACCTGCAGTAGTGGCATTGCAGAAACTACTAGAAAGTAACCATGAAGTGGTTGCAGTATTAACTCGACCAGATGCTCCCCGTGGTCGAGGCCGAAAACTTCACCCCTCACCGGTATCGGTGTTAGCCCAGCAACATGGTATTGAGGTGCTTACCCCCACCACTCTCAAAGCCGATACTGAGGATGGGCGGAAGATTCGCAACCGGTTGACAGAACTTGCGCCAGACTGTGTGCCGGTGGTTGCTTATGGCAATTTAATCCCCAAAGACGTTTTGGATCTCGTTCCTTTAGGCTTTGTCAATCTACATTTCAGCGTGTTACCAAAATGGCGTGGAGCCGCCCCTGTTCAAGCAGCTATCCGAGCTGGCGATACTGAAACTGGTGCAACAACCTTTCGGATCGATGAAGGCCTCGACACTGGTGACGTTCTAGGGGTTATAACCGAAACCATCACCAATACCGATACATCTGATGAACTTTTGGAACGGTTGGCCTACCGCGGTGCTGACCTATTGGTTGCCACTATGGACGGACTAGCAGATCAAAGCATTACACCTACCAACCAAGAGGGAGAACCGAGTTATGCTGCGAAAATTCAGGTTGCCGATGCCCGAGTAGACTGGGCCGCGTCGGCGGCAGAAATCGACCGATTGATCCGAGCGGTGACCCCAGCACCAGGAGCGTGGACCATGCTGGGTGAAGAGCGGGTTAAGTTGCATCCAGTACAACTAGTACCAGATCTGCAGTTGGCGTCAGGTGAAATTCTGGCAGAAAAGAAACGGGTGCTGGTGGGTACTGGTACCGAAGCGGTGTTGCTTTCCCAAATTCAACCATCTGGTAAGAAAATGATGAAGGCAATTGACTGGGCCCGTGGCCTGAAAAACCTAGAGGGAATGAAGTTTCAATGAGTTTGCAATCAAGCGGTGGATTCCGATCTCGATCGAAAAAAGCAAAAGCACAACAAGCTCAATCGAAAAAGCAATCGCAGCAGCAATCTAAGTCGCAAAAAGCACATGACAATTCGCCTAATCAAGGGCGCCAGGAAACAAGTCGTGAGCCGGAAATGTCCATTAGACGATACACACCTGGTGGTGATCCCCGTGATCTAGCTAATGTTGATATTGCTCGGGCATTAGCTTATGACGTGGTCTTACGGGTAGATACCCAAGGTGCCTATGCCAATCTTGTGCTTCCTCGGTCATTGCGAGAGCATCGCATCAAACGTCGTGATGCGGCATTTGCTACGGAACTGACCTACGGCACTTTGCGGGTACGTGGAGTGTTGGATGCAGTGATTAGTGCCTGCTCCTCGCGGCCGATTGCCGAAATCCACCCTGAGGTGCTTAATGCGATACGTTTGGGTGCCTACCAATTGCTTTATACCCGGGTGGAACCACATGCAGCGGTGGATTCGGCAGTGACCATTGTTAATTCAACTGGTCACCCACGTGCCACGGGGTTTGCCAACGCCATTTTGCGAAAAATCTCACGAAGCACTCCCCAAAAATGGCTCAGTCGACTGGAACCGCAAGGTGAAATCGCCAGTGTCGCATTTCGACATGCCCATCCTGAATGGATTGCCACCAGTTTCGCCCAAACTCTCGGTTTAGATGAGTTAGAAGCGGCATTAGCCGCTGACTCGGAACGCCCCGAAGTGCATTTAGTGGCTCGACCAGGAGAAATTACGGCGGAAGAGCTAGCGCTTATGGTCGAGGGAGACGTCGGTAAGTATTCACCCTATGCAGTGAAACTACCAGGTGGAGATCCTGGTCGCCTAGAACCAGTTCGGGAAGGTCTTGCCGCAGTGCAAGACGAGGGTTCCCAATTAATTGCCCGAGCAGTAGCTGAGGCTACAATCGATGGTCCTGATGGTGGTCGATGGTTAGACCTGTGTGCTGGGCCAGGTGGCAAGGCCGCATTATTAGGCTGCTTGGCGCGTATCGATGGTGCTCATGTTGATGCTGTGGAAATTCAACCGCACCGCGCGGAGCTAATCCGCAAAGCAACCGAAGGTTTACCAGTGACTATCCACACTGCTGATGGTCGGGCATTAGATTTTGAACCAAATTATGATCGAGTGCTTGTCGACGCTCCTTGCTCTGGTCTTGGTGCGTTGCGGCGTCGTCCAGAGGCACGCTGGCGCAAACAAGAGTCCGATATCGATGATTTGACCACCTTGCAATTTGAGCTGCTGAAAGCTGCGGTTGACTTGACCCGTACGGGTGGCATAGTTATCTATTCCACTTGCTCACCAGACTTAAGGGAAACTAGGGAGATTGTGGACGCTGCAGTGTCAGAATTGCCAGTAGAAGAACTTGAGGCAGCAACTTTGGTACCGGGGATGGACAACACAGGTACGGAAAAATCTGTACAAATGTGGCCCCATCGACATGGCACTGATGCTATGTTCTTTGCGGTATTGAAGAAAACTGAGCCACAGGACACCAGTGTTTAACCGCAAGCTGGCAAACCAACCGTTGTATCCAGTGAGAAAGCGTTAAGGATGGTAAGGATGTTTACCGGAATTATAGAAGAAATCGGAGCAGTACAAGCCATAGAACGGTTGGCTGATAGCGTTGTCATCCGACTCCAAGCCGCGACTATTATGGCTGATATCCGAGCAGGGGCCTCCATCTCAGTCAATGGTGTGTGCTTGACTGTGGTGGATTTTGATGATCGTTCCTTCAGCGTTGATGTGATGCTAGAGACCCTCAATCGCAGTAATCTTGGTGAGCTAGCTGTGGGCGATAAGGTTAATCTAGAGCGTGCCATGCGAGCTGATGGCCGGTTGGATGGGCATATTGTGCAAGGTCATGTCGATGCCACCACAACCATTACAGCTCGGCATCCCTCAGAGCATTGGGTGGTGATTCGCTTTGCCCTTCCTGCCGCATTAGCCCCATATGTAGTGCACAAAGGATCGATTGCCATTAATGGCACCAGTTTGACCATTTCTGAATTGGGGAGTGATTATTTCGAAGTTTCTCTGATTCCTACTACATTGGCCGAGACCACCTTCCAAGATCTTAAAGTGGGAGCGGTGGTTAATCTTGAAGTTGATGTGTTAGCTAAATATGTTGAGCGTATTCTCGATTTGCGCCAGTAAAGTAGTCTATTCCACCATTTGCATGAGGTTTTTCTGCTAATGGCGTAGATTCTTTAGTGCAAGGATCGCTAAACACCAAAATAATTCAAGCCTTGAAAGAAACATCACTGTGGAAAACGAACCAGTTCAAAACCGGCAGTCAGTGCTCAATGATGCCGAGTTGCAATCCTATGTAGCCGCAGATGCGGCACTGACAACGACTAAACCATGGGAAATGGTCATCACTTCCAAACGGATGAAGTTGTTTGCCATTGTGATGGCAGTATTAACTATTGCTATTCATGTCTTTTTAGCGATTGTGGTGGCTGTTGGTGATACTGGTACCTCAGTAACCATTATTGATCAATGGGGGTATTTCCTTGTTGGAATCATTTTTGCCTCCGTGTTTTATATTGGGCTATCGCGGCCGCGGGTGCGGGTGAATTCCGATGGAGTGGATGTTCGTAACTTTGTTGGTTCGCGATTTTATCCGTGGGTGGTTATTTATGGGCTGAATTTTCCTGAAGGCGCTAGGATGGCTCGGCTGGAATTACCAGAGTTTGAATATGTGCCATTGTGGGCGCTGCAATCTGTTGATGGGGCAGATTGCATTAAAGCGGTTGATGGTTTCCGGGAACTTGAAGCACGTTATATGCCGGAGGACTAGCAGGACTGGTGACTGATCCAACCACCTACCGCCCAGCTTCGGGGAGTATTCCCACAGACCCGGGTGTTTATAAGTTTCGAGATCCTCATGACCGAGTGATCTACGTTGGCAAGGCGAAAAATCTGCGAGCTCGACTCAGTAGTTATTTCCAGGATCTTAGCCAGCTTCATCCCCGGACCCGTCAGATGGTGACAACAGCCAACCAAGTGGAGTGGACTGTAGTGGCCAGCGAGGTGGAAGCACTTCAACTGGAATACACATGGATTAAGAAATTTGACCCGCAATTTAACGTCAAATACCGCGATGATAAAACCTACCCTTCCTTAGCGGTTTCAGTGGGTGAGCAGTATCCACGAGCATTTTTTTACCGAGGACCGAGGCGCAAAGGGATCCGTTACTTTGGGCCGTATTCCCATGCATGGGCGGTACGCGAAACTCTCGATTTACTCACTCGGGTGTTTCCCATGCGTACCTGTTCCAAGGGAGTTTTTAATCGGCATGAAACTTTGGGTCGGCCATGCCTTTTGGGGTATATCGATAAATGCGCAGCACCGTGTATTGGTCGGGTTTCGACAGAAGAGCATCGAGAAATTGTTGATGGTTTTTGCTCTTTTATGGCTGGTCGCACAGATCAGGTAACCAAAGAGTTAGAAACGAAAATGATGCAGGCTGCCGAAGCACTGGATTTCGAGCAGGCAGCAAGGTTGCGTGATGATCTATCCGCGGTACAGAAAATCACCGAGCAACAGGCGATTGTCTTAGGCGATGGTACTGACGCTGACGTAATAGCGGTAGCTCATGATGAGTTGGAAGTAGCGATTCAGATCTTCCACATCAGAAGCGGTCGGGTACGCGGTCAACGCGGGTGGATCGTAGAGCGAACTGGGGATAGTACTGCGGAACTTCAAGATCTGATTCAGGGATTTTTGGTGCAGTTTTATGCCGATGCGGTGGAGCAAGAAAACACCACTGTCGCTTCAGAAGAAGCTGCCATTAGTCGTCGCGGGGTAGATAATTATGATCGGACAACTTCGGCGTCTTTTCGAGTGGTCCCGGGAGAAGTACTATGTGAAATCGAACCAGCAGATTCAGTGCAAACTGCTGAGATCTTGGCACAATTGCGGGGAGCAAAAGTCCAAATTCGAATGCCCCAACGAGGGGACAAAAAAGCTCTGGTGGAAACAGTGCACCGGAATGCAGTCGAGGCATTGCGCCAACACAAGATGAAACGGGTCGGAGATCTCACTGCCCGATCCCAAGCATTGAGCGAAATTCAAGATGCATTGTATCTTCCAGAAGCGCCATTGCGCATTGAATGTACCGATATTTCGCATATTCAAGGAACGGATGTGGTTGCGTCCTTGGTGGTTTTCGAGGACGGGTTGCCGAAGAAATCAGATTATCGACGTTTCAAGATTCGGGAAGCTGCTGGTGATGGGCATTCAAATGATGTGGCTAGCATTGCCGAAGTTACCAGACGGCGTTTTGCTTCTTTTGCAAAAGATAAACTATCGGTCCCAGATGCAGCAGAACTTGGTGGCGAAGTTTTCGCTGATGAAGCCACAGCTGTAGGAACAGTTGATGCGGTAACCGAAACAGCTAATAGTGCTGATGGTGAAAAGTCCGAGTCTGGAGAGCCGCCTCGTAAAACCCAACGGTTTGCTTATCCGCCACAGTTGTTTATTGTCGATGGTGGTGCACCACAGGTTAACGCCGCTCAGGCGGTACTTGATGAGTTAGGGATAACCGAGGTTACAGTCATTGGCATTGCTAAGCGGTTGGAAGAAATCTGGTTGCCAAATGATGAGTTTCCGCTGATTTTGCCAAGGAATTCTCGGGGCTTGTTCCTGTTTCAGCACATTCGTGATGAAGCTCATCGATTCGCTATTACCTTCCACCGACAACAACGTTCTGCCAATATGAAACGAAGCGAGCTTGACCAGATCAAAGGTCTGGGTGCTAATCGAAAAGCTGCATTAGTTAAGCATTTTGGCAGTGTGAAAAAGCTAAAAGCAGCATCAGTAGCAGATATAACCGCAGTCAGTGGGATTGGTCCCAAACTTGCCCAAAGCATTTATGATGCATTGCATGACCAATGATCAATAATCGACACGTGAACACTCAATTAATATTGCACGCTTGGGATCAGTGGCGACGCTAGAATCAGAATCATGACAGTCAAATCACGTGTTAGCGATCCGATCACTGATATACCACCAGTCATCATTACCGGAATGTCTGGTGCTGGCTTGAGCTCAGCCGCCAAAGTTCTAGAAGATATGGGATGGTATGTCACACAAAATCTTCCGCCACAGCTGATTCCGCCATTTTTTGAAGAATGTGCAGCGGAGACTTCGCCGGTGGATAAGGTGGCGTTAGTGTCTGACGTTCGGTCCTTAGATTTTTCCTACCCGCTGACCTCGGTGTTAGCCACGTTGGATAAAAAAGGGTTGAAACCATTATTGCTGTTTATGGATGCCCGTGATGATGTGTTGATCAAACGATTTGATAATTTGCGTCGTACCCACCCGCTTCAGGGGTCAGGCACATTACTGGTTGGCATTGAGCGGGAACGAGAGTTGATTGCTGGAATCAAAGAAACAGCCGATGTGGTGATTGATACTTCTGACTTGTCGATTCACGATCTGCGTCGAGCGATTGAGCCTAATTTTGAGAATTTAGCCACAAAAAAACAGCACATTACGGTGCAGTCATTTGGTTTTAAGCATGGCACACCGCGAGACACTGACATTATGGTGGATGTGCGGTTTTTGCCGAATCCGTTTTGGGTGCAGGAATTGCGACCATTTCGGGGTGTGGATAAGCCGGTAGCTGATTATGTTCTTGGGCATGATTCGGC
>JBHACV010000112.1:0-4105 GCA_041854705.1 Corynebacterium sp.
AGTTGCTATCCGCTATAACGCGGTACGTGCTTCCGCACTACCCACGACAACCTCACACTAATCTCAGCAGAAAAAGTTGCTATCCGCTATAACGCGGTACGTGCTTCCGCACATCAACACACTGCTGCTTGAAGTGCTCTGGGTTCCGCCAGTTGCTATCCGCTATAACGCGGTACGTGCTTCCGCACTCTATCACAAAAACATGCGCTCTGACCAGCACCGGAACAAGCCATTTGCACACACCTACCGATTTTCACCATTTTTATCCATCGGAAACCTGAGAAAATCATAATAATCGCAGCTCAAGGCACTACACACCAAACGGCAAAATCAAATTTACTCACACCACTTTTATCCAAAGAGACACATCTCAATACCCCCACCTGGTGGGAGTCACATTACTATCCAACATAACTCATCATCATCCACCTTTACCTGTCCATGCCACACCATCTTCTCCCAACAGTTACAGCACTGTCGAACTACAACCAGACTATCAACATCATGATCTAGGAATGGTTTCACGCTCTCTAATAGCTCATCTAGTTCTTTGTCATCAATATTGACTAAAAACACTGAGCGTTGAATCCTGTTGCCAAAGGCCTGTAGACGTGCCGATATCTTGGCCCGATCATTATTATTTCGCACGTCATATGCAATCAGCATCATCGTCGCCATGACATCCCCGTCCACTGATATTCTTCATCAACGATTGCCCCAGCTAGTCGTTGCGCTTGCCGATACATGTGCCGCCGAATGCTTCCAGCGAAATTAGGGAGTGAGCCTTTGACTACTTGTAGCATCCTAGCTTCATACGCATTGAGTATCTGTTCCCTTCCTTTCTTCGTCAGCAACACTCCTGGTCGCCCTTCATCTTTTCGGCTATGTTGGCTGCTAAGCAGTTTCCTTCGTGCAGCGCTGAGAACAACTTGATCCACCACTAACGGCCGTAACTCTTCCAGCAAATCTAATGCTAAACTTGGGCGTTTTTCTTGTGGATTATGCAGAACTCCTAAGGTTGGCTCCATTCCAGCAGCCCTAACTGCAGTAATGCATTCACTTAAGAGCACGGTGTACAAAAACGAAAGCGCAGCATTCGCTACATCTTTAGGGGGTCTGCGGGACCGTTTAGTAAACACTAGGTCTTTGGGAAATAACGACCCATAGGCGAGAAAATACTCTTTTGCGGCAGCTCCTTCCAGCCCTCGCACTTCATCGAGTGTTTGAGCGTCGTCAAGCATGCCCATATATGTCCGCATCCGTGTTACCGCTGTGTTGATATATTCCTCGGAACAGCGTTTTCCAAAACGCTGGAGTACAACAATTTGTTTCTGGATTTTTGCGCGCACAATTTCGCGGGATAATCGCACTTGATGGTCTGATCCTTGAATGTTCACTTGTGCCATGAGCCGAGCCGCATGTGGACTGGTTTGGGAGCCGACGATAGAGCCGATGTAGGCACCCCGTCGACTAGCTAGCACAATATCTATACCATGATATGCTGCCCATGAACGCACTCCTGCGGAAACTCCTACCGAACCAAAAACGACGATACGAGTCACCTGCGAACTTGGCACATCAAGAATCTTGGTGACCTTCTTTTTGTCCCCTTCTTCGACTATTAAGCGCCCCTTGGAGATGCGCAAGCGAGCAGTTTGCGCGCCAATGTAGAGAACCCGATCCTCAGGGTTGGGCACGTGCTGGAGCGGAAGAAACGGTGGATATTTAGGACCGAAGTCTTCGCCGAGGAAAGCAAAACCATCGTCAAAGGTCATGATTTCTGTTTTGTCTTCACCGAGACGCATATCGAATTTCCTTAGCAATCGTTGGCCGAACCGCATGGCATCTTCCAAGTCTTGGCGAGAGTCCCCGAGCACGACGATGTCATCTGCGTAACGAATGACCGTGAAACCTGCCTCGTTGAGGGCATCATCCAAATCAACAAGGACGAGATTCATCAATATTGGTGACAATGGGCAGCCAAGTGGGAGCCCAGGAAGAATCTTGCCGTTCAGCTTTCCATTTGCGACTGTTCTATTCAGTAATTGCTGGACGACTGCAGAAATTTTCGAATCTGCCACAGCTTTTTCAAAGCGCTTGAAAGCGATCTGCGGCGGCAACGTGGGAAAACACTCATCAACATCTGTACGCAGCACCCATCGCAAGCCCGTCTCCCGCGCCTCGACAATTGTTTGTACTGCATCAGCTACCCCAAGACCTGGACGATAACCAAAAGCTGAGCCGCCCAGCAGTGGATCAATGATTGGCGTGGTTGCAGTCAAAATTGCACGAGCCACAATACGATCTTCAACAGCAGGGATATGAAGAGTTCGTTCCTTGCCATTGGTATTAATATTGAACTCTACAAAAGGATGTGGCTGGTAGATATTGGTAGCTAACGCAATGCGAAGGGCTTCAATACGCTCCTCAGCATTTTCGGCAAATCGCCGAATGCTGGGAGCAATGATGCCATCTTCTGCGTCGCGTTTTTGTGTTTCCTTCCATGCGAATTGGAGACGGCGTTCTGAAAAAACATTCTTGACTATCGTCGCCATGTTAGTCCCAACCTCGATTCGCAGTGGTAGCTACGCTTTTATTGGGGTGACCTCACACACGCCACAACCTTTCACCGTGAAGCTACCAATACCAGAGTATGGGGCAAGCCGAAGTAATTGATCGGCAAAAGCCGCAAACTTCCTGTCATTGCATCGGATAGTAAATTCGCCCAAAGAACCCGAAATAATCTGCTGGTGAAATTCCAAGGTAGTGCTGGATAGTTGCAGGTCACTGACCCACATCGCTTTACTTAATTGATACAAGTCCACATTCACTGGTTGATTCCATGTGGACCAGTGTTCTGAGAGCCGACGCACAATTGCAGGTAGATTGGGCAACGGCGAGTTCCGAGCACCCGAGCGATGGGTTGTGGGAGTAAGCAAGGACACCCGCCACCGAGATGCTTGAGACCAAGTCCCCAGCTCCGACCAAGATTCTTTGCCGATCTGTTCTGCGGTACTCACCTGTGAGTGATGGTTACCCAATTGCACCGCTGGATTGTAATAGAGGCGTTCAAGGAGGACTTCCGAGAGCTCATCAATCATCAGCCCAAGTTGGAAACCATACTCCCCATTACGCTCAGAAAGTGGGGAGACCGAATAAGGTTTTTCTTTGCTCCAGTGTGCATCTTGCACATCAAACCATCGTGTGACTGCGGCATGGATATGCTCCATGCGCACTGGTAACCGAACCTGATCCAACGAGATCCACCATTGTGATGGCATATCAATTTGCCTTATTTTCTGTTGAAGATTCGGGGATTATTGGTGTGGATTCCTTTGTTGACACTGTCGCAGTTGCAGAGGTAGTACCATTTGAGGCTACTTCAACTGCTGTGGCTGTGGGTACAGCAATGTCGGTATCTGGAGTGTCAGTGGCAAATGATGCGAAGCCCCGACATCCAATAACCCGCCCAGTTTCATCTCGAACCTCATTGAAAGGGAAAATGAAATCTGAGCGCTCAGGGTAATGCATGGCGGTCACCCGAGAAACCACAAAATAGGTTCCTTCGATGGGGTCAGGTAGTTCAGTAGCATTTTCGTCTACATTGACGCGGAACATCGGAACGATGGTGCCATCACTGGGGATTCTGTGGGCAGGTTGAATATCCTCTGCAACACGAGCCGGTGCTGGGGATTTTGACCAAGTACGTAGTTTCTCCCCAGACTGAGAATAAAGCACTAGTTCGTGGGGTGTTGAATTAATAATGTTGTAGTTTTGCATAGTGGGAAGGGGGTTGGGGGTGGGTCTGATACGTGATTAGCTTTAGCTAACAGGGAGTTCATAGCCATACTGTGACAATATCTCATACTGTTCTTCCAGGGGAGGCTGCGCATTGTGCACTCGAACAATACGCCACACCCCCTTCGGATTGCCGGAAGGTTCCCAGTTAAGAATAATTAACCGCTCCCACAACGATTTATGGAGTCGATCTGGCTTCAATACATTTATCGCTTGGCCTAGCGCCATAGCCATTGTCTTGGGAAGTCTTGCACAAAGCACTATCGGCGTCGAATCATCTGCACTGTTGTAAAGGCAAAGACGTTGA
>JBHACV010000113.1:0-9534 GCA_041854705.1 Corynebacterium sp.
AGCATGTAGTCACTTACCCCAAATATCCAGGTCAAACCTCGTTATTTAGATGATTATACGTAAAGCTCACACTACAGATTTGATGATAGTAAGCTCACCTTTTGGTGCACAGAGCATAAAACGTGTATAGAATCTTCAATCGTGTACCCAAAACCTTGGGCATACAAAACTTCACCATGTCACATCAAACAGCTCAACACACCTTAAATACCACCAAGTGTGTGAACCTTTAGGACCGTAACCTCAACTTCAAGATATGGTGATACGTTTCCCCTGAAAGGACTACAACTTTGGATCCGCTTGCTTTTCTCAACGTCTTTGATGTTGAGAACTTCCTACAACAAATCGGCGTCTGGTGCCTCCCTGCCATCGGACTCATCGTATTCATTGAATCTGGGGTACTTTTCCCCTTCCTGCCAGGCGACTCATTGCTAGTCACCGCAGCTGCACTGCACAACCCACTAGGACTAAACATCTGGACCATCATCTTGGTTGCCTGCGTTGCTGCTGTTGCTGGCGATCAAGTCGGGTTCTGGTTGGGACGCCGATTTGGCCGCAAGCTCTTTAAAGATGATGCCCGTGTATTACGCACCGATCGACTCAAGCTCGCAGAAGATTTCTTTGAAAAACGTGGCCCCATGGCACTCGTAGTTGGTCGTTATGTTCCGATTGTTCGGACCTATGTCCCAGTTGCAGCAGGCACTGCTAATATGCGGTACCGTCATTTTGTTGTGTGGAATATTTTGGGTGCCTTGACCTGGGTTTTCAGCATGTGCGGTGTTGGCTACTTCCTAGGCCACATTCCTGGTGTTACCCACAATATTGAGCGAATCATACTGCTTATTGTCGCAATTTCCATCACACCTCCAATCATCTCTGCTATCCGCTCCTATATGGAAGCCAAGCGTAAGGCCCAGAGCTTGGACACAACCGAAGAAGCAGTTGTACCTGCCGAGACAAAAAGCTAACAGAGGCACCATCACCTAACTTGATTCATAGGCTGTAGGATCCTAAGCCTAGTTTTATGAGTGCGGTTTACTAGGCCCAATCCCTTTGATAACACCATAGGATTGGGCTTGCCAAAGGCCCCAGTTAAGCCGCAAGTGCTTGAACTCGGTGTGCATTATGTAGATAAGCGCTGACCTCTGAAACAATATCTTCTTCTACCTGCCGTGCCCGGATTCGCAAAATACCGTATCCACGACGTAGCAATTCACGTTCCCTGACGCGCTCTTTCCATATCACCTCAACTGGATCATTTTCATATTTACTATCACCATCTATCTCAACGATCAACCAGCCATTAATGAGCAGGTCAGGCACATATCTTCGTCCCTTATCTGGGAGCACAGCCTGAGGAACCATACTGGTAATTCCCCTAATATTCGAAGTGAGCAGCTGGTAACGCGCTAATGTTTCATACACACTCTGGATATTGTCATGCGCAATCTTAAGCAGTGCCAACGCCTTGTACACCTGCCGAGAATCCCCCAAACTTGCAACCATTTTAATAAATCGCGGTTTTCGAATCTTCTTTTGATACATGGCAGCCTCAGCAAAGGCGAGTGCCACCCTTGGCCCATACAGCTGAAGCAAGTCAATATAAGTCCGTGGAATGGTAGTTACCCGCAGGTCATTATATAAACAATGATGTCCCTTGGGGAGATTGGTGTATAAGTACCGCGTTTGTGTTGACCAAAGACTCTTCCCGCTTGGCGACGTCACCCCTGCAAGCCCCAACTCAATACGCTTATCGTGTTGAGCTGGCTTTAAACATGCAATCCCTAGGGCTGTTGCTGCTGCAATACCACAAAGAATAGCCTTGGTTGTAGCCTGAGCCACAGCCATAACCCGCACCTCGTACTGTTGCCACGGCTTTAATTCCGCAAACTCCTTCTTGGAAGTAGCAATAGTAGGTGTAAGAATAACCAAGTTTGGATCTTTTAGCGCCTTTTCCCTAGCTACCTTTAGGTTTGGCCCCAAAGATCGAAGTTTAATAAGTGGACAATCATGGGCAAGGATAGGAGTATTCATGATTTTATTGTCGCAAATGCCCCCGACATAAAAAGAAATAGACAAACATTTATTCGATCAAGCATGCCTTTTACAGATTGCACTTGTAGGCCATCCGCATTCCGTGCGGTAGTACAAACCCCTTGATAGGACTTTTCGGGTTGGTGGGGTTTAAGGACTTTTCGGGTTGAATAAAAATGCTTCCAGCAGGAAATTCACTAAACTCTCACCACCGAGCACTAGGCCCGAAAAGTCTCCAGTCAGCTGAAGTCCCCACCTGGCCGAAGTACCCCCACCCACCTGACGTAATGAACGGCGTTAAAGGAAACCCAAATCAACATAACTTAACTCTGATCTGGAGTGTTTTGGGTAGAAAGTGCGTCGTCACGCAAGCAGATGGCACAAATCCACACAGCATCTTCTTCAATCAGGTCTCGTTCGCATTCTTGCTTCTAGTCCTATTACCAAGTAGCAGTTGGGACTTTTCGGAGTTGGCCTCATTATTTCCACCTGTCAGAACAAGACTCCTGGGTTTGTTTTTATTCACCCCATACCCAACCCGAAAAGTGCCGCCACCCAACCGCCACCCAACCGCCACACCCACCGGTAGGATTGGAATCACCCCATGAAGGATCGGCTCATGACCTTATATTCACTGAAAAAAGTCACCAAAATCTACGGCGAAAAAGAAACTGCCATTACCGCACTCAACCAAGTGGATCTGGATATTCCTGCTGGGAAATTCGTGGTAATTCTCGGCCCGAGCGGCTCGGGGAAATCCACATTGCTCAACCTTCTAGGCGGTATGGATATACCAACTTCAGGCCAGATACTTTTCAAAGGCACCGATATCAGCAAGTACAACGCCAAACAGCTGACCCAGTATCGACGTCGGCAAGTAGGGTTTGTGTTCCAGTCGTATAATCTGCTGGCGGATCTTACCGCCCAAGAGAATGTGGAATTTTCCACTGAGATTGCCAAATTACCAAAGTCGGTGGCAATCCAGGCGTTGCAGGAGGTTGGATTATCAGAACGACTGCGCCACTATCCCAGCGAAATGTCTGGTGGCGAGCAACAACGAGTATCGATTGCTCGGGGCATCGCAAAGAAACCAGCGGTTTTACTATGCGATGAACCCACGGGCGCACTGGACTACAAAACTGGCATCCTTGTGCTTGATGTTCTGCATCGAGTGCACGAAGACGGCGATACCTCGGTAATTGTCATTACCCACAATCAAGATATTGCACGCATCGCTGACCTAGTTATCTATATGAAAAACGGGAAGATCGAGCGGATTCTTCCCCAAGAAAACCCAAGTTCACCGAGCGAGATTGAGTGGTAACCATGCGGGTCACAACAAAAAACTCGCTACGCCAAGTCAAACACCAGCTTGGTGCATTCCTCGCAGTAATGATGATTATTGGGGTTGCCATTGGCTTTTACTCCACACTGAAAACCGCCTCCCATGTGTATCAAACAATGGGCGAAACGCATTTTGCCAATAATAAAATGCCCAGCGCGATTATTGGTGGTCAAGGTTTTTCCGAGACTGATCTTGCGGAAGCCAAAAAGATTACGGGAGTCGATGCCGCGGAACTGCGTGCACGGTTGGATGCAAAGCATACCAATAATCCGCAGGAAGCAAAACGGATTCGGGTCCATTCCTACAATAGCGATAATCCGCAGGTGAATATCCCTTATGTCTATGAAGGACGCACACCAAACAATCCAGATGAGTGTTTACTGCATGAACGCTATGCTCGTGCTAATGATGTGGCCCTTGGGCAACAGGTAACGATCAAGCTGCATGATGTCACCGATAGCTGCACCGTTGTCGGCCTAGCCACCACCCCAGAGGACGCCTATCTCACCGCGAGTGAAACCTCATTTTTATCTGATCCAACCGATTTCGGAGTGCTGTATGTAGACACCAAGTTTATTACCCGCAATCACCTGCCACTAACCGAACTAACACTACTGGTCAATGACAATAGCTCACTTGATGAAACTGTCGATACAGTCACTAAATCCATCAATACCAAGCAAATCACCAGCATAACCAAGCACGACCGAATTTATAGCTATAGTGCGTTTAAGGCGGACACCCAACAATTTGAAGTGTTTGCTTATATCTTCCCTACCACCTTCTTTGTCATTTCCGCGATCGTGATCTATGTCAGCCAACGGCGCAGTGTGTTACGTGACCGTCGGCAAATCGGCATTATGAAAGCGATGGGACTCACCGACCGAGAGATCACACGGCATTATTTAATCTACGCATTGATGGTGGTGCTAGGTGGGGTCCTGCTGTCATTTATACTGAGTTATTCCGCTGGCCCATGGCTGATTGGCAGATTCAATAATGTCTTGGATGTACCAGGTTTTACTTATCCAGGTCCCTTTGATTATCTTCTTGGTCCGATCATTTTCGCGCTGGTACTGTGCTTGTTCTCCACATATATTGCGGTGCGCCGCGTGGTGCAGATCGTTCCAGCAGAAGCCATGCACGCTGAAAAGCCACCGGCTGGACACGACCTGCTACTGCAGAAAACGCCCTTGTGGGAGAAACTTCACTTCAATACCCGTTACAGTCTAAAAGCAGCATTACGCAATCGCGGGCGCTTCTGGGCCACCGTGGTCGGTATGATTGCTACGGTTGCACTGATTGTAACCTCTTCTGGATTCATGGATACCTTCCTCACCATGACCTCACGGTATTATGACAAGGTCGCCACCCACGATCTGACCATTGAATTTACCGAACCTCAGGCCTTCTACAGCACCCCTGCTTGGCTTACCGACAATTCGGAGTCTTTTGAAAAAGTACTGGCGCTGCCAATCACCCTGGAACAAGGTGGATCTGAAGAAACTCTTCTGCTGAACGTTTCCGAATCTCCCTATGCCATGCGCGCTTTTACCGACAAAACCGGCATCTCACCCGACCCCGCCAATGGCATAGTATTACCTAACTACTATGCGGACACACTGGATCTTCAGGTTGGCGATACCATCCATGTTTCCACCCCCAACAAGCAGCTTGACGACGACCTCACCGTCACTGGAATAACCGAACAGAGCTTTGGTTTTACAGGTTTAATGACCTACGAGACCGCCCAAAAACACGGAATAGAGACCTCCTCTTATAATCTTATTTACTTGCGAGTGAAACCTGGCCAGTCTATTACCGAAGTCAAACAGAAGATCGAAGCACAACAAGGCATTTCATCCGTTAGCAGCACTACCGATGAAAAGACCAGTATGCTCAACCTGACCAAAGTCTTTTATCAGTACATAATTTTGCTGGTGTTGTTCTCGCTACTAATGGGCATCGCAACTTTGTATTCGATCGCATCGATTTCACTGTTGGCGCGCCAGTATGAGTTTGTGCTGTTACGGGTTATGGGGTATTCACGAGGCGAAATCATCCAAGCCTATACCAAAGAGCTTCTATTGCAAGCAATCGTGGCGATTCCTTTCGGCTATGTGTTGGGATACGCGCTAATCAGCATCATAGATGACGATTTCTCCACTGAATCCATGATCTTTAGTGCGTCACCCGCTTGGCCAACTTATGCCTATGCGGCACTATTGTTGTTTGTCATTATTGCTGTGGTGATCCTGCAAGCCCACCGGCAGATCGGTAAACAACAGCTAGTTGAGGGGGTCAAGGCCCGGGAGGAGTAAGAGTTGAGATTTGAGCATGTGGTATACCGAGAAAACTCGGCCAAAACAACCACTCTTACCAAATTTGCGTTTCTCCTCTACTTGCAAAACAAAACCCAGCCCAGACTCACTCCCACCACCAAACTGCTAAGCTTCGCAGTGAGCCCACTTTCCAGTTTCGGATTTTCCTGAAGCACATTCAAAAACACTTGGGAACCTCATTATTAAAGGCGCCACCATGAAGTTAGCCATGAAAATCACTCTTGTTGTCATTGTCGCACTGGCATTAATTGCAGCTGGGCTGGTGTGGGTTCTGAGATCGGTTGGTGGTAATGCCTTTGGCAAGAGCAATAGGGTTTTGCCAGGCTATTTCAAAAGGATTGATTACTCAGCACCTTTGGAGAAGAAGTATGCTCAACTTGGGTTTTATCGCCCTGAGGTGCATAGAATCCCCAGTGGTGATGCACAGCTTGGCGACTACCACATCTATATCCCCACACGCCCAGATGGTGCAGAAATGCATGAGTTTTTTCCACTGGTTGTCATGGTCAATGGGGCTGAAATGCCAGCGCAGAGTTACGCTCCAGTATTAGAGCACCTTGCCAGCTGGGGATTTATTGTGATTGCCAATGACGATTCCCAAAGTGGCAGTGGAGTAAGTACGACCCGTACTCTTAAATTTGCGCTAGACCAAGCAAATACCCAAGGCAACCCCCTATACAATAAAATCACCGACGAGACCATAGGTATTGCAGGTTTCGCCGAGGGTGGAGTGGGGACAATGAACGCAGTAGCCGAAGATAGCGCTTTTACTTCCCTCTACACTGTACCTGTAACACAACAAGCAGATCTGGAATACGATCCCAGTAAAATCACGGTTCCCAGCTTTCTTACTGCAGGCACAACCGATGATAGTAGCTCCAGCACCTACGAACAGCTGCTGGGTAATTTCGAGATAATGGACTCCGATCAACCAGTGATTATTGCACGTCGCACTGGTGTTGATAGCAAAGATATGGTCACATACGGCGACCCCTACATGACAGCTTGGTTCCTATGGACACTGACAGACAATTCCGATGCCCAAGGAGTGTTTATTGGCAATTCTGCTGAAATCCGAAATAACCCTAGCTGGCAGGATATTCAACACAAGAACCTGCCGTGAAGCACCTAGGTGTGCCCAGAAGGCAAATAACGCTTGCCCTCATGAACACTTTCATCCTAACGCGATAATAATGGCAATTTATGCCTTGCGTTACGACGTCCATAACTGGAAATCACTTTTGTCACCAAAAGATGACTAGCAAGCAGCAACCATTCGCTTTTCTGAATGCTTCTACATTTGATAAACCACTTGAAATCGCCGCCGCAGCACAACCTGTGTGCGTCGAAAAGCTCGGTCATGGCTGCGTTATTGCGGCTTTTCGGGTGGTTGTTTTTCCTTTTGCTCCCGTAGCTCGTCAAGCAACCCCGCGGTGATAATGCCAGATGGCAGGGCGACAACCGCGATCCCCATGAGCGATGAAAGCATCGCGATAGTGCGCCCTATTTGTGTTTCCGGATAGAGGTCACCGTAGCCTACCGTGGTTAAACTCACCACTGCCCAATAAACCGCGTCGAAAAAGGTATTGAAGGTTTGCGGCTCCACATTGAACACAATTAATGCGCTAATCAAAACGAAAGCTGCCGCTAGTCCCAATACCGCTAGTAATGACTGTTTTTGCTCTACAAATACCGCCGCTATAGCATTAGCGCCGGTCGAGTATCGAATCAATTTAAAAGCCCGTAGCACCCGAAACAGCCGGAGAATACGCATTGCACGCCAAGCAGAATTCAATGCGACAAAGGTAGGCAAAATGGATATGAGATCAACTATTGCCATAGGCGTGAATGGGTACACTACAAATGAAACAAACCCTTTACCCAGTTTCAAGTCTGCAGTTGACCACCGAAGGATATAATCCACGACAAAAACAGCAGTACAGATATACTCAGTCAGTTGGAACACAAAGTTTGTTCCCTTAAAGCACAGCGGTATAAGGCTCGCAACAATCACAAAGGTCATAGTCCGCCCATAAATCGACGCTGCCCCATTACCGTTGCTGAGGATATTATGCATCTGTCTACGTTGCATCAGGAACCTGACTTCATGGCTCAAAATGTTTGCGAAAACTTCAAACTACATATGTATATTTATGGGTTTGACTGACGACGATCTCCGCACCTAGTAGCCCACTTTGGACCACCAATGAAAACATAGGCACCATTGAGCTTAAGTGGGATGTCTAACTTCTATGATAGCTACTTTTGGTGTGATAACGCTTGGGCGATGACTTGCCAAACGATACGTTTTCAATCACCGCTCCAGTATCCAAGCCACCACCCCATGTATGCTCAATAATACTGGGAGTACTAAAAGTGCAGTGTGTATGGCGTCTCGATCGTTATCGGATAGACCATGTTTCTGCAGAATATGATGTGCATAACGCCAATACGGAATTACCACCACTGGCGAGGTAAGAACACCAGAAGTATAGCTACGCATCGCCACTGCGGATGCGATATGGGTAAATCCATGCACCCCAAACGCTAACACTGCTCCGCGGAAAAACCGCGACTTTCCTTGAGTCCGTACGCCTTCTGCCGCGGCAGCCCCAACCAATATCGCCATGATCGACACAGCCACATTGAAGTGTTTTTGCGACATTCCCTGTTGACGAATGCGCTTAGGAACCGGCAGCGGAACCCATGCTGGTACCTGTGGAAGAATTTTTTGGGAGTTTTTTGTTATTGTCGCAAGCTCTTCGGCATCGTGTATGGCCCAAGTTGCGAATAACCCAAGGCTAAGACGGGTAATGGGTTTCATGATATACCTCCTAATAATTACGATACTATCAGTCTCGTAATTAAGGCTAGACTGTAGCCCATGACACAATCTCCCGGTCGGCCTCGCAACCCAGAAATTGACACCGTCATACTCAATACAACCTTGATTCTATTGGGTGACCGCGGCTATTCCGGTCTACACATTAATGACGTCGCTACCAAATCTGGAGTCGCCAAAGCTACCATTTATCGACGCTGGCCCACCCTCGCTCATCTCACAGTTGCCGCAATGGAACAAGCCCTTGGCCCGCGACGCCTCGATAGTATGGATGATCTTATCGATACTTGCACAGCTATTCTCGGCAGTGACAATACTAGTTTAATTGCGATTGCACTGGACATTCACCGTCAAAATGATCCTCAGTTGCACACAATCTATAGGGAGCGAATCATTGATCCGGTGCGTCAGCACGCAATAGAACTAATCAAAGCTAGCGACTACGCTGGTGATCCAATAAATCTTGCTGATGCAATCATTGGCGGACTCATTTACCGAGCAGCCATCCTCAGTGAACCCATGTCCACTGAAGCCGCCCGCGTTTTCATCCTTGACCTACTAGGACAGTCATAAACAGTCAAGGAATTAGCAGAGTATATTCGCTCAAATTTTCCCACTAAATATTGTGGCAACCAGTGGGGAGCAAACTACCAAGATTAGTGCTCTTCGCCCACACAGAAGTAGTTTCCCTCAGGATCAGTCATCACAGTCCAAGTGAAGCTGCCGTCTGGAAGTGTTTGCACCGACTGCTCTGTGGCACCAAGTTCCACCAAACGTCGAACTGCTGCCTCGCGGTCGGAGGTTTGAAAGTCGACGTGAATCCGGTTTTTGCCAGGGGTTGGATCCTCTACCAACTGGAATCCCAAGGTTGGCGTTGCATCAACCATAACGAAGAAACCATCATAATCAGCAAGAATCGGTGCACCAGTTGCTTCGGACCAGAACTTGGCTAAGGCCCGAGCATCAGCGCA
>JBHACV010000114.1:0-20788 GCA_041854705.1 Corynebacterium sp.
AATGCGAGAATGGATTACAGAACTAACACCAGTAGTCAACCAAACCCAATGGAACAAAATAGTTGATTTACTAGTAACCGATGAAGCAATCCACATGGCAGAAATAGCACGAGAAAAACTCGCCGATAAACTAACAACAAACAACGTCACCGCCTGGCTACCCAACAACAACCCACCACAACACTAAGCTTTTTTCTTCGGTGGCCGCCCACGTTTAGGTAGATCCCCAACACCTTTGGGTAAGCGGCCTTGAACTCGAAGTTGCTCACGAAGCATGAGCTCTATCTGTGCATTGACACTACGCAATTCATCCGTGGCTAACTTGGCGATCGCCTCATAAATCGCCGGATCAATACGAAGCGGAATGCTTTTGCGCGGTGCCATAAGGCATCATACTAACTGTAGAGGGATCCGGTGTTTACTACAGGGGTGGCGGAATTGTCTGAACACAGCACCACCAGCAGGTTGGAGACCATTGCCGCACGGCGTTCTGGATCGAGTTCGACAATGTCTCGTTGTTCTAGCTGATCGAGGGCGGATTCCACCATAGATACCGCACCTTCTACGATCTTCTCCCGGGCGTCAACGATTGCGTTAGCCTGTTGACGTTGTAGCATCGCCTGGGCAATCTCAGGGGCATATGCCAAAGCAGAAATCCTTGCTTCAATGATTTCAATACCTGCAATCGCGGCTCGGGCGGCTACCTCGTCAGCTAGCTCAGCAGAGACAATGTCTGTGCTTCCTGATAGTGAGGGCACTGTGGTGGTATCTGCAGAATCATAGGGGTGAGTGGTAGCAACGTGTCGTAAAGCAGACTCAGCCTGGGAGTGGATAAACTCCTCCACATCTTCCACTGCGAAAGTCGCTTTTGCGGTATCAGCGATTTGCCAGACAATAATGGCACCGATATTGATGGGATTTCCATTTAGGTCATTAACTTTGATGGCATTGGTTTCAAAGTTGCGGACTCGAACACTCACAGCCTTGGTGCCAACCAATGGGGCCACCATAACAAGACCAGTAGTGCGCACTGTGCCAACATAACGACCGAAAAACTGAGCAACATGTGTCTGCCCTGGATTGATCACCCGCAGCATGGTCCAAAGGCACACACTGAGCACAATAAGAACACTACCGCCAACAATGCCAAAGATTCTGCCCCCAGCTAGGGCGCTGGCAACGATCCACCATACACTCAGACCGATAGCGATAAAACTCCCAAAAAGAACACTTCCAGCGAGAAAGCCTCCTTGAGACCAAGCCTTCCGCTCGTCAATGTCAACGGCAGCTCCTGCATGACCAACGGGGGTTGTTGCTATATCTGTCATGGCACTTCCTCCTCAATAATGTGATATCAGATTACAATAAAATGATATCATATTATTGCGGGTCTCGTTCAAGGGAATGCGATGCCATCATGAGTAGGGAATAACCGAGGGGCATACTTTGTGCAGGTCCAGACCTCAAACCGGAAGAGCTTCTTTGCTAAGTTATGAGCCTTGGAAGCTACCGCAACAGCAAGCGTAAAAACGTTTTTAGAGCTGGGTGAACTATTTACTCCAGCAAAGCTCTATGAGAGACAATCCCCTAACTAGACCTGCAAACAGTTCGTGCCCCTCCATTGGGGCACGAACGTGGCTAAGGGCATACCCCCGCCTAAAAGCTACACCTCTTCCCCAGCCCACCAGCTGCACTGCCATGTGCCGAATTCACCATGAGGTTCAATCACCGCAAGCGAACCATTGGCAATATAGCGGTTATTAATCACCTCACGGTCGGTAGTGGTGCCATGCAAACCCAAGATGCGAATGGTCGCACCATGTGAAACCACAAATAAGTCCTTGCCATTCGCCTCGGAAAGCAGCATCTTCAATGCTGGTACTGCCCGAGCCAAGACCTGTCGAGGCGTTTCACCACCAGGCAAACTTGCATCCAACTCACCTGCTTTCCACTTAGCTAAAGCCGAGTTGTAGTGCTTATGGGCAAGATCGCTATCATCGCCTTCAAAGTCACCAGCGAAAATTTCATGGATACCTTCGGCGACGATCGTCGGCACACTACTACGCCCCACCCCCGGCATGCCAGAGGAATACGCCCCATACCCCAAAAGCGCTAGGTGCAAACTTTGTTGCGCCCGTAGCGCTACCGAACTAGCAGCTAACCCAAGGTCAGGGGCAATTTCCCGAAGTTTTATACCAGCATCAACCACCTGCCCACGGGAGTCGTCGACAAGTTCGGCACCAGGTGGACGGGTATCGAGGAAGCGTTGCACATTTGCGTAGGTCCGACCGTGACGCATGAGGATTAATCTGCTGGTCATTATGCGTTTCCTCCAGCTGCATTAGCGACCCAAGCGGCAGCCTCGGCGAGGCGTTCATTGTCTTTGGGTAGGTTGAGTTCTCGATCATTGGCATTGCCGATTGGCCAAGAGCCAAGGAAGTCAATGGAAGCACAGCGCAGGTAGAGTGCGCGCAGGGCCTCGGCGACAGGAGCGTCATTGATGTGTCCATTGAGATCCACGTGGAATCGGTAGGTACCCAGCCCTTGTTCAAAGGGGCGGGATTCGATTCGCGATAGATCCACATTGCGCAAGGAAAATTCGGTGAGCGCTTGTACTAAGGTACCCGGCGCGTTCGGTAGGGTGAACACCACTCCGGTGCGGTCGATACCGGTCGGTGCTGGGGGTAGCCCGCGGGGGCCGACCAGTACGAACCGGGTGCGTGCGCCTTCGACATCGGCGACATTGTCTTGGAGGATTTCCAAGCTGAAGATTTCTGCGGCGCGGGCGGGGGCGGCGGCAATGTCTGCCCCGCCTTCGGCGACGATGCCTGCTGCGGCGGCATTGGAGGAGGCAGGTACAAATTCATGTTCGCCTAGGTTCTCGGCTGCCCAGCGTTTGACCTGTTGATATGCTACTGGATGGGTGGTTAGCTGCCGTACCTCACTCAGGGTGGTGCCGGGTCGGACCATGAGCGCAAATGCAATTGGTAGGTCCATTTCGGCGTAGATTTGTACGCCGCTTCCTGCGGCAAGGGCATCGTAGGTGGGGGTGACTGGGCCATCGACTGAGTTTTCCATGGCTACGCAGGCGAATTGGGCTTTTCCTTCCCGCACTGCATCGATTGCTTCTCGTGGGCTGGTGGTCGGAAGTGGTGTGACGTCCGCTTCGAAATGTCCGGCGCGGACGAATTCCCAGAGTGCAGCTTCGGTGAAGGTTCCTTCTGGACCTAGGTAGGACACTGTGACGCTCATGGCATTTACTTTAGTACTGTATCGATCATGGTTGATTCCTTTCGCTCACTTGTTGAATCTGTTGCAGCGCTCACCCCAGAGCAGCACGGATTTGCTTATTTTGATCCACAAGCAAAGGCTCGGTTTTCTGGCCGATTGAGTGGGTGGATTATTCCAGCGAAGGATCTTTCGGATGTTGCGGGGATGCCTACCACGATGGGTTCGGTGCATCGGCGGTATATTGCCACCGAAACTGATGTTTTTGTTGAGGCTTATCAGCGTCAGGGGGCATTAGTTCCGGGGAAGTCTTTGAGTCCTGAGTTGGGTTTGACGGCCTACACTGAACCGGTGGGGTTACCGCATCCTGATAATCCAACATTGCCGGGGCATACACCTGGTGGTTCATCAGGTGGGGCTGCGGTAATGGTTGCGCGTGGTTTGGTGCGTGCGGCGCATGCTTCTGATGGTGGTGGGTCGATTCGGATTCCGGCTGCGTGTTGTGGTTTGGTGGGGTTTAAGCCCCCGCATGATACTGAGTTTGCTAATCCGGTGGCGCAGGGTTTTATTACTGCGTCGTTGGCTGATGCTGCCTTTGTGTATGGGATTCGGCCGGTGTCACGCCCGCTGCGAATTGGGGTGTTGCTTGATCCGGTGCATGCTGAAGTTGAGGTGGCTGAGCATATGTTGGTGGCGGTGGATCGAGCGGCGGCGCGTTTAAGCGGTCGTGGGTATGAGGTTTCTGTGGTGCGTCGGCCTTATGGTGATGCGCCTTTTGCGGCGTTTCATGATGTGTTAAGTGTGCGTTCGACGAAGATTTCTGGGGAGGCTTCGCCTATTGTGACGTGGTTGCGGGATCGGGGTTTTGGGATTGGTCAGCGACGGAAAGAGCAGGCAATGGTGGAGTTTATGTCGGTGCGGGCTCAGTTATTGGCTGCTTGGAGTGTGGATGTGGTGCTTAGTCCGATGTTGGCGTTTGATCCGCCTAAGATTGGGTATTTTTCGGCGATGAAGCCTGAGGATGATTTTTATGCCCAAACTCAGTGGACGCCGTGGGCAACGATGTTTAATATGGCGGGTCTTGGTGCAATGAGTATTCCGTTTGCTGGGGTGCGGACGCCTATTCATCTGGGGGCATTGCGGGTTTCTTCGGCGGAGCTGTTTGGTGTGGCAAAGGAGCTAATGTGACTCGGAAGCAGATTATTCAGGAGTTGAGCATTGTCCTGGTAGTTACCTTCGGGATCTCTGGGCTGCGGTCATTGTTGCGGTTGGTTAGTGCGTTATTGGCACCAGAGCCTTTGAATGAGCAGTCAGCTACGTTGGCTGCTCCGCAGTCACATGAGGTGATTATTGATGTGGCATTGCAGTTGTGTAGTGCAGCGGTGTTGTTTGGGTGGGGATTTTTGGCGTTGTATTTGCTTGGTCAGCAGCTTTCACAGCCGAGGCTGCGAGACTGGGGTCAGGGGGCGGGGTTAGCTGCGCTGATTGGTTTGCCGGGTTTGGTGTTTTATCTCGGGGCGGTGCGTTGGGGGTTTAGTAAACAAGTGGTGCCTTCTACGTTGGAAGGATGGTGGGAAGCACCAGTTTTGTTGATTTATTCCGGGGCGAATGCTTTTGGTGAGGAAATTGTGGTGGTGTTGTGGCTTGTGACTCGCTTGAGGCAGCTAGGTGTTAGTGCTCCTGTGGCTTTGGGTGCGTCAGCGATATTGCGGGGAAGTTATCACTTGTACCAGGGGGTTTCGGCAGGGGTGGGCAATATCATTATGGGGCTGGTTTTTGGTGGTTTTTATCTTAAAACTGGCAAGGTGTGGCCGTTGGTGCTTGCTCATTTTCTTATCGACGCTGTCGCCTTTGTTGGGTATGCTGCTATCGGGGAAAAATTAGGGTTGTAATTGGGATAAACCCCGATGCGGGTGGGTGCGAAACCAGTTTACGTGTGAAAGAGATATTACAGTTGTGACTATGAACAATCGGGATGATTTCCTTCGCGACAAAGACGGCAACCTCATTACTGACCGTCTCGGTCGACCAGTGCGCAAAGGTGGTGGCTCTGCTGCTGCCTCTAGTTATTCAGCCGAAGACCACAGCACGAAAATTTTCACCCCGGATTCGCAACAATCGCGGCCACGGCAGACTGCACCAGGTCAAACTCCACCAGATCGGCCGAAGCAATATTTCCCGCCTAAGCAGGAGCAATACATCCCGCGGCGGCCACCACAACTCCCGCCGCGGCAAAGCCAACCGGTGGCAGCGCAATCGCCTAAACGTCGAAAAATGCGTAGGCCGCGCCGTCCTGGGGGCTGTTTGCGTGGTTTTGGGCTGTTTATGGTAGCTATCTTGGTGTTGAGCATCGTGAGCATGCTGTGGCTTGATACCAAGCTCAATCGGATTGAGGCACTACCAGAGCAACGTATTGGCAATACTGCTGGCACGAATTGGTTGCTGGTTGGTTCTGATTCTCGGCAGGGTCTTAGTGAAGAGGATGTGGCACGGTTAGGCACTGGTGGTGATATCGGTTCTACTCGCACTGACACCATTATGTTGCTGCATATTCCGCGTTCGGGTCAGGCAACACTGGTTTCGCTCCCCCGTGATTCTTATGTGAATGTTCCTGGGATTGGCATGGATAAGATCAATGCGGCTTTCACTTATGGTGGTGCGCCTCTATTGACCCAAACTGTTGAGGAAGCCACCGGTTTGCGGGTGGATCATTATGCTGAAATTGGTATGGGTGGATTGGCAAATGTAGTTGATGCGGTTGGTGGCATTGAGGTTTGTCCACAGGAGCCGATTTACGACGAGTTGGCGAACCTTTCTATCGAAGCGGGTTGCCAAACTATTGATGGCCCTACCGCACTTGGGTATGTGCGTACTCGAGCAACAGCAATGGGTGACTTGGATCGAGTGCAACGTCAGCGAGAGTTTTTCTCTGCGTTGGTCAATAAGGTCACCAGTGGCTCTACGCTCGCCAATCCGTTCCGCATCATGCCTACCATTAATTCGGTAGCTGGTAGTTTCACGGTGGGGGAAAAGGATCATATTTGGAACCTTGCTCGGGTTGGGCTAGCAATGCGAGGTGGGCTAAAAACCGAAACAGTGCCAATTGGTGGGTTTGCTGACTACGATGTTGGGAATGTGGTGCTGTGGGATGAAGCTGGTGCTGCTGGGCTTTTTGAGTCGATGCGCTAAGTTGAGGTCGCTATGACGATTTCCATGACTGCACCCCCATTCCGCAAACGACGAAGTGCCTATTGTTTGCTCACCCTCGGCTGCATAATAGCAGCGTGGCTACTGCCGATGCTGTTCCATATGTGGGCAGGTTACGACGAGTTTGGCATCATTTTAACTTTCACCATTTTCTTGATGGTTGGCTTGCCATTGGCAGTAGTTGCTGGGCTTAGTGCGTTCATTTATCCCCTCGATTTCGCCTTTCAGCGACGCCACCGATTGCTCATCGTTGGCGGTGGGTTAGCACTGTTTTTAGCAATGTTTTTCCTTACCGATACTGATGGATTTGGCTACGAATGGGTGTCACGGAATGTCATTGGTCAACCCTTAACTGAAACTCAAAAACAGGTGTACAACGTGATTTTTTGTGTTGGCAGTGGATTAAGCCTAGTCAGTTGGATTGTGTTTGTCGGGCTGGGAATCAAAGCACGTTTGGCTTCACGTACGCGTACCACAGTGCGGTAAACAAAAATTTAGCTTCAAAAATCGCATGCCAAAAAGGCGCGGTATCTCACCTGGGATCCGCGCCTTTTGTCAGTCTGTAGCTAAGGGATGAGTTAGGAACGTTTAGCAAACCACCCGGTCACCGCGGGTGCTATGTTTTGGTAAATATGTTTGTGCTCTTGATATTCTGCCAAGCCAGTGGGGCCAAGTTCACGGCCGTTTCCAGACATTTTCATACCACCCCATTCGGCCTGTGGCAGGTAGGGGTGGAAATCATTGATCCAAATCGTACCGTGCCGTAACGCAGCTGCGACTCGTTCACATGTGCCTTGGTTTGATGACCACACCGCTCCCGCTAACCCATATTCAGTGTCATTGGCAATTGCGATTGCTTCTTCCTCGGTGGTGAAGGTTTCAATGGTCACTGTGGGGCCGAAAGCTTCATCGTGCACGCACGCCATATCGGGAGTGCATTCGTCGATAATTGTGGGCAAGTAAAACTCACCACCAGCAAGATCCGTATTACCTGTACTGTGGCTCCCCTCATTATCGGCAGCCGTGGCACGCCGCCCGCCAGTGAGGATCTTTGCTCCCTGCTCGCGTGCTTTATCCACATAAGCTGCAACCGATTCTAGGTGTGCTGCGGTAATCAGCGGGCCAGTTTCGGCGTCGGGATCAGTTGGCCCACCGAGCTTAATGGTTTCGGCACGGCGCACCAGTTCGGCGACGAACTTATCGTGGATGGATTTTTCCACCACAATGCGTGCCCCCGCAGAACACACCTGCCCAGAGTGCACAAAGGCACCATTGAGGGCGTTATCTACCGCGGCATCAAAATCGGCATCGGCAAAGATGACGTTTGGGTTCTTCCCACCTAATTCCAATGCTGTGCGCTTAATGGTTTCAGTAGCATTGCGCGCAATGATTCGTCCGGTGCTGAGCCCACCCGTGAAGGACACCATATCCACCAATGGGCTGGCCGACAGTGGTGTGCCACATACCGATCCTTTGCCGGTAATGAGGTTGGCAACTCCGGCAGGAACACCTGCCTCAGTGAGCACAGTCATGAGCATCATTGCGGTATGAGGTGTGACCTCAGCTTGTTTAAGTACGAAGGTATTGCCAGCGGCTAGCGCTGGCGCAACTTTCCAGGAAACCTGCAGTAATGGGTAATTCCACGGAGTAATGAGCGCACACACCCCGATTGGCTCATTTTCAATCCTAGAGCGCACATTGGCATCAGCTACTGGTACAACCCGACCTGAATCTTGGTAAATCAAGGTACCAAAATAATCGAAGGCGCTAGCGGTGTCTTCCATATCTAACCGGGATTCCACTAGGCGTTTACCAGTATTGGATGATTCCGCCGCAGCAAATTCATCGATATTGTCTCGAATAGCTTGAGCAACCCGCAGCAGGATCTTGCCGCGTTCGGCAGTTGGGGTGGCCGACCATACACCAGCATCGAAAGTATCGCGCGCAACCTGAATGGCCTCTTCAGTGTCAGCTACTGTAGCCACCGAAACCAACCCCACCTCACTGCGATCAGCAGGATTAGTAATGGTAAAAGTATTACCATCGGAACTGGGACGCCATTGTCCCCCGATATACAAAGAAGCTGGTGCCTCTGGGGAACCTGCGCCACTGTGAACACCACGTAGCAATGGGGATTGGGTTGGATCAAAAAGTTTTGTCATATCTAGCTCCTTGCTTAGTTTTCAGACCAGTCACGGATGGGTTCAGCGCCGCCAGACATATCCGAAGTGCCGGGAAGATCGCGTTGCATATGCAAGAACTCCAAGTGACGCTCGTATAGATCGAGCATATTATCAATCAATTGTTCTGTGGTGTAGCCGTAGATGTCGTAGCCTAAGGATCCGGTGTTATCAAACACCTCGATCCGATAATAGACGTCATCCTTTTTATTACTGGTACTTCGGGTAAACGATGGCACTGGATGCGCCAGCGGATATAGCTGGTACCGGAAATTTTGTTCCTCACCTAAATTGACCGTTAAATCCAAAGTACGTATCGACGTATCTGGCACCGCAGAATCCAGCACTTCTGCATCAATGCCACGGTTTCTTAACTCGGCAGCCACCTGTTCTAAAGCTGGAGCTGCAATGGTTTGCATATAGCTCTGAGCTTTTGAAGCATTAGGCCATGTGCTGGCGCGAGTCAGACGACGTCGCCACGCAACTGGGTGCCCCATTGCAGTGGGCTGTTCGCTACGGCCCGACATCGCCGCATGCAGGGAAATACCACGGGCGGCAGCTTGGGTGTGTTCGAGCCGGAAAGATCGCACCAAACCCAACATGATGAGATACATGACGATGGTAAATGGCAATCCCATCACCACCGTAGCGGATTGGACAGTAACCACCCCATCAATCTGTAGCAAAACCACAGTAAGCACACCAACCAATACCGACCAGAAAATCCGTGACCACACCGGACCGTCTTGGCTGTTGTGCATAGTTTTAGCGGTGAAGTTACTCATTACCAATGCACCAGAGTCGGCAGAAGTGATATATAGCAGCAAACCAATGACCGTCGCCAAGCCAATTAGGAAGGGGGCACCAGGGTAGGCCGACAGCAGATCATAAAATCCTTGCTGTGGAACGGTCATGGCTTCTCGGCCGAAAGCATCATTACCGCGACGAACCAGATCAAGAGCAGAATTACCGAAGAAACTCATCCAGAGCAAAATGAAGAGGAACGGAATGCTCAAGGTCCCAACCACAAATTGCCTTAAGGTGCGTCCCCGAGAAATCCGAGCGAGGAACAACCCAACAAAAGGTGCCCACGCTACCCACCATGCCCAGAAGAACAAGGTCCATGATCCCAGCCATGCTTGGGTTTCTGCGGGCGTTTCCGAAAAAGCATAAGTATCCATAGTCATACTGGCGAAATTAGCTACATAGTCACCAATATTCATGACGAGACCGTCAAGCAAGAATGCCGTTTTACCAGTGATAACGACATACATCATCAGTCCCATTGCCAGAAAAACATTGATTTCGCTGAGCATCTTAATACCACGATCCACACCAGAAACCGCAGAAGCCGTCGCCACCGCAATAGCCAAAGTAACCAGAGCAAACTGTGCTGCAAAACCCTCCGGAATTCCAAACATGACTTTTAAGCCGTAATTGAGTTGAACCACACCAATACCCAAGGAGGCCGCGATGCCAAAAACTGTCCCCAGCATGGCTGCCACATCTACAGCGTCACCAACTGGGCCTTGGGCGCGTTTACCAATCAATGGATACAAGGCAGAACGAATGGCCAGTGGCATGTTCAGCCGGTAAGCATAATAACCAAAAGCAAGTCCCATCAGGGCATACATTGCCCAACCGGTAATTCCATAATGGAACAATGCCCAGACTACAGCTTGTTCTGCTGCTTCTCTGGTCTCCCCCGGACCAATGGGCGGCGCATAGTATTGTGCCACTGGTTCGGCCACCGAGAAGAACATCAAATCCACACCAATGCCTGCAGCAAACAGCATTGCAGCCCAAGAGAATAGACTAAATTGCGGTCTGGAATGATCCGGCCCGAGCCGAATTTTCCCCGAGGACCCTAGACCAATCACCAATACAAAGACCACAATGACCGTTGCGGTGAGGATATAAAACCATCCTAAATTGGTCGCAATCCAGCCAGTGACATTGCCTAAAGTTTGTTCCGCACTTTCCCCGGCTACGGCGGCCCAGATGGTCACAATCAAAATGCCAATTGAAGAAACAATAAAAACCGGCCAATTTGCTTTGGGTACTTCCATGTCATCGCCGGTGGTTTCACCGGATGAACCAGCACGATAGGAACCCACTACCACTTCTGCTTTTGCAGTTTTTGTTTGCTCAGCATGACTTGCATGATGCGCATCACTAGAACCAGCGGCATTAGTCCCATTGGCTGCCGATTCATCATCCAGTTTGGTTACAGTTTTTGAGCTATCAATCTCGCTGGTGTCAAATTCAACTTCATCCGACACTTTTGCTTCCCCCTTATTGGGGTTAATTCCGGCGGCTGGTTCGGAGATTTTTTTATGAGGGGTGTTGTTGTTTTCTGTGCTTTCCTTTTCTATGTTTCCTTCTTCGTTATTTCCCAATGTGGACAGTCCTTTCGTTGTTGTCGCTTGTGACTCTTCCCTACCGGACTCGAAGCCAAGGATACACAGGGTTCTTTGATTGGGTGGAGGTGGCTAAGAATTTATAACACTGGCAGACTGGACAGAGTCAGCAATTTTTTCATGGCATAGCCACACCTTGAAATGGTGGTGACCGCTATGCCCGGAAGGGGTTTTTGAATTTGTCCATCAAAAGTCGAATCCTGTCAAGGTTGAAGTTCGCCCAGCCACGTGCAGACCAAGCAGGAGAAATTGTCGAGGATCGACGACGTGACGTCGTCATCGTTGGCGGTGGTTCTGCCGGTTCAGTACTCGCTCGACGACTCAGCGATGATCTCTCGACCCAAGTGATGGTTCTAGAGGCAGGCCGAATGGACTCATTATGGGATCTATTCATCCACATGCCCGCGGCCTTCTCTTTCCCAATCGGCAATAAATACTACGATTGGGGCTACGAGTCAGAGCCGGAACCAGAGATGAACGGTCGGCGCATCTACCACGCCCGCGGCAAGGTCCTTGGTGGTTCCAGTTCAGTCAATGGCATGATCTTCCAGCGCGGAAACCCACTGGACTATGAAAAATGGGGCAAATTGCCTGGCATGTCCAACTGGGATTTCAAACATGTTTTACCCTACTTCAACAAAATGGAAAACGCGCTCGGCGCCGATCCAACTGATCCACGTCGCGGCCATAATGGCCCACTGGTGCTCACCCGCGGCCCCGCAACCAGCCCTTTGTTCCAAGCATTTTTCCGTTCGGTACAAGAAGCTGGCTACAAACTAACTAACGACGTCAATGGGTACCGGCAAGAAGGGTTCGCCCCCTTTGATCGCAATATTTTCAAAGGTAAACGGCTTTCAGCAGCCCGAGCATACCTGCATCCGGTGATGGATCGAGATAATCTTGACGTTCGCACCCGAGCTTTCACCACCCGCATCCTATTCGAAGGCCAAACCGCAGTCGGTGTGGAGTATGAATGGCAAAACCGCAAGCATCGTGTCTATGCCGACAAAATCATTTTGTGTGGTGGCGCGTTTAATACCCCCCAGTTATTACAACTTTCCGGCATCGGCAATAAAGAACATCTGGAAAAACTAGGGATTAAAACGGTCAAGCACCTACCTGGTGTAGGTGAGAATTTACAAGACCACTTAGAAGTCTACGTCCAATACAATGTAACCCAGCCGGTATCCTCCCAACCGTATTACAAAATGTGGATCCGGCCATTCATTGGATTGCAGTGGCTATTGACCAAACGTGGCCCAGTGGCATCTTCCCACTTTGAAGCAGGTGGCTTCGCCCGCTCAAACGATGATGAAGCCTACCCAAATCTCATGTTCCACTTCCTACCAATGGCTATTCGCTATGACGGAACCCAACCCGAGGGCGATCACGGCTTCCAATTCCACGTCGGCCCCATGTACTCCGATACGCTGGGACATGTGCGGATTAAATCCGCCGATCCGAAAGAAAAGCCAGAAATCATCTTCAATTATTTGGCCACCGACCAAGATCGACGGGAGTGGGTTGAAGCAGTGCGAGTATCCCGCCGATTGCTCGATACCCCAGCAATGAAGGAATACACCGATGGTGAAATTTCCCCCGGCGCGCATGTGCAAACCGATGAGGAAATCCTCGAATGGGTTCGCAATGATGCCGAAACCGCGCTGCACCCCTCCTGTACTGCGAAAATGGGTTCCGCCGATGATGAAATGGCAGTGGTTGATCCAGAAACCATGCAGGTTCACGGCGTTTCAGGTCTGTACGTGTGCGACGCTTCTGCCATGCCAATCATCACCAATGGCAATATTTACGCACCAGTAATCATGATGGCTGAAAAAGCCGCTGATCTCATTAAAGGCGAGACTCCCCTCGATCCGATTGATTTGCCGTTCTACCAAGCAAAAAAGGGCATGCCCCTCTATGCTGATGGCGAGCCGATTCGCGATCACAAAGAAGCAATCAAAGGTGCCGAACACTAATCAGTATTGATGCGCTTTAACGCCCACCGCTTCAATTTATAACTGCGGTGGGTGTTTGCGAGTTTCTGACAGATACCAAAAAAGTAAAAGGGTGATGGGGCGCAGGTACGATTGGCCACATGCACCCTAAACCACCACAACCTATACCTGCTCGCCGCAATCTGTTTCGACGCCGACTCGGGCTGGCCCTATTGCTGATACTGGGCTGTTGCCTAGCTTTTTCCCTTGCCTTCTCCTATTTAAACTGGCTGGGATATGAAGGCTTTTCGCTCGTAATTCTCATCTCACTGTTTTTCTATGTTGGAGTACCTAGTTTGCTGCTTGGGAGTCTAGTGGTGTTGTTATACCCACCAGGTTTTGGCTTTACGTACGGCCACTACCTGCTGGTAATCGCAATGATGGTAGGTGTTTTTATCTACACATTGTTTCAGCCAGATAGTTATGGCTTTCTTGAAGCTACACGCCAACCACTTAACCTTGTAGGTGGCGTACTCAGCCCCACACAACGAGATGTTTATCAAGCGCTTTCCACTAGTGGGCTATACACCACACTAATAATGTGGCTGGTGTTTGCTGGTTTAGGGTATAGAGCACGGATGGCAACTTTAGATCCGCTCGATCCCGATCTTGAACTACCACATTGATGAGGCGGAAAACTGGAAGTAGGAATAGCAGCTTGATTCTTTGGAATGGATCAGGGCGAAAATAGAAAACCTAGCCGTATAGCCGTTTGTGATCCTTGTGGTTGGTGGAATCAAGCTGCTCACCCTACCTGACAGCGTCTATGACTGAGCCGTATCCCCCAAAATAGCAGCTTGATTCTTTAACCTAGACCCGAAAAAGCCCCATAAAACCCCAGTACCAGGCTGGTTTTTAAACTGTGCCATACCCTTTGCTTTCGAATCAAGCTGCTCATCTGTATCCACGAGGCCAATAGGAACAAACCACACCCCAGAAAAGCAGCTTGATTCTTCAATCGCCCATCCAACCTCCTATAACCTGCTCACTTGCTACACGGCAAATCCGTACCACCATTCATCCAAACTCGCCCTAAAATCAAAAGAGCCCCATTGTGAATGATTTTTGTATTTCAATTGAGCTAGCTAATACCGGCATAACTGACACAGCTGAAATCGGGGTGCTAGGCCATTGCCCAACACCCCGATCATTAGAGCCTCCTAGTCCACTAGGGTTTTAGCTGCTCAAATCGTACATGGTCACACCATCAACGGTTTGTGCAGTGTAGTTTTCTTCAATCCAAGTTTGGATCGCAGAACTTGTACGTTCTGAGCTGTCATCAGAGCCAGCCGCACCACCGGGGCCACCGCCGCCACCTGGGCCATCACTGACGATGTAGTAGTGAATCTTGCCCTCTGCCACCCATTGCTGGAATTGCTCCAAGGTAGGTGATGGGTCGCTACCATTAAAGCCACCAATTGGCATTACCGAGTAGCCGCTAGCTAGCTGATAAGTTGCAGCACCCTGCGAACCAGAGGTGGCTGCCACCCAGGTGTAATTCTCAGCATTAGTTGTCAATAGGTTGACTACCTCTTCACTGGCTTCACCACCACCGAGGAGACCACCTGCGCCACCACCCGGGCCACCGTCAGTTTGCTGTGGGATTGTTCCCGCGGTGCCATCCGGTGTGGTTGGTGCGGTACCAGCAGGTGCAGTGCCGTTTGGTGCTGCCGGGGCACCAGCAGCAGGAGCACCATCTGGTGCAGTACCTGCGGTAGCACCGTTTGGTGGTGTCATACCTGCCCCATCCGGCGGGGTCATACCACCAGGGCCGCCACCGCCACCGGGGCCACCCATACCACCAGCAACCTCAGGCCCAGCTAGTGGAATAGATCCGGTATTGGAACTACCAACAGTTTCTAGCGAATACGCCAGCGGACCAGACATCAACCCAATGGTTCCAGCTGCCAAGATGGACACCAATGCTAGGCGCGGATTGAGCTTAAAGCGGAAGAGAATTAATACTGCTGCAATGACCGCTGCAACCACTACCAGGTACTTCAACCACGGCAGGAAGTCAGTGCTGCGACCAAGCAATACATAAGCCCAAACACCAGAACCAGCGACCGCCACCGCAAGCAAAACATTAACAATGCGCGACTGAGAGCGATAGGCGTCGTAAAGTCCGATACCAACAAGCGCAGCGATTGCTGGGGCAAGTGCGACCGTGTAGTACTGGTGGAAAATGCCCTGCATAAAGCTGAACACTAAGGCAGTAACCAACAACCAACCACCCCATGCAAGATAGGAGGCACGACGGATGCGATCAGTGCGCGCCAACCACAAACCAACTGCTAGGAGCACTAAAGCAAGCGGCAATAACCAAGCAATTTGTCCACCTTGAGAAGAATCAAACATGCGGAAGATACCAGTTTCACCCCACATACCGCCTTGGGGAGTGCCCCCACCAGGAACAACTGCGCCGGTTTGTTCCCCACTCAGACGCCCAAGACCGTTGTAACCTAAAGTCAATTCGATAATGGAGTTATTCTGGCTGCCACCAATATAAGGACGCAGATTTTCTGGCCATAGTTCTACTGCCAGCAGATACCATGCGACCGCGACAATCATGGACCCAGCAGCAGCCAACAATTGGCCGATCCGACGCGGGATACTACCTTTAGCACAAATAAGCCACATGAGTGCCAGCGGTGGGACAATCAGCAATACCTGTAACTGCTTAGCCAAAAACCCAAGCCCAATGAAAGCACCAGCTGCCAGCGCCCAACGCCAACGACCATCTTCAATACCACGCATACCAGCCCAAACAGCTGCGATCATGAGGAAAACCAGCATGGCGTCAGGATTATTGAAACGGAACATCAGGGCAGCTACCGGTGTGAGGGCAAGCACCCAACCAGCAATCATGGCGGCAGGCACCCCGTGATAGCGACGTACAGTGGCATAAAGCAACGCTACCGATGCGACACCTAATAACGCCTGCGGGCCAATAATGGAATAAGAGTTAAGACCAAAAGCTTTAACCGCTAACATAGCTGGCCACAATGACAGTGGTGTCTTATCCACGGTAATCGAGTTGGCCATATCAGAGGAACCGAAGAAGAAGGCGGTCCAGTTATCAGCACCCGCCTGAGCAGCAGCGGCATAGAAACTATTACCGTAATCATTGATCGACAGGTTCCAGAAGTACAGCAAACCAGTGGTAATCAATAGGATTGCGACACCAATTGTTTCTGCTGGTAAGCGTTTCGACGCCTGATGTTTCGGCTCGGGTTGCGGTTGGTTCATAGACTTCGGTGGGTCAGCTACAAGTGTAGTCATTTACTTTTCTCCTTCTCGGCCATTAAACAGCAGCCGCAGAGCAAGGAATCGGACGATGGTGGACACAAGATTGGCGATAGTAAGTACAATCAGCTCGACAGCGGCCCCCGCGCCGGGGGCTAGTAGGTGTAAGGCCCACAGGCTGCCAGCGGTCAGTGCCCATCCGAAGAAGAAGACACTGAGTCCGATGCCATGATCGGAAGTGATTCGATTAGCACCACGCACCCCGAAGGTGAAGGCGCGGTTAGCAGCAGTATTGCCGATTGCGGTGGTTAGTAGAGCTAGGAAGTTAGCTGCTTGCGCACCCATGAAATTTTGGAATAGCAGGTACAGCAGTGCATATGCGATAGTCGAAGCAATACCTACAGTGAGAAAGCGCAGGATCTGCCCAGTGGTGTCCTTTTTGGAGGTGTATTTCTCTTTGGTATAGGCAGAGAATTCCTCGGGCTTGATTTTGCCAGTCACTAAGCCAGTACCAACCCGCCACATGCCTTGGATGTCTTTGACCGCAGTGTCAACGATATTGACCCGAGAATCTGGGTCATCAATCCAATCGACTGGGACCTCATGAACGCGGTAACCTGCTTTCTCCGCTAGTAGCAACAGTTCGGTATCGAAAAACCAGGCATTGTCTTCCACATGTGGTAGCAGTCGCTGCACCACATCGGTGCGCATAGCCTTAAAACCACATTGCGCATCACTGAAGTGTGCAGACATGGCAGTTTTCAACATGAGGTTGTAGGTACGGGAAATGAATTCCCGTTTTGGCCCACGCTCAACCCGCGAATCACGAGACAACCGAGTACCAATGGCAATGTCGGAATGCCCACTCAGAAGTGGCGCCACCAGTGGTAATAGTGCATTCAGGTCGGTAGAAAGGTCTACATCCATATAGGCAACTACGGTGGCCTGAGATGTTAACCAGGCCTGTTTCAGCGCTCGGCCGCGACCTTTTTGATCTAGATGAATCCGGCTAAGGTTATCGTATTGGGCGCATAATTCGCCAGCTACCTGCCATGTGCGGTCAGTAGAAGCATTGTCAGCAATGATAATGCTGGTGGGAACTGGCATGCTGCCCTCAATATAGGCGCTGAGTTTCTCGATGCACGCCGGTAGAGAATGCTCTTCATTATAGACCGGAATAATAATGTCAATGGTGGCTTCCCGTACGGGAACCACTGGCGGGATTTCCGCGGTGCTAGTTACTAGTGGTGTGCTCATGGAAATAGATTTTGCATCTCCAACTTAGGGTCTCCATGAGCAAGCCCTGCTATGTTTCTGTTGCTATTCTGGGGGTTCGGCAGGTTTCCTGTGGGAAACCTCAAAATGATCTGCAGTCAACCTTAGTACTTATTCTTCAATACCTGTACCTGCGGTTTTACCTGCAAATTTTGTTTTTTGACGCCCCCAGGTCCGTGGCTAATCTCATTGCCAATCGTCGACCATCATAAAAATCAGACCAATATTTCGGGCCACCAGGATACCAACCTACTACAACAGTCGCCCAAGGATTAGCACGCAAGCAAAAACACTAAGCACAAAGAAAAACCCGAAAATTTCCTGAAACAAGGTACTGCGCGGTACAACATCTGGCACTCCTACCGGCGCGGTATGCTCCCCAATAATGATCCGCATGACCCCCAACACACCGGCCACCACTGCTGCCGACATCACCGCGACAAACAAAGCTGCATCTGGATCAAGGATATAAGCAAACACCGCACAAAAACCCACCACCAACATCAATGGCAATTGCACAAACCATTCTGGTAACCCAGTAATCTCCCGAAGATAATTACCCGGCAAATCATCAGTGCGAAAGTACATCAGATTAAACGAACACCCAAGCGCAAACCCTGTCGCAATCGTCGAAACTGTCACAGCAGATCCAGAACTAAGTACCACCGACACTACTGTCCCCACCCCCATCAAAGGCAGCAACACAAACGGTATAACAATACGTCGATATGGCCGCAACCGCCGCCGACGCCAATCAAGCGCAAAAAACTGATATGGCCCCTCAACCTCAGACAACCGAACATCCATCGTGCCAGCATGCGTCTGCCTACTTTTCGACGCCTCCCCCACCAACACCACCATAATCGCAGTAACCAGGCAGGTAGCAATCATGGCAATAATCAATAACAAATGCTGCGCCAACACCGCAGCCACAATTCCCGCCGCCATGGGAATAGACAAACAGGAAGCACAAGCCAAATCCCACACCAGTTTTTTTGGAGGCACCGACAACGGCGGCATACTAAAAACCGACCATGAAGTCTTACCCACCCAATAGCTAAACAGCCACATCACCAACACCACTGTTGCAAGGCCTAACCAAAGCCCAAACCGTGGTACCGTGACCAGCAGGAAAATCGCCATGCCGATCTCAACCAACCGGTCCATGCTACTGGCTTCCCGCCCATAACGGACCTGCAAAATCACCGGCAGCATTTAGCCAATCCACTCAAGATTATCGTGATCAAGATTAATATTTGATAAGGTCATCAACTGCTCAAACGGCCGCAACCCAAGCACTGCTGCTGGAGTACCCTGCGCCACAATGTCATGCTGAGCAAAAACCTTCACTACGTCACACTGCTGTGCAATTTCTAAATCCTGCGTGGAAATATAAACAATAGTGCCAACGTCAGCCAACGCCCGGAAAATCTTCATAGCCTGAAACCGGGAAACCGCATCAACAGTTTCTAGCGGCTCATCCAAATACAACACCGCCGGGGTGGTCATCAAGGTAACAGCAAGGGCGGTCTTTTTGTAATTACCAGCGGAATACGTAGAAATAGCACGATCAGTGCCGCCGTCGATAAGCAATTTAGTGCACAATGCTTGGGCCCTAACCAAGGCTTCATCCTTACGTAATCCACGCATCACACCAGTACGTTGCAGCAGCTCAAGGGCAGTAATTTCAATGGGAATCACTGGGGAATCTGGTAAAAATGCTGCAGTGGTTTTATCACACTGGTTATAAAGCTGGTGCAGGTAAGTCGTCTTCCCTGCACCATTCACCCCAATGAGCCCAATAATCATGCCCTCACTTTACGTGCTTTTTGCCTCATTTTGTTTTTTACGCTCCACCCAGAAGTCCGCATTTTTAATTCTCAAGGCCTCAGGATCGAAATCAGGGTCCTTGCCAGCCTTCTTTTGCCGGTGATAATCCCACAGCGCCTTATGCGCTGGGATCTGCAAGAAAACAATCGCAATAATATTCAACCACGCTGTGGTACCTACACCGATATCCCCCAAAGTCCATGCCATACCTGGAGTGGTAGCTGCACCAATAACAACCGAAGCAATCACCAAAATCCGCAATAACCAAATGATGCCTCGACGCACCGCATGATTTGGAATCCACCGATTGAAATACGCCAAGTTCACCTCAGCCATGTAGTAATAAGCCAACACCGTAGTGAAAGCAAACAAGCCAATAGCCAACGCAACGAAACTTGGACCAATCCCTGGAGCCAATGAGTTCAAGCCCTCTTGAACAAAACCAGGGCCGACTTCCACACCATCACGAAGTGAACCGGCATAAATAACTTCCCCTTCTTCCGACTCGCCGCGGAATACCTTATACATGTCCGTAGAAATAATGATGAAGGCAGTAGCAGAACAAACAAATAAGGTATCCACATACACTGCAAAGGCCTGCACAAACCCCTGTTTCGCTGGATGCGACACTTCAGCAGCCGCAGCCGACTGTGGACCAGTGCCCTGACCAGCCTCATTGGAATAAATACCGCGTTTCACACCCCAGAGGATGGCCACGCCCAACATGCCAGAGAAGGCTGCCTCTTTATCAAAGGCAGAACGGAAAATCAGCAAGAAGACATCATCGATCCGGTCATAATTGATCGCCAAAATAATCAACGCGGCAATAATGTACAAGATTGCCATTAGCGGAACCACCAAGCCAGCGAAATTAGCGATACGCCGCACACCACCAATAATGATAATGCCCAGAATTACCGCCAGCACCACTGCGGTAATCCGCACATCAATATTCCATGCATTCGCCATAGCCGCAGCCATACCGTTAGCCTGAATACCAGGCAAGAAATACGACGTGGCCAAGATCATCGAAAGAGCAAACACAATGGCATAGACCAGCATAAACGGACCGGCCTTAGTATGCTTGTAAGCTTTTTCAATGTAATACGCTGGCCCGCCACGATACTCACCAGTATCACGGTCTTTTTCCTTATAAATCTGGGCCAACGTACATTCAATATAGGAAGTAGCAGAACCTAATAAGGCGACTGTCCACATCCAGAACACTGCGCCAGGCCCACCGAAAGCAATCGCAGTAGCAACGCCAGCGATATTGCCAACACCAACCCGCCCGGCAAGCGAAATCATCAATGATTCAAAAGAAGAAACGCCGCTAGCTGATCTTTCCCCAGATCGAATCTGACGCAACATATCGGGAATACACCTGATCTGTAAAAACCCCGTG
>JBHACV010000115.1:0-14039 GCA_041854705.1 Corynebacterium sp.
ACAGGTTCCAACTGAAGTGCCCACACAAATTCTAGACAGCCACCTAATGACCTACCTCAACTCAGGGCATGGATCAATCTTCCAAAATCCCAATGCTTTTGCTGCAGCAGCAATCAGCTTTCTTCACCAAGAACAAACATGCTGCAAGATAGACATCCGGCGCTTCTAGGTTATAGCGCCCCTGCCATACCTAAATCCCCGCCACCGCAAACTGCTGTTGGATTTGTAGATGTTGATGGTCCTCTAGGACCAACACATCACCAGTAATGTGCCCTGCAACTAGTGCTCGCGCAACTTCTCTACGGCCTTGTTTAAATAGTTCCACCTGTTTATTGGGATGAACAATTGCGCAGTCACTGTCCGCTAGTAAACAAACCGTGACATGTGGATCGGTGATCTTTTCAATGGCGGTAACCACCCCAAAACGCAACTGATGTCCAGCTTGTGACTCTATACGCAGGGGCATTCCAATTTCCGCTCGAATGAGTGCCGCTATTGGCCAGATCGCTGGAGCGCTATCTGGTTGAGCACGGACGATCGCATGGGCGTCGACAAGCGAAAAACGTGCCGCAGGTGACGTTGTACGAATCTCAAAACCGAATTGTTTAGGCCCTAGTTTCCCAGGGTAAGCCTCGGCCACGTTCCGGCAAATTTCTAGGGTTTCGGCTTCTGTGCTGTTCCAATCAAGGCCGTGATTTTCCAGCACCCGCAGTATTCCAATGAGATTGAGATCTGTTTGCCCAAGCCATACCTCTTCCACTGCCTTGAGAATGTTGGGGATACGACTGGGGTCGGTCATGAGATCCCCCACGCTACTTTGGATAATTTCATTACACTAAAAATTATGGATCTTTTCACTGTCACAAATAAACTTGCCCTTGTCACCGGCTCCACTCGGGGACTGGGTGCCACTCTTGCCCAAGGACTTATCGACGCTGGCGCCAAGGTCATCATACATGGCACTGACTCTGAACGAGCAGCCCAGTGCGCAGCCAAAATGGGCGCTGCTGGCTCGATTGGGTTTCGGGTTGATGATCCCGCAGCGGTGGCAGCTGGCATTACTGAAGTACTAGAAACATTCGGCACACCGGACATTTTGGTTAATAATGCTGGCATCCAGCGCCGCAACCCAATTAGTGACTTCACTGATAGCGACTGGGATGAGATCATTGGGGTAAACCTATCTGGGGTTTTCCACGTTACTCGCCCAATTGCTGCCGCTATGGCTAAACGTGGCAGCGGCAAGATCATCATGATTGGTTCAGTGCAGTCGCGGTTGGGGCGTGCCACCATTGCCCCTTATTGCGCAACTAAAGGTGGGGTGGCAATGTTCGCTCAAGGTTTAGCAGCCGAACTTTCACCAAAGAATGTGCAGGTGAATACCCTTTCACCAGGGTATTTTGATACTGATCTGAATGCGGCATTGGTGGCCGATCCAGAATTCAGTGCGTGGGTGGAAAAGCGTACTCCTGCTGGACGCTGGGGTGATCCGAAAGAACTCATTGGCCCACTGTTGTTCTTATCAAGCGACGCCTCTGCCTTTGTCACTGGGCAGAATCTCGCCGTCGATGGCGGCATGACTGCAGTGGTTTAAAACGAAAGGCACAACAATGAAAGCAGCACTTATCCACGGCAAAGACCAGTTAGAACTGGCGGAGTTGCCAGCACCAACTCTAAAACAAGATGAGGTGGAGGTCACGGTCGCTTACGTTGGTATTTGTGGCTCTGATCTGCATTATTACCAGGATGGGGCGGTGGGCGAATTTGTGGTTCGTCAGCCTTTGATTCCGGGGCACGAACTGAGTGGTGTCCTTGCTGATGGCACCAAAGTAACCATCCATCCCGCCACGTATGGCACCCCACAGCCGAGTTTGTCAGATGCACCAAATGTGTGGCCAGGTGGCGCTTATTTCGGTAGTGCTGCAACTTGGCCGCATACTCAGGGTGCGATGGCAGAGAAGATTACGGTTCGCCCCGATCAGATTCGCCCACTACCCGCTGACTTGAGTCTTAAACGGGCAGCACTTGCTGAACCACTTGCGGTTGGATTGCATGCAATTAATATTGCGGGCGGAGTTACCGGATTGGATGTATTAGTCACCGGTGCTGGCCCAATTGGGCAACTGGCTGCTGCCGCTGCAATCGCCAAGGGGGCAAATTCGGTGACCATTACCGATGTGCTTACTGGACCATTGGAACGTGCTGCAGCTATTCCAGGATTGCACACCACTACCGAGGTTGCCGCAGAGTCAGCAGATGTGGTTTTAGAATGTGCTGGGGTGGCCGCTGCACTTAATACTGCGATCACAGCTGCGCGTCGTAAAGGCATAGTGGTGCAAGTAGGCATGTTGCCTGCAGAGATTACCGGTCTCAACCTTGCACCGTTGGTGGCCAAAGAGCTTACTCTGCGTGGAACATTCCGATTCCACAATGAAATCGACGAGGCCATTACTCTTTTGGCAGAAAATGATTATTTTGAATCTGTCATTACTCATACTTTTCCGCTCACTGATGTCACCCAAGCCTTCAATACTGCTGCTAATCCCGAGGTTTCTAGCAAAGTGCTGGTACAGGTGCGTCCTATGATTCAGCATGCAGTTCTCATGGGAGTTTCGGGATGCGGTAAAACCAGTGTTGGGAAGCTATTATCACCTTTGGTGGGACTGCCCTACCGCGATGGTGATGACATGCATCCGAAAGCTAATATTGACAAAATGTCAGCAGGTACCCCGTTAACCGATGAAGATCGCTGGCCGTGGCTGGAAGACATTGGCACATGGTTGGCCACACAATCCGATGGTGCATTGGTTGGCTGCAGCGCGCTAAAACGCTCCTACCGTGATCTTATTCGTGAGCATTGCCCAGGCGTGGTTTTCATCCATCTACATGGTGACTTTGATCTACTGCTTGCTCGACTGAATGCGCGCAAGGGCCACTTCATGCCAGCTTCATTATTGCAATCACAGTTCGATACACTCGAGCCACTTGCCAACGATGAACGCGGGAAAGTGTTTAATGTTGCGGACTCACCGGAGGAAATCGCCCGAAAGGCTGCACAATGGTTAATGAAGTGAGCAGCGAAACTAAAATGGACAGCCGCTCGGTATGGTGGTGGCGGTGGGTTGGACTCACCTTTGCTGTTTACTTCGGAATTTTGGTCTTACGCACCATATTCGGGCTGACCGGAATTGTGACTTTCGTCTGGGGTTATGCTGGCATCCTGCTGGTACCAATCTCATGCCTAGCTGGAGGGGTGTTTCGAGTTTTTCCTCGTGGCTTCCCAACCTCAGATACTGTGACTAGTGTCCTAGTAGGGTCATTTTTTACCTGTTGGTTTTTACCTGGAATCATTTTGAGCGATGATCTCATAGGCCCAGAACTAACTGCTAAAACTTCCCCCCTGATCTTGCTTATAGAAAAAGTGGGGAACCTTTCTATCGATGGGGATCACCAATACACCGCATCTTTTTTATTGATTTTCTTGTCATTCCCGATTTATTGTGGGCTGCTTATATGGTCATATATGCAGCCCGAGGAACAACCAGCTGCGGCTGTTTTAAGTGAAGATAGTACTGATTCCAAAGAAAACCATAACCAACAAGAAACCGATGACGCTAACAAGCAGTTGGTTGATGGTCCACGTGCGGAGTGTGGTGGCCACATCCATCCCCATGAGCCGACCCACCAGCCAGAAACCGGAGTCATTGACGTGACTGGCGATAACCGAACCAGCGGCAGTAGCCAAAACAATGAGAGCTAACTGCACATTGGAGTAACCAGCTGCCTCCACCGCAGGTGCCATCAATGCGGCCGCAGTGGTCAATGCTACCGTCGCTGACCCCTGTGCTAAGCGCAGTGCTACTGAGATCAGGTAGCAGGCTAAAATCACTGGAACACCAAGATTAGCCATGGATTCAGCCAAGGCGTCACCAATGCCACTAGTGCGCAAGACACCCCCAAACATGCCACCTGCACCAGTAATCAGTACCACTGAGCAGATCGGCCCCAAGGCGCCGTCCATGAGTTGTTCAACTGCGGTCTTATTCAGTCCACGCCGGAATCCGAGGACCACCATTGCCACCAGCGTAGTAATCAGCAATGCAATGGAGGTTTGTCCGAGGAATACGAAAAATTGCACCCAACCTGCCGACTCGTTGAGCATTCCAGCTGATGCGAGCGTCGATAAGCCAGTATTGCCAAAAATCAAAATCATGGGAATAGCCATGATGCTAATAACAGTACCGGGTGATACAGGTGTCGCCTGCTCAGCATCATCTTGAACTGGACCAAGCAGAACATCTGTAACAGTGAAGGTGTATTTCTTGCCAAGATACAATCCCCAGCGATAGCCCGAGATATACCAAGTAGGAATGGCAACCAACAAGCCAAAGAGCAAAATCAAGCCGATATCAGCGCCAAAAAATTCACTAGCAGCCACCGGACCAGGATGCGGTGGTAAGTAGATATGCATGACTGAGAATGCACCTGCGGCGGGCATTCCGTAGGTAAGCACTGGTCCGCCAAGCCTGCGGGCCACTGCAAAAATCACTGGCAACATAACGATCAAACCAGCATCAAAGAAAATCGGGAAGCCCATGATTAATGACGCAATACCAAGCGCAAATGGAGCTTTATCCTCCCCGAACTTCCTCACCAAAGCTTCTGCCAGTGACTTCGCACCGCCGGAATATTCCACTAGTCGGCCGATCATTGCACCCAAACCGACTAATAGCGCCACCGATGATAATGTGCTACCAAAACCAGATGTTAGTGTTTCTGGCACGCCCGCCAGTGGGATTCCCGCAGCTAATGCCGTAAGCACTGAAACGATAATCAGTGTTAGAAAAGCATGTACGCGAAAATAAATAACCAATATTAAAATGACTGCGATCGCCGCTACCGCGATTCCAATCAACGGCCCAGCTGTGAGTGTGGGCTCCCAAGTTTCCATATCCATATCCAGCTCCGCCCAAAAGTTGTTTCTTACCTAAAATCTACACGGTTTCCCTTGAGCAACTGGCAATAATTACCCCCTAATAGCCTATGTTTACAAAAACTATTTTCTACGTATGTGTACTATGACCAATGCTGCGCCATGCTGGATTAGGGAGCTGGCCATCACTGTCATTACCAGTAGAAAGAACAGTACCGTCACGGCATAAACCTAAAGTGTGAGTGGAACCTGCAGCAACTTCAATAACATCATGCCACTTGACGACGTCACACTGCCCAGCTTCATTACTGCCAACAGCTAAGACTCTGCCAACTTCAGTCACCGCGACAGTATGATAGCTACCCGCATCGACTTGGATAATCCCTGTCCAATCAAACATGTCCACAGTACCTGTGCTGAGCACTGTGCCATCTGCCCGCAGGCCAACTGTATGAAGATAACCAGCGGAAATCGCAATCAGGTCGGTCCAGTCTGATACTTCGCACTGCCGCCGTTGGTTATTGCCAACCGCTACCGCAGTACCGTCACGACGCATACCCACCGCATGCCAATCACCACAAGAAACTGCCACTATATCCCGCCACGATTCCACTGCTTCATTACCACTGGTGTCTACAACAGTGCCATCCGCTTTGAGCCCCAGCGACCTGCGCCAACCAGCCGCAATCGCAGTAATATCCTGCCATGCAGCAACATCACACTGTCGATTCCTATTCCAGCCAGTAGCAAGAACTGTGCCATCAATACGCAGGCCCAAGGTGTGGGATTTGCCAGTATTTGGCGCAGTATGGACGTTCCCTGCCGCAACTGCAATGATGTTTTCCCAACCTGAAACCTCACACTCCCCCACATGATTACTGCCACATGCCACGACGGTGCCATCATGGCAAACCGCAACCGAATGCCGTCTACCTGCTGCGATATACATATCCTCTAATACGCTCCCCACTCATAGTACTGCACATTATAAAATACGACGATTAGGAGGCTAATCTTCAAACTTGGCAATAAATTTAAGCGGCCACCAAGTTACGCTTCGATAATGCTGTACACATGGAAGCTTATCCAAAGACAAAGATACAATGAGGATAAAAATCATTAGGATACTGGGAAACTAGCAATGGCATTCATTAATGTTTTCCAGCAGTCGAATATGCTTCATAGCATGTGATACATGCAGTATTATCGCTCATCACCCCTTACCAACACCAAAATAGTAGTTTGACAGCAGAAAGGAGCTGGACAACTCATGAAACCTATGACTATAGCAATGCTGATCAGCTGGATCATTACTATTGTTTTGCTTATTACTGCGGCAATTTTGCTTGCAGCTGATTCTGGCGAAACTGGCATGAATTTTGGATATGCCTTCGCTCTTATGGCTGCCTTATTTACTGGATTGATTGCACTGATTATCAGTATCTTGAATGTCATTAGCTGGACGGTCGAAAGAAGAAAGGGCTAATTACTTACTCACGATCATCCAATATCCATTCACGTTATTCAACTAAACTTCCGATGAATTGCTTGGATAGATTTGCTACTCATACGCAATCATTCGTAATCTCACTTGTGGATACATCGTGCCAGTTTAGACGCATGCAGTTGTCATCGAAGTTCCAGTACTGGTTTCTTGCACCAATGATCCGTTTAGGTAGCCCACCTCTATCTTCTCTGGCGTATTTCCAGTTTTCCCGTGGTCAGCTCCCCAAAGCAATTATGAGCTGAAGTTAGTTGCTTCAGCTCATAATCAGCCTAAACTGCTTGGGTATTACTTGGCCCAACCAATGTCTTCCTTGGGAACCACGGCAAAAGCATAGGCACCATAGTTGGCCAGCCCTGTCTTTACCGCCACCATCTCTGGGCCATTGAATAGTGGCATTACACCATAGGTAGCAAATCCTTGACGTTCAATTTCATTTGCAGCCTTGATCTGCTCTTCGGGAGTCTCTAGCTCAAAAAGGTCTTTGATCTCAGCATCCATCTCCTTAGTATTAGTGCCAGAGTTATTGTTCGTCGCATCGCTAGCCCACATCGACTTAATGTCAGCAACTCCGTAGGGGTGTACTGCGTCAAGCGAAGAGTAGAAGAAGTCAAAATCTTTGGTTTCTAGCACTTTGGAGAAGTCTGCTGTGGGACGTTCTTCAATCTTGAGCTCGACACCAATGTCTTTCATCATCTTCTGATAGGCAGCAGCGGTAGCCTTATTCGTAGCTGAATCGCCAAAAAGAATATAGCGTAAGCTCAGCTTTTCACCATTCTTTTCCCGAATGCCATCATCGCCAGCAGCCCAACCGGCCTCATCAAGTAGTTGCTTTGATTTTTCTGGATCAAAGGAAACCACTTGCCCGAAGTTATCCTCATATCCTTCTTGGGTCTGGAAGAAAAGCAAAGAACCCGGCAACTCTTCGGTATAGCCTAAGCCATTAAACCGAATGGTAGCGATCTGGTTACGGTCAATCCCAGTAAAAATAGCTTCCCGAACTTTTGCATCTTCTAGGATCGGGCCTTCCGAGTTAAGAGAAATCAGCACATGCATTGTCCGTAGTGCGGTCCGAACTTCGATGCTATCGCCAATGGATGTGGCTGATGCATAAGCATCCTTATCGCCTACTAGCGCGACATCAAGTTCACCCGCCTTAAACGCATTAACCGTAGCCTGTGCTTCCATAGCTTTCATAGTCACCTTTTCCAGCTTGGGAGCATCACCCCACCATTTCTCATTAGGAACAAAACTAATAGTCGCATCTTGGGTATTGAGGCGTTCTACCTTAAAAGGCCCCGCCCCATACTCTCCTTTGACTTTATTCAAATAGCCCTCATTGAAAATCTCAGGATCTGCCATTGCTGGGTGCAGTGGCGAGCTAAAAAGAGGCTGCCACCAGGGATAGGCATTTTTAAAGGTAACTATGACTTGCTTGTCAGAGCTGCCACGCTTAACGGATTCAATCTGGTCGAAGCCCTGACTACCGGCTATTTGATAATCGGGGTTCTCACCGTTTTGCACTTTCCAGGTAGTTTCAAAGACCTTCCAGTCGAAGGGGGTGCCGTCATTATAGACCGCATCTTTATTCAGATCCCAAGTAAGCACCAATTTGCCATTGACAACTTCATCAGTCACTTTGGTTACATAATCGGGATTTGGGGAATATGTGCCGTCGCCAGTAAAAAGTGACAGCTGCGGATTAAACCATTCCCAGGTATCTGCACTAGATCCAGTCATATTTGCATGGAACGGATTAAGTTGTTCTGCAAACTCCTGCATGGGAATGGTCAGCGTACCGCCATCTTTGATTTGGGCTCGCGGCAGTGGATTATAATCTCCTGCCAGATTCACCTCAACGTTTGCGTCTCCACCGCCAGTGGAACCGCCTGAACAGGCGCTTAACATGAGGGTAAGTGCGGAGACCACCGCTATTGTTGCTCTGTGAAATTTTCTCATCACCCAAATCTCCTTCCTGAACGATGAGTTAGACTCTCGTCATATAAGACGGCCACTCTGCAGCAAAACTTACCCAAAGTGACCGTGCATTGTATTAATATTATTTTGCCCAACCAATATTCTCGTATGGCAAAATCGCAAAGGTGAAGGCGCCGTAATTGGCTAGGCCTTGCTTTACGGCAACGATGTCAGGGCCATTGGCATAAGGCATCACCCCATAGGTCGCAAAAGCTTCCCGCTCTAAAGCATTGGCTTGCTTAATCTGCTCTTCCTTGGTGGCAACCTTCTCCAGATCATCAATCTTGGCATCCATTTCTTTCGTGCCAGTCCCAGATGTATTCAATGCTGAATCTGTAGCATAGAAATAACCAAAATAGGCAACGTTATAGGCGCTGCTGGGACCGAAACTCATCGGGAAAATGTCATATTCCCGTTCTTTAAGGATCTTGGAATAATCAGAGATAGGGCGTTCTTTGATTTGTGCATCCACACCTACATCTTTGAGCATCTTCTGCGTAGCCAGTGCTACTGCCTTATTAGCAGCATCATCTCCGGTCAATACAATATTAAGTGTCATGCGTTGGTCATCTTTTACCCGAACACCATCTGATCCGGCTACCCAGCCAGCGTCGTCAAGCAGCTTTCGCGCTTCGTCTGCGGAATAGGAAACTACCGATCCAAAGTTATCTTCATAACCTTCCACCATATTAAACATGAGCAGTGAACCTGGTAGTGGCTCGGTATAGTCCAAACCATTAAACAAAATAGTGGCCATTTGTTGACGATCCAGCGCGGTCATGAGTGCCTGGCGCACTTCTTTTTCTGCCAAGACTGGCGATTTAGAATTGAAGGTATAAATATAGCTCATGGGATACATAGCGGTGCGGATTTCAATACCATCACCCATGGCACGAACCTTGGCTAAATAGTCCTTGCTTCTCGCCGAGACGGCATCAATTTCCCCAGCTTGGAAGGCATTGACCGCAGCTCCGGATTCCATTGCCCGGAATGTCACCTTCTCTAGCTTGGCGGTATCACCCCACCAATTTTCATTGCGCACAAAGGAAACAGTGCCATCATTGAAGTTGGATCGTTCTAGCCGGAAAGGACCTGCGCCCCAATCATTTTGGAACGCCTTAAGATATGCAGTATTAAAAGTCTCAGCATCCTTAATCTCAGGGTGCATCAAATAACTAAAAATGTTTTGCCACCATGGATAACTTCCATCAAATGTCACCTTGACCTGTTTATCCGAACTACCCTTCTCCACCTTGGTTATGAGGGAGTACCCATCGGTAGAAGCCACTTCATAATCGGGATCAGTACCATTATTGATTTTCCAGGTATTCTCAAAAGCTCGGTAGTCAATGGGCGTGCCATCATTAAAGACCGCATCAGGGTGCACATCATAGGTGACAACCAGATTCTCACCGACCATTTCGTCTTTTACATTAGTCAGATAAGCAGGATTGGGAATTGGCGTGCCATCTTTTTCTGAGAGCCACAACACTGGGTTATACCACGTCCACAAGATAGCGGTATCTCCGGTAAAGTTTGCGTGCATGGCATTTTGCTGCTCGGGCACTTCATCAAGATTAAGCCGCAATTCACCGCCATCTTGAATTTGATCTCGCTCTAGCGGATTAAAGTCACCGTCAAGACTGACTTCTATTGGGGCGGAATCGGTACTCGACCCAGAACACCCCACTAGTGTCAGTGTGGTTACGACAATAGTGGCAACCACCGCCTTAAAAAATCTTCTTCGCATTTTCGAATTCCTCTCTACTTCAAGTGGTTCTACTGCCGATGCCGAGCTACTGTCGGGTCAGGAATGGGAATGGCCGATAAAAGCTTTTTTGTGTATTCATGCTGGGGATTATCAAATATGTCATCAACGTCCCCTTCCTCAACAAAAGTCCCAGTGTGCATGACCCCAACCCGATCAGAAAGATGGCGCACAACCGAAAGATCATGAGCTACAAAGAGATAGGACAACCCTAATTTCCGCTTGAGATCTTCTAGCAGATTAATGACCCCTGCTTGAATGGAAACATCTAAAGCCGAAACCGGCTCATCCAGCACAATCACTGATGGGTTAGTCGCCAATGCTCTAGCCAAACCAATACGCTGACGTTGCCCACCGGAGAAATGCCCTGGGAACCGATCGATTTGCGAAGCATCCAGCCCCACTAATTCCATCAGCTCATATACTCGCTCATCAACACTTCCCTCATAACCTAAGGACAGTAAAGGTTCAGCAATGACTTCCCGTACCGTTAACCTAGGATTTAACGAACTCATGGGATCTTGAAAGACCATTTGAATATTTTTGCGAGCCTGCAACCGCTGTGCCGAATTCATACTGGCGGCATCTTCACCATTGAGAATGACTACTCCATCAGTTGGTTTCAGATCCATGATCTCCAATAAAGTAGTGGTCTTGCCGCAACCTGATTCCCCTACTATCGCCATGCATTCGCCCTCTTTAATATCGAAGCTAATGCCATCAACAGCAGTAACTGTGCCTACCTTACGCTTAACGATTGCCCCCTTAATGAGTGGGAACTCTTTGCGTAGATTCTTTACTTCCAATGTGGTCTTACGTTCATCACGCGGGGTGCCAGCCAACACATCCGCGGAAAGCTGGGGCGGAGTAAACATATCCTTGCCAGCAATCTTTCCGCGATCGATTTCTTTGGCCCGTATGCAAGCAGAAAGATGTTCTTTGGTGTCAGCTACCTCCACCATGGGTGGCTCTGCTTTAGTACATTCCGGTACTGCCACAGGACAGCGCAGAGCAAACTGGCACTGCGGTTTAAGATCTACCAAGATCGGCGGATTACCGACAATAGGAATAAGCGGTTCACTGCTGGAAATGTCAGGTCGCGGCGTTGATCCCAATAACCCCACGGTATAAGGCATACGTGGGTTACCAAAAAGCGAGAATACATCCGCTTTTTCTACTGGCCGTCCCGCATACATCACCATCACATCATCGGCAGTCTCTGCCACCACTCCCATGTCATGAGTAATCATGATGGTCGCAGCCCCAGTTTCTTTTTGCGCTACCTTAATGACATCGAGAATCTGAGCTTGAATAGTCACATCCAAAGCAGTGGTGGGTTCATCGGCAATAAGAACTCTGGGATTATTGGCAATAGCAATGGCAATAACCACACGTTGCCGCATACCCCCAGAAAATTCATGCGGGAAAGATTTCACCCGCAACTGTGGTTCTTTAATTCCCACCAGATCAAGCAATTCCACTGCTTGTTTGAGTGCCTGTTGTTTATTGACTTTTTGGTGGGCTTGAATCGCCTCAATGAGTTGGGTGCCAATATCGAAAACCGGGGTAAGGGCAGAAAGCGGATCTTGAAAGATCATGCCAATGCCATTACCTCGGACTTTGGACATTTCCTTATCAGTTTTACCAATTAGCTCTTCACCAGCGTATTTCACCGAGCCAGTAATTTTGGCGTATTGCGGCAAAAGCCCCATGATGACCATTGAGGTCACTGATTTACCCGAACCAGATTCCCCCACAATCCCCAAGGTCCGGCCAGGATAAAGGTCAAAAGAAACACCTCGAACAGCATTGACCGTACCTGCCTCTGAGGGAAAGGAAACATTCAGGTCACTGACACTTAAGATTGGGTCTTGGGCACTCATGCCTCGCCTCCAGATTTCGAGTTTGGATCAAGTGCATCACGTAAACCATCGGCAATAAACGCCATAGAAACCGTGAGCAAGGTCAAAGTTGCTGCCGGGAAGTAAAACTGCCACGGCGAGGAAATCAGCGATGAAGTTCCACCAGACAAAAGGGTTCCCAATGACACATCTGGTAACTTCACACCTAACCCTAAGAAGGACAAGGCAGTTTCGGAGGAGACTGTGCCTACCACACCGAGAACAAAGTAAATAATAAGCAATGATCCAATATTGGGAATCATGTGCCGCATAATGGTCTTAGGCTTAGAAACTCCCATGTAGTGTGCTGCCCGCACATAATCATTTTCCCTAATCGATAGCGATAAGGACCAAATGACCCGTGCTGGATAAAACCAGCCAAAGATGATGAGCACCACAATCAAAATTTTCCAGTCACCACCAGAATCAGAGACCAATAAGGCAATGAGCAGGAAGGAGGGAATAGCCAAGCCAAAATGGATGATGACCAAAATAATGCGCTCCACCCATGCACCATATAGCGCTGCTCCAGCACCAATGACCGCAGAGATGAGCGTCGAAAAGAAAGACACGCTCACTGCAATCATGAGGGAACGTCCAAGCCCATGCACAGTTTGGGCGAAAAGATCGTTACCAGCATCAGTAGTACCAAACCAATGCTCAGGGCTTGGTGGAGAGGAAATATTGAGAAAATCTGGCTCGTCAAAACTCCAAGGCGTCAAAAACTTGCCAAAAACTGCAGCAAAAACAAGGAAAAGGAAAATACCAAGCCCAACGACGGCCATTTTATTACGGAAGTATCGTCGAGTATAAAGCTTAAATCGAGAGCTGCCCCGAGGTGGCACCACTGGAATTTTTGGCTCCTGCAATTCCTCTATAACTGCCTCGGGAACTTGGTTGACCTCTAGATCGGGATTTTTCTTATTCACTTAACTCACCCGGACTCTCGGATCAAGTGCAACGACGACAAGATCAGCAATAACCGCAGAGATTGCAGTCATTAAGGCACCAAAAGCTGCTACCGCAACGGCACCATTGACGTCATTCTTGCTAATGGTTTCAATAAAATACTGCCCCATGCCATTCCAAGCGAAAATTCGCTCTGTCATAACTGCACCGGTAAAAATACCTGGTATGGAAAACGCCACCGAAGTCGCAACCGGAATGATGGATGTCCGCAATGCGTGACGACGAATCGCCACTTCCCTAGTCAGCCCCTTCGCTCGTGCGGTACGCACATAATCCGCATTAAGATTATCCAGCAATAAACTACGTTGCGTCATGTGATACCCCGCATAGGAGATGACCACTAGGGAAATCGTTGGAAGTGCTAGATGCTGTGCTAGGTCAATAAGTTTCGGGAAGAAGCCTTGTATATCAGGATTGGAAGCCCCAGTCACATAGAAGATCCGAGTCCCTGCCATCTCATTAATTTTTAATGCAATGGCCACCACAATGATGGACGCAACAACGATGTGAGTGTTCAACGCAATAATGGAAATGCCCTGCCACAGGCGATCACCCAGCTTGTACTGCCGTGATGCCGTATAAAGGCCAATAGCAACACCAATAATCACTGATAAAAGTGTCGCCAGCAATAGCAACTGCGCCGATACCCAGATGCGATGCGAAATCTGCTCATTCACCGAATCTCCTACTGGAGATTTCCCCCAGTCCCAGTGAAGAAAAACCCCAGTCAACCATGTCCACCATCGTTCCAGAAGTGGCGTATTAGGACTGAGGTTATATGGTTCGAGGAGGTTCTCCACCTGCTCGGGACTCAACGGAGGCCGACGACCCACGTAATTGGAACGAGGATCAAGAAAAGTAGCCGCCAACAAGTATGCGAGGTTAGTCGCTATAAAAACAATGAGGGCCCAACTCAGTGTCTTCTTGACCAAATATTTGATCATTGTGTTAGAACCTCCGGCACTCTAAGTAAAAGGACAATGAGAA
>JBHACV010000116.1:0-13822 GCA_041854705.1 Corynebacterium sp.
ATAGCTATTCTTCAGGAAGGTGATGGGGCTACCCCAGAGCTTAATGCCCGATTAGAGGAACTCAATCGGTTAAAAAAGGAGGGCGAGACTTGGGATTATTATCTTGGTCGGGATCTCACCATGATCCGTCAAGAGGCTATGGATCTGCTCGATCAGCGGCTTGATGCCATTCGAGAATCTTGGACTGAGCGGATTAATAAACACGGCATGGCGGTGTTGCGGAAAAATCCACAATATTTCACTGCCGAAATGGAGCGGGAGTTCCAAGGTGCCATTGCTGAATCTATTAATTTGTTTTCTACGCAATTGGAAACAAAGATCGTGCGGCCTCGTTTCAATTCGGATGTGGTGTGGGAGCAGATTCGTCAAGAAATCTCTGCTGCGTTTGCCAATAAGCAACTGCAGACGAGGTCAGTTCAGGAAAAAAGTCAGGGTTTGATTGATCCCATGGTGTTGATGATGGGGGTTTCTGGTGGCTCTATGCTCGGTGGTTTGTTAGGCACTGTTTTTAGTTTCACTGGTATTGGCGCTGTGGTTGGCGTCGGTTGGGTCGCATTCAACCTTGGGTTTCGGGCCATGCGGTCGGGTAAAACCAACTTGATTAATTGGATGCGTGAGACCACTGGCACCGCCAAGATGTTTACCTCGAAGATTTTAGAAGTGGCGTTGGCTAATGCGCGGCCAACCATTCAATTGCGCTACCGTGAGCATTTGAAAGAACAGGTTGAAGCCACCCAGAAGCAAATCAAACAGGCTGAGCGGGCGGCCAAGGTCGATAAGGCCAGCCGAGATAAGCGGCGGGCGACTTTGGAGAAAAATGTTGCCATTATTCAAAAGAACATCAATACTGCTGAGGCAATGGTGCACAAATTGATTTCTTATGCGCAGACTGACGGCGTCGAGAAGCAAAGGTAGAACAAGCAATGGATCTCATGTCAACCGCGTTGAGTCAAGCCCTCGACTATCTTGGTAGCCTTAGCCCGCAGCTGAATGAGCACGCCACCTCGATTCGGCGGACCCTTGATGCTCCGCCGCGAATTGTGGTGGTTGGTCGGCTCAAATCTGGTAAATCTACCCTTGTCAATGCTTTGATTGGGGCGCCGGTGGCTGAAACTGCTGCTTTGGAAGCAACCAATGTGGTCACTGTTTTCCAGTATGGTGCGCCTGACCGTGCTGAAGCTTTGTTGGTGAGTGGGGAACGTCGACCGATTCCTATCCAACGTGGAACGGCAGCACAGTTGCCAGCCCGAGTGGAGGAAATCAGCTATATCCATCGGTGGATGCCGGTTGCTGCTATTCGAGATTTTTCTCTCATTGATACCCCTGGTCTTGCCACTTTGACCGTGGAAAATGAGGAGCGCACTCGCCGCACTCTGATTGATGGTTTTGCTCAAACCAAAGAAATGTCTGTTGATGCTGATGCCGCGGTATTTCTTTTTGATTCCACCCCGCGGCTGGATGAGGTGAAGTTCATTAAAGATTTGGGTTTTACCTCTCTTAATACTTTGGGGGTATTGTCCCGTGCTGATTCCTTTGGCGAAGGTCCGTTGGGGGAACGTGATCCGTTAGATCACGCTGCTGAGCATGCCCAGAAACTCGCCCACCAGCTTCGACATTCGGTTTTAACTGTGCTACCAGTTGCTGGTTTGCTGGCGGAGACCTCCCACACTGGTGCCATCACCGAATATGACGCTAGGGAGCTCGCGTCCTTAGCTACTGCTACCGAATTTGATTTGATCTCTTTGATTGCTGATGAGGATGAGGATAATCCGCGACGCAATGCTTGCCGTCGTATTGTTGGGTTGATTGGTGAGTATGGTCTGTTTCGTGCTCGGAATATTGCCCAACGTGGGGCGAGTGAGCTTAATGAGTGGAGCGCAGCCCGCTCGGGGGTGCCACAACTGCGGCACCTGTTGGTGACTCGGATCAAAGAGTTCGCTACGATTCACCGAGCTGGGCGTATTGTTCGGCAGATTGAAAATCTTGCTTACCAGCAGCAATCCAAAGCGGAAATCCGTAATTTGCTGTCTACGATGCGTGCCGACGCCCGCTTGATTTCGGTTTTCTTATTGCTTGATCTCAAGGCGGTCCAAGATACTAATCCGAATTCGCAGGTGATTGGGGAGTTGAAAAATCTCATTGCTGGGCCAACATTCCAGGAGAAGTTAGGGTTGTCACCCCATGCGTCGATGCCGGAGGTGATCCAAGTCGCGCAGCAGAAAGCTCAGTGGGCGCATATGGAGTCATTATCAGCGCTCACAGCTGCTGAGGATGCTGCTTTTGTGACAATCAAGTGGGCTTATGGTGAGCTGATTCGGGTGGCACAGCAGTATCTTTAAAGGTGCACCACACCCATGAGGATGAGTACTACCGCCACAATGTATCCGGCGGCGTTGCTTGCTTGTTCTCGGTGTCCACGCATCCATGCGAAGGCACGACCGATTGGGCTTTCGGGAAACATCCGAACAAACCCCACTAATAGTGCGGTTATTGCTGGTAGTGACAGCGCTAGGCTGGCGTAGAAAATCATGCCAAGGTAGCGGATTGCTACCGAAAAATTACCCGCACTTAAAACCGCAATACCAGCGAAAAACGGCGCGGAGGTCGCTGACTGTACCAACCCGAGGATCAATCCAGCGAAAAAGGTCTTCGCAGTGGGTTTTTGTAGCGGCGGCAATATTTTTGCCATGAGTTTGGAGGAATCCCCACCGCGCCATGTGAGCACTGCGCTGAGGACACCGACCACAATCAAAATAATGCCAAAGGTGGGTGATTCTACTAAGGCTTTGATGGGGTCACCGATACCGTCGAAGACGAACATGGTAAGTAGCGCGAGTAGGAATACCCCAAGCCAGTCTCCGGTGACCAGTAGTGCGGCAATGCGGTTATAGCGGGCCCCTTTCGGCAGCATCACCCCAATGGCAACAATGACCCCAATTAATAACACATTGAGGGAATCCGCTAGGGCGTAGACGACCGCATGCCACATAAATTTTCGGTTTCCTTAACTATAGATTGTGCAATTACCGCATTTAGTTTATCGGTGCAGGTACCCCCACCCACACCTGGCAGAAAAAACACCCCCATTCCAAACATTTTTCGATTCAGGTCCACTAAGATTTTGGGGGGTAAACGCCAGTGTTTCAACTGGATTGTCCGTCACTGATTGTACTTTAAGGAAACGACTCACCCCATGGCACAGGACTGGAACAACAAACTCGAATCCGCCCAAAAGATGCTCCCGTTGATCCATAAATTGCACCGCACCAACAACGTGGTCACTTCTGTCTTTGGACGCTTGCTAGTTGACGTCAATGATGTTGACATCATCAAAGCCCACCGCTACTCCCGGCTTGCAACCAAAACTGAGCTCTCCCCTGCCGATACCCTGCCGGTTTTGGAAGCCATCAGCGAGCTCAACCTCGGTACCGCTTCCATTGATTTGGGTCGGCTTGCTACTAAGCACCAAGAAGTTGGCGGCGATCTGAAAAAATTCTTGGCCGAGGAACTTGCCGAAGCCATTGATAAGGAATCCTCCAAGCAGTCTCGTGACGTGGTGCTTTATGGGTTTGGCCGCATCGGACGCCTATTGGCCCGCATCCTAATTTCTCGGGAAGCTGCCTATGGTTCGGTGAAATTGCGTGCCGTGGTGGTGCGTAAGAACGGCGACAAAGATTTACAAAAGCGTGCTTCATTGTTGCGCCGCGATTCCGTGCATGGGGCGTTTAATGGCACCATCACCGTCGATGCGGAAAATAATGTGATTTGGGCTAATGGCACCAAAATCCAAGTGATCTACTCCAATGATCCGGCCACTGTGGATTACACCGAATACGGCATTAATGACGCCATCGTGGTCGATAACACTGGCCGTTGGCGTGACCGGGAAGGTTTGTCCCAGCACCTCAAGGCCAAGGGGGTATCTCGGGTGATTTTGACCGCGCCAGGTAAAGGCGATCTACTCAATGTGGTTTATGGCATTAATCACACCGCTATCACCGATGCCGATGAGATTATTACCGCGGCTTCCTGCACCACCAATGCAATTACCCCAGTACTGAAGGTTCTCAACGATCACTATGGTGTGAAGTATGGTCATGTGGAAACTGTGCACTCTTTCACCAATGACCAGAATCTGATTGACAACTTCCACCGAGGCGAGCGCCGCGGTCGAGCTGCTGGATTGAACATGGTGCTCACTGAGACCGGCGCTGCCAAAGCAGTGGCCAAAGCATTACCAGAGTTGGCTGGCAAACTAACAGGTAATGCCATTCGTGTGCCTACCCCAGATGTGTCAATGGCGGTGCTCAACCTGACCTTAGATAAAGAGGTCACCCGCGAAGAAGTCAATTCCCTCATGGATCAAGTGGCACTACATTCCAACCTACGGCAGCAAATTTCTTATATTCAGTCTCCGGAGGTAGTCTCCTCTGACTTCATCGGCACCACCCATGCTGGCATCGTTGATGGATTAGCAACCATTGCCAATGGTAATCACTTGGTGCTTTATGTTTGGTATGACAATGAGTTTGGTTATTCCAATCAGGTAATCCGAATCGTGGAAGAAGTCGCAGGCGCTAGCCCCCTTGTACTCCCCCACCGGGTCGATCAAAAAGACCTGTAGACAGCGCTTTTTATATCAATACCCCCGGATGGGTGGACTATCCGGGGGTTTATTCCTGCCGCAAAGTATGAATCACCGCATATAATTCTATTAAATCCTCCTGAGATCTTGGAAAGGCGGTGGGCATTGAATGCACATCGGGACGGCACTCGGCACGTCTCAGATCGTCCTCCAGTTGTCTGAATCGGTTCCAAACACTTTTTGTTGACCTATTTTCACTGGAGAATCTCATCACTATGACAACCGCATACACCCCTGTCGCCAACGCCGCAGATGTAGACCAAGCCGCTGAAGCCGCCATCATCCGCGCCAAAGAATGGTTGGCGTTAACCAACGATGCCGCTTCCAAAAAAGAAGCCGCCGCCACCGAACAACTAGCTGCACTAGTACGAGATGAAGATGGCATTCGCTTCACCATGGGGTTTGTTGACCGCGTGGCTCGGCCTGCCGATAATACCGTTGCAGCTCGGGAGCTATCGAAACTGGCTAACCCCTTCAAAACCAAAATCCCAGCCTTCATTGGGGGTGTTGACAAGGGCCTAGTGGGCATTGGTTCCATTGCCGCACCAATGCTCCCGTCAATGGTAATGCCGCTGGCTCGGAAACGCCTGCGCCAAATGGTCGGCCACTTGGTGCTTGATGCCGAGGGCAAAGCTCTAGACGCCAAACTGGAACAAGCACAACGTGAAGGCTACCAACTAAACCTCAACCTGCTTGGTGAGGCAGTGCTGGGTGAAACTGAAGCCAAATCTCGACTGGAACGCACTCGGCAACTATTGACTAACCCAAAGGTCACCTACGTCTCTATCAAAGCCTCCTCGGTATGCGCCCAATTAAATCCATGGGACTTAGCGGGAAACACCGAACGGCTAAAAGAACGCCTGCGCCCCTTATACCGTGAGGCAAAAAATCGCAGCCCACATGCTTTCATCAATCTGGACATGGAGGAGTATAAGGACCTACACCTAACCATCAAGCTGTTTACCGAACTGCTCAGCGAGGATGAATTTTTAGACCTCGAAGCTGGCATTGTACTGCAGGCCTACCTGCCTGATACTTTCGATGCTTTAGTACAGCTGGCTGAGTTCGCCCAAAAACGTCGTGATCTTGGTGGCGCAAAAATCAAGATCCGTTTGGTTAAAGGTGCAAACCTATCCATGGAGCGAGTCGAGGCACAACTGCATGACTGGCCACAAGCACCCTATTCCACCAAGGAAGAAGTAGACGCGAACTACATCCGGCTCATGGATTATATTTTCCAACCAGAGCACGCGGATAATGTCCGCATTGGTATTGCTTCGCACAACCTCTACACCGTGGCACTAGCTACCGAACTGGTCCGGATTCGCGGCGTGGAACGGCAACTGGATGTGGAAATGCTCCAAGGCATGGCCCCGGCTCAGGCCCGCGCAGTGCAAAAAGTTGTCGGTGGATTAATCCTTTATACCCCCGTAGTTCACGCGGAGGATTTCGATGTTGCGGTATCCTATCTGGTACGCCGGTTGGAGGAAAATGGTGAGAAACAAAACTTCCTTCATGCCCTATTCGCCCCTGGTGACGAACCCATGGCGGATCAGGAACAACGGTTTAAAAATTCGGTGCGAGATCGGTGGAAAACCTTCGCAGGTCCCCGCCGCACCCAAGATCGCCGTACCGAATCTGGCGCACAGTCTGGGGTGAGTGCTGGCCAGTTCATTGGTGAACCAGACACCGATCCGTCCTTGTCCCATAACCGGGAGTGGGCATTATCCTACCTCGCCCAAGATCCCGGCCCAGTCGAATCACCGCTGGTCACCAACCCAGATGATATTGATTCCTTCGTTGCCACCGCCAAACAGCAAGGCAAAAAGTGGGCACAGAAAACCGGTGCCGACCGAGCTGCCGTCCTTACTGCCATTGGCAATGCATTTGCCGACGCCCGTGGCAAACTGTTATCAGTCATGACCCACGAATCTGGCAAAACCGTCGCTGAGGCGGACCCAGAATTGTCCGAGGCAATTGATTTCGCCATGTATTATGCGGAATCTGCCCGTCAGCTCGACCACGCTCGCAGCCAGTTCACACCATTTAACGTAGTACTGGTTACCCCACCATGGAACTTCCCAGTTGCCATCCCTATGGGTGGGGTATTCGCCGCCCTTGCTGCTGGTGCAGCAGTCATTATTAAACCTGCTCCACAGGTGGTTCGGTGCGCAGAAGTTGCCATTAGCGTAGTGCATGAGGCACTGGCTGCCGCTGGGGTGGACACTGACCTAGTGCAACTGGTCAATGCTGATGAAGCCGCAGCTGGTCAACGGTTGGTCTCCCACCAAGATGTTGATTCGGTGATCCTCACCGGCGCTTCAGATACCGCGCGACTGTTCCGCTCTTGGAAACCACAGATGACACTCAATGCCGAAACCTCCGGCAAAAATGCTATCATCGTTACTCCCTCTGCCGACCCCGATTTAGCGGTAGCCGATATTTACAAGTCCGCTTTCGGCCATGCCGGTCAGAAGTGTTCCGCCGCTTCCTTAGTGATTCTGGTTGGTTCAGTGGGCAAGTCGCAACGGTTCATTAACCAGCTTGTCGATGCCACCAAGACTTTGAAGGTGGGCCACGGAACCGATATCACCACCACCATGAATGGCATCATCGAAGCCCCCGGTGAGAAACTTCATCGCGGTTTAACCCAATTAGAACCCGGTGAAACTTGGCTGGTCAAACCCCAGAAACTCAACGAGGAAGGTACCCTGTGGTCTCCCGGCATTCGGGACAATGTGCAACCTGGCTCTTGGTACCACACCAACGAATGCTTCGGACCAGTGCTAGGCATCATGCGGGCTGAAACCTTGGCGGAAGCCATTGAATACCAAAACTCCACCGGCTACGGGCTCACCGGCGGCATCCACTCCCTTGACGAGGCAGAGATCGCCCAATGGCGCGAAGCCGTGGAAGTTGGCAACGCCTACATTAACCGTGGCATCACCGGTGCGATTGTCGAACGCCAATCCTTCGGTGGTTGGAAAGATTCTGCCATCGGTTCTGGCGCCAAAGCTGGTGGGCCCAACTATGTCGCGCAACAAGGCACTTGGGCCGAAGGCAACCTCGATTCAGTACCGGTGACCTCCATCGACCCCGCCATTAATCGCGCTTTGAAGGACATGGTGCAACTGCTCAACCTCAACGAAACCGATGCCACTTGGCTACGGAAAGCTGCTAGCCTTGACGCCTTGGCATGGCGAGAAGAATTCGGTGTTGAACATGATCGGACCGCTCTGATCTGTGAAACCAACGTGTTCCGCTACCGACCACTACTTAAAGCCATACAGGTACGCATCGGCACCGGCTTTAAGCTGCGCGACATCCTCCGCCTGCAATTGGCTGCACTAATTACCGGCTCCCCAGTTCGGTTCAGCTCCGCAACCGAACTCACCGACGCCGGAATCGCCGTGGACGTCATCTCTGATGCCGCCTTCGCCCGCGAGGTACGCAATAACCCCGGCGTTCGGGTCCGCACTCTCGGCGAAGTAGATGAAGCGCTGTATGTGGCAGCAGCGGAATCCTCCTCCGTGATCTTGGATCAACCCGTGCTTGCCGACGGCCGCCGTGAGCTGCTTCCCTTCCTGCTCGAACAAGCCGTGGCTACCACCACACATCGCTTTGGTGTCATCAACAAGTAATGAGTGAAATCCGAAGCGCCCGCCGGGCCGCCACCCGAGATGCGTTGGCCCGAGCAGCGGCGCGGTTGGATTTAGATAACCGGCTCAGCCTCGACACCCTCACCGAACAGGTGGGGGTGTCAAGGCGCACGGTTCATAATTATTTCCCCCGACTAACCGATGCATTGAGGTTCTACAGCGCATACTGCGTGGCTAATTTCGTCGAAAAGTTAGAGGCGACAAGCAGCCAAACCCCCATGGCAGCCTTGGAGGAAGCCGCCATAAGCACCAACTGTCTGCTGGAATTGCATTATGTTTGCCACAGCTTGACAGAAGATTCACTGCGCCAACCGGTGGTAGCATGGCTGGCTGATCGCTTTCCGGAGCTGAACTTGTTCCAATGCCAAGTTTACTTAGCGGCGGCAAGCGGCGTCATTGAGGTGGTGCTGCAGCAACTTCCAGCAGAATCCGCACCTGAGCTATTCCATTCTGCGTTCGGCCAACTCAAGCACTAAACTGTAACAACCTGAAAGGAATCGGTGAATCATCGTGCAATTAGCAAGCCCCAGCAATGAACGCGACATCCTCACAGACGGGTTTATTACCCAAGCTGGTATTGACGACAGTTTAGCCTCACTCGGTGAGGTCACCCGCCTCGAATTCAACCCGCGCGCGGAGGGATATGAAGTCATACTCTACCGCGGCGAAAAAACCCAAGTACTACCCAGCACCACAGTAGCCACCACTGACGCGAATAAAAATTGGCAATGGAAAACCACGCCAAATTTCGACTTCTTAACCACCGAACCACAAGAAACCACCGACGACCTCATCGCCATCACTCGGACCCTACACGGCAACGGGCCCTGCTACCTAGTTCCAACCACCGAAGGATTCGACGTTACTATTGTCCAATCCGACAGCCTACCGCCAGTAGATCTGCGCACCGCACTGTGCGTCGGGCTAGCTAAGCTACCAGAATCCTGGGACATACAACGCGCGGTGCTAGCATTCAGTGCAATCAACGCCCTACCGGTACACGTGACCGAAAACAACATTTCCTTTTCTGACAACACCGTAGTCAACCTAGAAAGCCGCCGAATCGACAGCCCCCTAAGCTTTAAAGACGTACTCGCCGACGCCTTTTATTTCTCCACCGACCACCAACTGTATTTCGACGCCCGCTTCCCCAACCCATCCCTACACTTCGACCCCCGCACCAACCTACTAACCATAAACACAACCCAAGCCTTCGGCATTGTGGTGGGCACAGTAACCAACAACCAATGGCAGTGGGCGAATCATCCCACCATACGACAATTCGCCATCGACTACGGACTGCTGGAATTCTTCCGCGCGCCCATCCCAATGGAAGAAGCACTAGCAGCCGGAGTCGTACACGTGCTGAAACCATTGTTTAAACACTGGACACATGTGTTCGTACCACTCAATGACGAAACCACCGCCCTCGTGCTTGCCGACGCCCCCGCGCTACACCTACCACCCGCCACCCCAGAATCATACCGAATGATCTTATCCACCCCGCTGCCCGCAGGCGTAGACGAACAACGGGCAACAGCAAACTACCGGCGCCTGCGCGGCTAGCTAACCACCGCGCGGTATTTAGCCGCATCCACCTCCGCGAAGCTAGCGGGACTAAATTTTGGATTGCGATCCTTATCCACCAACACCGCGCGGATTCCTTCCGCAAAGTCCGGCTCCCGGCGAATCACCTCACCCAGTTTGGTTTCCAACACAAGCTCCTCACGAATATCCGTGCACCGTGCAGCAGCAGCCATCAATTCCGCTGCAGCAACAATAGTCGATGGACTGGAATTAGCAATATGCTGCTCAACCAAAGCCACAAACTCCCGATCCGGATACTCCGCGAGCGCCGCTTGCACCTTTGCCCAAGAATCATGGCTGAAAGTCCTTTCAATATGGTCAATCAACTTCGCTAATTCCGACTCTTCCGCCAACTGCGCACCATACCGCGCCACAGCCGCATCGATCCCAGAATCAATCACCGACTGTTGGAACTCAGCCAACTGTTCACTAGGAACAAACTGGGTCGCCATGCCCGACCACAACATATCCGCAGGACTCAACCGCCAACCAGTGATAACCAAAAACAACGCCAACGCCGTGGAAGCATTGCCCATCCGCTGCAGGAAATACGGCACTCCAACATCTGGAATATATCCAATCGCCATTTCTGGCATAGCAGCAAACGCCTTCTCAGTAATCACCCGGTGACTACCATGCACCGAAATGCCTAGGCCACCACCCATTGCCACGCCATCAATCAACGCAATGTACGGCTTCGGGAAATGCGCCAAATCACCGTTCATTACATATTCCACCGCGAAGAATTCATCCGCCAACTCCGGTTCACCATTTAAGATCACATCCCGCGCAAATCGGACATCCCCTCCGGCACAAAAGCCCTTCGGCGAGTTGGAATAGATGATGACTTGACTAATATCATCATCGGTTTGCCACTGCTTCAAATGGGTGTCAATAATCTCAATCATTGCAGGCACCAGCGAATTCAGCGCACGCGGCCGGTTCAATTCCAAAATTCCGGTGGCGTTTTCCACTCGGACTTTAATCAGTTCATCCGTCATGCCAACTAGTGTCCCACATCACTATTAGCTTTGTGGCGTAATCTGGGAAAAACATGCTCAATGGAAAGGCACATCTACAATGCAGTACAAGTTGGTCGTCACAGACATGGACGGCACCTTACTTGACGACAACGGCACCATCCCAGATAACTTCTGGCCACTACTCGACCGACTTCACAACCACGGCATCACCTTCGCCGTCGCCTCCGGGCGACAACGCCAAACCCTGCAACACCAATTTCGCCACACCTCCGCACCAATTGCCTACATCGCCGAAAACGGCGGCGTGGTCGCCCACGGCAACAACATCGTCTCCACCGCAAGCATTCCGCGCGAAAACGCCCTCCGCCTACTTAACATCATCGAATCCCACCCCGACATCAACTGGGGACTGGTAGTCTGCCGCGTCGACGGCGCCTATGCCTCCTGGCGCGACGAAACTTTCATCGCCCAACTCAACAAGTACTACCGCGTCCACCACCTAGTGGACAACCTCCGCGACTATCTCAACGACCAAGTAGTCAAGCTCTCCGTTTACATACTTGACGACGCCGAAACCGTCGCACTACCGTTAATCAACCCCCTCCGCGACGTCCTCAGCCCCGCGGTATCGGCCAAACATTGGGTAGATATCATGAACCATGGCACCAACAAGGGCATCGCCCTGACCGCCCTCGCCAACTCCCTCGGCCTTAGCCGCAACCAAACACTTGCCTTCGGCGACTACCTCAATGATTTCGAACTTCTCGAAGCTGCCGGTACCGCCGTAGCCATGGCCAATGCCCACCCCCGTATCAAAGAAATCGCCGACAAACTCGCCCCATCCAATAACGACCACGGTGTCATCACGGTACTAGAACGCCTACTAACCGACGCCCCCTCCGCATCATGAAACTTATTCTGACTTCCTTCCTTCACGACCGACTCCCCGACTACATCAACGGCACCCTTGCCTACATCCCAGACGCAGCACGAAGCTACGGCGACGCCGAGTTCATCCAGATCGAACGACAGCAACTACAAGCCCAAGGATTCCGCCTTGTTGACCTACCACTAGCTTCCACTCCGCGCACGGAAGTAGAAACAATCCTCAACTCAGTCGATGCCATCTATGTCGCAGGTGGGGAAACCTTCGACTTACTCCACGTGCTTCAGACGACCGGAACTGACGAACTCATCACGCGGTATGTCCGCGCCGGGCTGCCATATATTGGCTGTAGCGCTGGTTCCATTGTTGCAGGCCCAGACATTGAGGCCGCCAGCCTCATTGACAACCCCACCATCGCCCCATTAACTTCCACGGCTGGCCTCGGACTGACCGACCGTGTAGTCCTACCGCATGCCGCTGGTAACCTCCCGCCTTTCCCCATCGACCTGATTGCCGATACCGTCCGAGTCTATGGCGAAAAGTGGCCGCTAGTCCTCCTCCGCGACGGCGAAGCACTGCTAATCGAAGACTCCGATATTAGGCTGATATAAATGATCTACCTTGTTGACAAACTTTGGCGTGAAGCACTCGGCGAAGTCATCCGGGAATACCGCACAGATCACGGTGACCGACTCCAAGACCTTGCCGACCGTGCGGGTATCTCATGGCAGTACCTTTCCGAAATCGAACGGGGGTTAAAGGACCCGTCGTCCGAAGTCTTTGAAGCAGTCTCTCAAGCGCTTGGACTAACTGTCCCTGAGGTGGCACGCGGAGCGGCCGAGCGGATTCTGCCCACAGCAGAACCACCCCAAACACTTGCCCTTGCTGCTTAGACTCTAAGGGCATGAACATTCTCTTGCTTGGCGGCACCGCTTTTTTGGGCCATGCCATCGCCACCCATGCCCTAGCCTCTGGACACGCTGTCACCTGCTTAGCTCGCGGTACTAATCAACCACCTACCGACGCCACCTTTATCACCGCTGACCGCGACCAACCCGACGCCCTCCGCGCGGTCACCGGCACCAAGTGGGACGCGGTTATTGACCTCACCAACACTCCAGAACATGCCCTCCGCGCGACGGCACAACTTGACGCCCAACATTGGGTTTTTGTCTCAACCGCCAGCGTCTACGCGGATTTCTCCACGCTTGAACCAGACGAGTCCGCCCCCACCCTGCCGATTGGACCTGACTATGGCGGCACCAAAATCGCCTGCGAACAAGCTTTTAGCTCCACCGAAACTACCATCATCCGTCCCGGTCTAATCGGCGGCTATGGCGACTGGACTTCCCGCTCTGGTTATTATCCCTGGCGCTTCGCCCACCCCTCCGGCCACGAAATTCTCGTACCTGACCCCAGTTTTCCTGTCGCGCTTATCGACGTTGAAGACCTCGCCGCCTGGATCGTAAAATGTGCGGTCCGCCGCTTGGTGGGCGTGTTCAATGCCACCGGATCCACAACTACGCTCGCGGAAGTCTTCCGCATCTGCCGCAGTATTACCGGATTCAACGGCAATCTCCGCATCCTTCACGACCCGACCCTAGTCAACCCGTGGATGGGGCCAAAATCCTTGCCACTGTGGATTCCCGATCCAGCATGGCGGTATGCCATGACCTTAGATTGCTCTGCCGCGCGGAGGGAGGGGCTGCACACCCGAGACCTGCAAACGACTTTGGAAGCTGCGTTGCGGTATGAGTCGGAAAGGGAAACTCCTCGTCAGGCTGGTTTGACTGACGAGGAGGAGCAGGCATGCCTATTGGCCGAGTAGGTTTTACTCGGTTTGATGGTTGTAGGCGTGTTGGATGTAGGCTGCGGTTCCTTTTTGGGTTACAGGGTGTGTGTTGTAGGTGAGTTCGTGGGTGGGTTTTCGTCGGTATCCTGGCCATCCGGTTTGGGGGTTTCGTGTGATGCGGCCGTTGGTGTGGATGTTTGGGTGGTCGTCGTTGCGGCCGTTGTGGTGGGCGCAGGCGGGGGCGAAGTTGGTGTTTTTAGATTCGCCGCC
>JBHACV010000117.1:0-18112 GCA_041854705.1 Corynebacterium sp.
AATTCAATAGCAAAGTAGTAGGTGCCATCAGCCACCCCGTTTCGTGCCGCTTCAGGTGAAACCAAATGGAAATCCAGCGGCGACTGGTCCAATAACTTGGTGGTAATCTGCTCGCCCGCATTGAGCTTTTCCCCATTAACGGTCGTGCCTTGGTCACTATTAACCAAGGCGACCGGTAGGTCTTTGGCTCGTCCGACTGGGTTCCAATACGCCCACACAAATAATCCGCCAAAAAGCAATGGCATTAACATGATGACCAGCAAGGCCAACGGCGGGAGTTTACCCTTGGCAAACCTGCGGATTTCGGTGCCGAGATGGAAGGCGTTCATTGAATCTCCTCTGGATTAACACTCATTGCCACCACCGGCACACAGGAAGAAACCTCTCGTAGGGCATCCAGCAGTTGTGCCCGTAGTTCCATACTGCGCAATTGATCTATGTCATCAACGATCAAGACCATTGCCTGTGGACGGGCAATTAGGGCTAGTACTATTCGTAGTTTGAACCGTTCTAGTGGACTAAGCTGTGCGATTGCAGCACTCGGCAATACTTCTAAGCCAATCAGCTCGGACCAATTGGTGTAGCGTTTGTCGTCAAGAATATTGCGAGGTACACGCCCGTACCACGGTCCGGCCCATGCTAATTGCTCACGCACCACTGCACGTACACTGACTTGTCGCTCAAGGTGGTCGATTTCTGGCGTGCCTGCATAAGCAATATTGCGAAATAATTGGGACGATGATGCTAACTCCCCAGCCAGCCAAATCTCCCCAGATTCCGGTTTCATCCGCCCAGCGAGGGTAAGGGCATAAACGGTTGCTGATTGCTCACGAAAAGTCTCGACAAGGGTGCAACCAGTGTAGATATTAAGGTCATCTTTGCGGACACCACCAGCAACAACGAGATGTTGTGTTGCCAAGATTGGTACTCCGGTAGGTTCTGAATCTCCCATTTTACCTCTTAAGTGGAGGGTACTCTATCAGTTATTTCGCTAGAATAAACTTGTCTGCCCCTCAGAAGCAACTTAAGGACTTTCCAGCAGCTAACACTGACCAAAGTAAAGGGCACCACAATCGTGAGAAAAGACGCACAGGAGCGGCGACAAGCAATCCTAGAGTCCGGCATTTCGCATTACATTCAGCACCGCGAACACCTCAAACTGGAGGCAGTTGCTGCCGACGCTGGAGTCGGGATCGCCACGTTGTACCGGAACTTCCCCACACGGACAGACCTCATCAATGAGATATTAGGCACTATCACCAACCGAGTGCGTGAGCAGCTCAAAACCGCCGATGCTTTATTAAATAGCAGTGAGGCTTCCTTGTTTGAGGTTACCGAAAATCTCCTCAGCCTCATGGCATCAACGCAGGTAGATCGGCTGCTCGTGCACATCATCAACCACAATCCCGATACCCTGCCCCCACCACAAAAAGCCCTCTACCACGAGTGCACCAACCAAATTGCTACGCTGTTGGAAACCTACCGTAAACTAGGCGGAATCCACCCCAGTATTAATACCACTACCTTCCTTCATGGCATGCTTGGTTGCTTTGCTGCCGCGCGTGCCACCGAGAACTCACCACACCCACTAGAACCCACTACGCTAGCTCGGATTTTCTTTGCAGGTGCCATTCAACCCCCACCGCCAATACGCTAAAGTCCGCGCGCATACAATGCAAGCGCGGCAGCAACTGAAACATTCAACGATTCAATCTCTGGATTGATGGCAATCTTGCACTGCAATGCTGCCTGAGCTTTTAACTCTGCTGACGCACCAAATTTCTCACTACCCATAAGAATGGCAATACGGCCGGAAAAATCCGCCAATGAACGCAGCTCTGCCTCGGCTTGCCCATCAAGTGCCACCATAGGGATATTGTGTTGCTCAAAATGTGTTAGCAGTTCATTAGCAGTAGCAAAAGCAATAGGAATCCGGAATAGCGCGCCTCGACTAGCCCGAATAAGGCGCCGATCATAAATCGTAGTGACATCACTATTGACCAGAATGACCCCAGCAGCATGGAATGCCAGTGCGTTCCGAGTGATTGCACCAATATTGCCAGCAAGTTTCACACCATCGAGCACAACAATGTCACCAGATGCATTAATGACATCATTGATAGTAGGTGCGGCAAAATTCGATCCAACAGCATAGACCCGTGATTTGCGTTCGTCACCAAAGAGTTTTTTATTTACCGCAGTCTTCACCTGATATTTAGGAACGGCAGCTGCTACCAACTTGTCGGGTAATTGAGCATTGTCCCCCACAAAAATCGCATCGAGCTGAAACCCACCAATGAGCGCTTGGATGATGTTCTCTTCGTCGTCGATAAGCACAGTGGTTGTGTTGGCGTCGCGCAGAGCTTGACGCACCCTGAGAATGCGAGGGTCATACTCATTGCTGATCGGTTTCTCAGACACCGCGGACATCCTTTTCTAATAGCAGAAAACCGGCCCCTCAAAATGAGGAAGCCGGTTAATCAGTTTAGATCATTACTTGATGATCTTGGTGACGCGGCCAGCGCCAACGGTGCGGGAGCCTTCGCGGATAGCGAAACGCAGGCCCTCATCCATAGCAACAGGCTGAATCAGGGTGACGGACATGTCGACGTTGTCGCCAGGCATGACCATCTCGACGCCCTCAGGGAGCTTCACAACACCGGTAACGTCGGTGGTGCGGAAGTAGAACTGTGGACGGTAGTTGTCGAAGAATGGGGTGTGGCGGCCACCCTCGTCCTTGGACAGAACATAGACAGAAGCCTCGAACTCGGTGTGAGGAGTGTAAGCGCCTGGCTTGATAACAACCTGACCGCGCTCGACTTCTTCGCGCTTGATACCACGGAGCAGCAGACCACAGTTGTCGCCAGCTTCGGTGTAGTCAAGCAGCTTGCGGAACATCTCAATACCGGTAACGGTAGTGGTGGTGGACTTCTCCTTGATGCCGATGATCTCGACTTCTTCGTTCACCTTCAAAGAACCGCGCTCCACACGACCGGTAACCACGGTGCCGCGGCCGGTAATGGTGAAGATGTCCTCGATAGGCATGAGGAAAGGCTTATCGGTCTCACGGACTGGGTCCGGGATGAAGTCGTCACAAGCCTGCATCAGGTCAAGAATAGCCTGAGTCCACTTCTCATCACCCTCCAACGCCTTCAGAGCGGAGATCTGGATGATAGGAGCTTCCTCGTCGTATTCCTGCTCAGCGAGCAGCTCACGAAGTTCCATCTCGACGAGCTCGATGATCTCTTCGTCAACGTCAGGAGAGTCACACTTGTTGAGTGCAACGAGGATGTAAGGAACACCAACCTGGCGAGCCAGCAGCACGTGCTCACGGGTCTGAGGCATTGGGCCGTCAGTAGCAGCAACCACGAGGATTGCACCGTCCATCTGAGCAGCGCCGGTAATCATGTTCTTGATGTAGTCAGCGTGACCAGGAGCGTCAACGTGTGCGTAGTGGCGCTTCTCGGTCTGGTACTCCACGTGGGAGATGTTAATGGTGATACCGCGCTCTTTTTCTTCCGGTGCCTTGTCAATGGCATCGAAAGCAAAAGCTTCGTTCAGGTCTGGGTATGCGTCTGCCAGAACCTTGGTGATAGCAGCGGTGGTGGTGGTCTTACCGTGGTCAACGTGACCGATGGTACCAATGTTTACGTGAGGCTTAGTACGCTCAAACTTAGCCTTTGCCACTATATGTCCTCCTGGACTTCGTGGTGACTACGAACCTCGCAGCCACGGAGTTGATTGTGCTGTTACATTCTGGCCACTAATTCGGCAGCCTGGCAGAACAGCTATTACAAATGTGCCAGTTACATGATCCTAAGCGCCTCAGGCGCGTTTTTCAAACCGTCACCGGAAAACTCTTAGAATTTACGTGGGTAACGGCCATCTGAAAATTTGAGTGTACCCAATCTTTCAGAAAGCCGCTACCCCGTGGGGCGGCTCATACTGGCGATATGCCACCCCAAGGTGTGGGACTGTTAGTTGCCAGTACGCTCGGCAATGATCTCGGCAGATACGTTGGTCGGAACCTCGGCATAAGAGTCGAAGATCATGGTGTAGTTGGCACGACCCTGGGTCTTGGACCGCAGGTCACCAACATAACCGAACATTTCAGACAACGGCACGCGAGCCCGAACAACCTTCGCACCAGCCCGGTCTTCCATAGCATTGACCTGACCACGGCGAGAGTTAATGTCACCGATGACGTCACCCATGTACTCCTCTGGGGAGATGACTTCAACCATCATGACCGGCTCAAGCAGAACTGGCTTTGCCTTAGCAACGCCTTCCTTCAGGGCCTGGGAACCAGCAAGCTTGAAGGCCATTTCGGAAGAGTCAACTTCGTGGTAGGCGCCGTCCAACAGGGTGGCCTTGATATTGACCAATGGGAAGCCAGCGAGGTAGCCGTACTGCATAGCATCCTGGATACCAGCATCGACGGATGGGATGTATTCCTTAGGAACACGACCACCGGTAACAGCGTTTTCGAAGGCATAGATTGGGGACTGACCCTCTTCCAAGGTGTCGGCCTCTGGAGCGTAGGGCTCCAAAGAGATGATGACCTTGGCGAACTGACCGGAACCACCAGTCTGCTTCTTGTGGGTGTACTCGATCTTTTCCACTGGCTTGCGGATGGTCTCGCGGTAAGCAACCTGTGGGTTACCAACGTTAGCCTCAACCTTGAATTCACGCTTCATGCGGTCCACCAGCACGTCGAGGTGCAACTCGCCCATGCCACCGATCACGGTCTGGCCGGATTCCTCATCCAGCTCAACGGTGAAGGTTGGATCCTCTTCGGCAAGCTTCTGAATAGCAATACTCAGCTTCTCTTGGTCGGACTTGGTCTTGGGCTCAATAGAGACCTTAATAACCGGGTCCGGGAAGTCCATGGACTCCAAGATAATGGGCTTAGCTTGGTCGCAGAGGGTGTCACCAGTGGTGGTGTCCTTAAGACCAATGAAGGCGTAGATATTACCAGCGCGTGCCTCGTCAACCGGATTTTCCTTGTTGGCGTGCATCTGGAACAACTTGCCGATGCGCTCACGCTTACCCTTGGTGGAGTTCGCGACCTGAGCACCAGGCTGAACGATACCGGAGTACACACGCACGAAGGTCAACTTACCGAAGAACGGGTGTGCCGCAATCTTGAAAGCCAAGGCCGCGAATGGCTCATCAACCGACGGCTTACGCACAATGTCAGAGGATTCATCGCCTGGAGCATGACCATGTACCTCGCCGATATCCAGTGGGTTTGGCAGGTAGTCAACAACTGCATCCAGCAGTGGCTGTACACCCTTGTTGCGGTATGCGGTGCCGCACAGCACTGGGTAGATCTCGGAGTTCACAGTGAGCTTACGAATCGCACCCTTGATCTCTTCAATGGTCAGCTCTTCGCCACCGAAGTACTTCTCCATGAGCTCTTCGTCTGATTCAGCAACTGCTTCCAGCAGCTTCTCACGGTATTCCTCGGCACGTTCCTGCAGGTCAGCTGGAATCTCTTCGATGGTTGGCTCAGCACCAGTTTCGACCTTGCCACGCCAAGTGATGGCCTTCATCTCAACGAGGTCAACTACACCGTCAAAGTCATCTTCAGCACCGATCGGCAGCTGCAACACCAATGGCTTTGCCCCGAGGCGATCAATGATTGTCTGGACGGTGAAGTAAAAATCAGCACCGAGTTTGTCCATCTTATTGACAAAACAAATGCGGGGAACGTCATACTTGGCAGCCTGACGCCACACCTGCTCTGACTGTGGCTCCACGCCTTCTTTGCCATCAAACACAGCAACAGCACCATCGAGCACGCGCAGGGAACGCTCCACCTCAACGGTGAAGTCCACGTGACCTGGGGTGTCAATGATATTGATCTGGTTGCCCTTCCAGAAGCAAGTCACAGCAGCGGAAGTAATGGTGATGCCGCGCTCTTTTTCCTGCTCCATCCAGTCGGTCGTAGATTGACCGTCGTGAGTCTCACCGACCTTGCGGTTAATGCCGGTGTAGAAGAGGATACGCTCGGTGGTGGTGGTCTTACCGGCGTCAATGTGGGCCATGATGCCGATATTGCGGACCTTGTTCAGATCCTTAAGCACTTCTTGAGGTGCCACGGTAGTCCTAACTTATGTAAAACAGACAGTGATTTCTTCTCCGCCGCGTATCGACGGACAAAGCGATGATTACCAGCGGTAGTGGGCGAAGGCGCGGTTAGCCTCGGCCATCTTGTGGGTATCCTCGCGGCGCTTCACGGAAGCACCAAGGCCATTAGCAGCATCCAGAATCTCATTGGCGAGACGCTCGATCATGGTCTTCTCACGACGCTGACGGGTGAAAGTCACCAACCAACGCAGTGCGAGGGTGTTAGCACGAGCAGGACGAACCTCAACCGGAACCTGGTAGGTTGCGCCACCAACGCGGCGGGAACGGACCTCGAACTCAGGCTTGATATTGCCCAGTGCTTTCTCCAAAGTCAGAACCGGATCAGTGCCAGTCTTTTCCTTGCACTTTTCCAACGCACCATAAACGATGCGCTCAGCGACGGACTTTTTGCCGTCGAGAAGCACCTTGTTTACCAGCTGGGTGACAACTTCCGAACCATAAACTGGATCTTTGACTACTGGACGCTTGGGAGCTGCATTCTTACGCATTTGTCTTACTTCTCCTTCTTTGCGCCGTAGCGGGAACGAGCCTGCTTGCGGTCCTTCACGCCCTGAGTATCGAGCGCACCGCGAATGATCTTGTAGCGAACACCTGGTAGGTCCCTCACACGACCACCACGCACCAGCACCATGGAGTGCTCCTGGAGGTTGTGGCCCTCACCTGGGATATAAGCAGAAACTTCGATGCCACTGGTCAGACGCACACGAGCGACCTTACGCAGAGCAGAGTTCGGCTTCTTAGGAGTGGTGACGTACACACGGGTGCACACACCACGGCGCTGAGGGGAACCCTTCAGAGCTGCAGTCTTCACCTTTGCAGTCTTGTCCTGGCGGCCCTTACGGACCAGCTGCTGAATAGTTGGCATGAACCGTCTTTCTATGATTTCGTGATTAAAGAACACACCGACAACCAGCTAAAAGACCCTATACAAACGAAAATAGGGGCTCTTTTCCGGGGCCGCTACCGTGTGTTCCATCAAGTTAAAACCTTGAGGCTCCCACCACATACGTGTGGGACTATCAGCACAGCCTAGACCTCAAGCTGGGCAAAGTCAAAATTCACGACAATGTCGGAGCGGTTTTATACACTGCAAATCATGATGGAAAATGTTTATTGGTGTTTCAGCGCCCAAACCTACAATGAACTTGATGAATTTGTTACTGCAGTCAATGACTACACAGCGCAATTGTGCTCAGACTTAAACCGCCCCTTTACACCATGGGATCCCCAACAACCTGCCGCTGAGGCTGCCACGATTAATCTGCGCTATGAGGCTTGGCTCTCTGGCCCTGAGGAGCTCGCACCTGGCGAGACCCTACTATCTGATTCTACTTTTGATTCCGATACTGATGATGATGGTTATTGGGAAGTTGATATCAACTTGACAGTGCCTGCCGCTAATGGTCAGGTAGTCACCCAAGGCGAATTACTGTTCACAGTACATAATGCATTGGCCAGAAAAGACCTAGGTGACCACATTTTCTTTGAAGGTTTTGGAGTTGAAGATGGTACTTTCTGGATGCACCTCGGCAGCTAAAACGCTTCTGCCAATGGCGTAGGGCGAAACCCACTTGCCGCGCGAAACGCCGAGTCATCAGCAATAAACTGTTCGTCGTGCATGTAGGCCCCAGATAATACCGCTTTCATCATGGGGCTAAAAAGCGCCATTAGCTTAATGACCAACCGCGGCAATTGTCGCACCTTGGCCCCAGGGCGAACAAGCTCAGCAAACTCCTGTAGGGAGGCGTTACCAGAAATTGGCCCAATCCAATACTGCCCCGACAGCTGCGGACTGGTAGCCAAAATAGCCAAGCATTCAGCAATATCCGGCAGATACGACCACGAGTGTTTAGCCTGCGGATTACCAAAAACCCACGCGGTTCGCCCCTGTTTGATTGGTTGAACTAATCGATCACCAGCATGCGCCAGCTTGCCCGCCCCTGGCCCAAAATAATCCGAAGCCCGCAGCTCAGTCGCATCCACCCCAGATTCAACCAACATTTGCCACAGCTGTGCTCGCACTTGCCCTAGGGGACTCGTAGGCCGCACAGGCGTATGCTGATCCATCACGCCCGACCCCTGCCCATAGGCATAAAAACACCACCCGTGCCCCCGAGCTTTTCGACGCTTCCACCACCGCTTCCACCACCGGCGGCCAATCCTCCTGCCACCGATGACACTGCGAGCCTATCGCGATCAAGCACACGCTGCTGAAATAGCTTTTGAGAGCGTCGTAAAGCTGGATGATTGGGCAGATGCCGAGGATGCGACGGTAGCAGTAACCAGTGCGATCCGCCGCTGGGCATTAGAAAATCCCCACCGCTATGCATTGATCTATGGTTCACCGGTGCCTGGATATCATGCGCCAGAAGAAACCATTGATGCGGCTGCAGGAGCTGGTCGAGTGCTAGCTAAGTGTGTGCCCAACGGCGACTATGACCCTGTAGGAAATTTGCCGGAAGCAATGGTGCGCATGTGGGTACAGATTTATGGTGCGATCAGTTTTGAGCTATTTGGACATTTGAAAGGCAGCATCACCAACCCAGCAAAATTTTTCGAGCGTACCGTGCGGTTGGCAGTGCGTCGACTTAGAGAGGAGCTGCAGGATTTCAAATAGGTGTCATGAAGCTAAGATATATCGTCATGTCTATCATCTCCCAGATTCTCATCACGGCTGTAGCCCTGGAATTTTTCTTCATCTTCTACCTAGAAACTTTCGCGACCACCTCCGCCCGCACCGCGAAAGTTTTCAATCTCACCCCACAAGATCACACCAACAGCAGTTTAATTACGCTGTTTAAAAATCAGGGCGTTTATAACGGGCTACTCGGTTTGCTGTTGCTATATGCCGCTTTCATTTCTGCCGCAGGGACCGAAATCGCGATTTTATTGCTAGCGTACATCATTGCAGTGGCCGCCTACGGGAGCCTGACGAGCAATAAGTGGATCATTCTCAAGCAAGGTGGACTGGCAATTGTGGCGCTTCTAAGCCTGATAATTATCTGAGTTATCCACAGAATTTCTGATTGTGTTGCCCGATTATCTGGGTTCATTGCGGAACATGTCCGAAAAACCAGCAATAGCACAAAAGTTATCCACAGGTGGATTTTTCTTTTGCTATTCCTCGGTTTTCGGTTGACTCAGATCTAGGCTCAGAGTATGGACTTCCTGAGCATACTCGCAGCACTCAAATCCGATGGAATCGGGTTGTTGCGTGCGCTCAACGCCCTATCAGTCGAAGAAGCAGCCTCTCTATCCGGCAATACTAGATCAAAAATTCGCCACTACCGCTGGGTTTGGGGTTTCTTTAGCGACCAAGAAGTCCAAGCTGAGGCCGAAACAGCCCAACTATCCCTCGGCGTGGCGGAAATACTAGCGCGGGCGCTGAACCAAGGTGACAAAAACCGCGACAAAAAAGCTGACATGATCGAGTTATGCCGACTTGTTGCTGGTCTTGACGCTGACAGCGCCCGTGCCACCGCCATCGAACAAGTACGCGCGTGGAAACAGACCCAAGAAAGCGATAAAGCTGACTTTGCCCACATGCACGCTGAAGTCGAAGCTGATGGAAAACGGCGGCTGGTCGCTAGGCTTCGCGACGACCGAGCCAGCGAAGTCCACCGCGTCCTCCACGGTATTGCGAAATCCGTGATGAAAGCCGCCGATGGGCAGATGCCGTATGCGGTCGCGTATGCGGAGGCATTGTGCTACAAGATCCTCTCCCCCTACGTACCTAAAGAGAAAAGCAACGAGGTGGCTTCTGCCCCGGCAGAAATCTCCACCACCGAACAGCTCACCTCAGCATTCGCCCCTAGCGGAGCTCTCGCCGAACACACACCACTATTTGCCCCACTGTTCGTTATCCCCACCGACTGTCAGTACTTTGCAGACGGCCGCATTGCCACCGCTGCTGGCGGCCTTGTTGATCTCGCTGACCTGGTTAATGAGCCACTTAAAGATACTGGCTATGCTGCTGTAATGGGCAAAGACGAGAACGATGTCCCCTCGGTAATCCAATTACTTCCGGTAAAATACAAAGACAAGGTAGCGAAAGAGAGATTCGCCACTCCGGCGATTCGGCTCGTCGCAACACTAGAAACGCTGAAATGCAGCCGTCCAGGTTGCAACAGAGCTGCCGCAGTTTGCGAAATGCATCACATAAATTCCTGGGCATCAGGCGGAGAAACTTCTACTAGCAATATCACTGCTTTATGTAGCACAGATAATGGGCTCAATGACGACAAGCCTGGAAAACCACCCAAACATGGGCGGATCGAACGCGATCTTACAACTGGACGACCTGGTCTGCGTAGACATCCCGACGCGCCATTGGAATTCAATCAGCACCCACTGGTGAAAAAGGGCACTCGAACGCTTGGCGAGCACTTCTACAGGTGATCCGCGTTTGCCTAGTACTCTGGGCTGCGCAGGTTCTTGAAATGCCACTACCCTGCTACGTACATAGGATTAGGTTAGATGCTCCAATACCACCAGCCGTAACGGCGGTACCACAAATTCGTGACTAAGGTTAATAATGCTAGGAGTGGGGTTAACAACACCGTCGTTAATGTGAACCCGGTAGTCACCGTGGGCAACTGGGTGAACCCAGTGGTGGTAGTCAGCATTAATCAGCACCAGTGCATCGCGGCGTAGTCCGAAGCCGTTTTCGACTCGGAAGCTCAGACGTAGGCCCTCAGCAACAATCAACCTTGAGTTTGCTTTGATGACGTCGTAGTCGGACTCACGCAGCCAAGCGTAGCGTTTGCGGAACCCGTTGAGGCCACGCACAAAGTCAACTTGATTACGGTAGTAGGCGGCGCGATCATAGTCGAAGGCGTTGATATGGTCAGAGCTTTTGTAAGAGTTTTCATCACCGTTCTTGGTGCGAAGGAATTCTTGACCTGCATGGATGAAGATGATTCCCCTACCTACGTATTGGAGGCTAGTACCAAGTTCATGCCGTCTGACAATATCCGCATCGCTAGCCCATTGTAGGGTGTGGGTACCACGTAGCTTGTCATACATAGTCCAGTTGTCGTGTGCTTCGTTGTAGATCACTGACTGCGCAGCCTCTAAATACCCACGGTTAGCAGGTGTGCCTAGTAAGGCGTCGTAAAGGGCGCTGGCGCTGGACTGCACGCAGTCATGCCATTCGACACAGCCGGAAACAAAGCCAGGTAAGTGGGCGGTAAAGTTGGAGCCTTTAATAATGTCGCGGAAGTAGTCGTTAAACATACCGACGCGGGGTACAAGGTGGCTGTTTGTTTGGTTGGCGCCGAGCACGCCCTCGGGGTGGTTGCCCATTTCCCAGCCTTCGCCAATGATAATGATGCTGGGGTCGATTTCGTCGAGGGCTTTGCGTACAGCATTGATGGTGACTACATCGTGGATGCCCATGAGATCGAAGCGGAAACCGTCGAGGCCGAAAGTTTTGGTCCAGTACACCACGGATTCAATAATGAACTTGCGCATCATGAGTTGTTCGGAGGCGGTTTCGTTGCCGCAGCCGGTACCGTTGTGGAATTGTCCGTCTTCAGTCATGCGGAAGTAGTAGCCAGGGACGGTTTGTTCCAGTGGTGATAGTGCGGTGTCGTAGACGTGGTTGTACACCACGTCCATAATGACTCGGATTCCTTTCCTATGTAGGGCATCGATGAGTTCTCGGAATTCCCGCAGCCGCAGTTTTGCATCGTATGGGTCGGTGGCGTAGGAGCCTTCAGGCACGTTGTAATGGATTGGGTCGTAACCCCAGTTATACTGCGCTCCGAAGGAGAGGTCGCCAGTTTCGTCCACTGATCCGAAGTCGAATACTGGCAGTAGCTGTACGTGGGTTATTCCGAGGCTGGCGAGGTAGTCCAAACCAGACAGGTTTCCTTCGTCAGTCCGAGTGCCGGATTCGGCCAATCCGAGGAATTTTCCCTTGTGGGTGATGCCGTTATTCGGTGCTATGGTTAAATCTCGTACATGCGCTTCGTAGATGATGGCGCTGGTGGCGTTGTTGGTGCCAAAGCTGGGAAGTCGATTTGCTGGCCCCAGTAGCGTATCGACGTCCACAACTACCCCGCGCTCACCGTTGGCGGTGACTGCTCGTGCGTAGGGATCGACTGCTTCAACCTCGTGTCCGTCAGGGAATTTCAGTTGGTAGGTGTACTCCACTCCATCAAGGATTTGTGGTACGGTTACTTCCCATTGGCCACGATCCCCCCTGGACATGTTGAGAGCACCTTGCAGCGGACCAGAGTGCAAGATTACCGATACCCACTGGGCGGTGGGTGCCCAAAGGCGAAAGATGGTTTCGTGTCCGTCGAAGAAAGCCCCCAGTCTGCCGTCGAAAAAGAATTGCTGATTAAACCCTGGTGAATGTAGTTCAGCATGACTGTAGGTGCGCACCGTCGGTCACTTTCCTTCCTCACGTCACTTGGGTAATGCCCATCAATAGTAGTCCGTTGATATGTGCATCCCCCCAATTCGGGAGGTAGCGCTGAGGCGTTGTTGGGTGGTGGGGGAGAAAAAGTGTTTACCAGAAGCTGTGGCCCTTACGTAGATAAGGCTCCCAGGCGTTGGGGCGATGTTCGGTAAAGCACGAATGACGATTGGTTCTTGTGATCCCACTAGTCGTCCGTGTAGGTAGGATGCGGAACCTAACTCTTCGACTAGTTCTAGGTGGACTGGGATGGTATTGGGTCCTGGGTCAGCAAGTTCGAGGTCTTCAGGGCGGATGCCAATAATGATGTGGTCGTTTTCAGCGGCGGCCTGGATTTCTTCTGGAACGGTGACTGTGGCATCACCGAGGAGCGCATCACTGTTGTTGAGGGGGCAGGTGAAAATATTCATCGCTGGCGAGCCGATAAAACTGGCGACGAAAACATTAACTGGGGCATCGTAAAGTTCTCGTGGGGTGCCGACTTGCTGCAGGTAGCCGTCGTTAAGCACGGCGATGCGATCGCCCATAGTTAGGGCTTCGGTTTGGTCGTGAGTGACATAGAGCGTGGTCACGCCAAGTTTGCGTTGCAGGGATGCGATTTGAGTACGGGTTTGGACCCGAAGTTTGGCATCTAGGTTGGAAAGCGGCTCGTCCATGAGAAACACTTGGGGTCTGCGGACGATGGCTCGGCCCATGGCTACTCGCTGGCGTTGTCCGCCGGATAATGCTTTGGGCTTCCGGTCAAGATATGGCGTCAGGTCGAGGGTTTGGGCGGCGGCCTCAACACGGGTGGCGATCTCAGCTTTGGGGACTTTGGCGGTTTTTAGGGCGAAACCCATATTGTCCCGTACGGTCATATGGGGGTAAAGGGCATAGTTTTGAAAAACCATTGCGATGTCGCGTTCTTTGGGTTCAGCATGGGTAATATCTTTATCTCCAATGAGAATCCGCCCAGAACTGGTCTTTTCTAATCCGGCGAGCATTCTTAGGATCGTGGATTTGCCACATCCAGAGGGGCCAACTAGAACAAGGAACTCGCCGTCGGCAATTTCCAAGGTGAAGTTGTTTACTGTGGGTGTTTTTGCCCCGGGATATACCAAGGTGGCGGCCTCGTAGGTTACTGATGCCATGTCGTCCTCCATCGGCCGGGTTCAGCTTACTTCATTAAAGGTAGCACCGTCTGCGCAAAAGGAAGACGTTTCCCAGTGCTGATATTGGAGTATTGTTAGGCTTGGAAATCCACCCCGAATTGAAGGAATAGAATGAGCAACGACTATGCCAAGCCCCGTAAGCGGGCCAGCGGTTTTCAACGCACGTCGATTTCTAACGCCCTGCAGTTTGCCTTTGATGACAGTCAGTTGGATTTCGCGGAGTTCACTGAACGTAATGAGAAGGCCATGCGGGTGACGTATGTAGAAGAGCTCATCCCATTGGTTGCGGATCTCAGCCTCGGCCCTGGCTTGCCGACGGTAAATGATGATGCTTATTTATCAGCGGTGTCACAGCGGTTTCAGCAGCCGATTATGCCGGACCAGATTGATCAGATTCACCAGCCCCCACAACCGGAAACTGCACTGAGCCAGCAGCCACCTCAAACTGTCAGCCGCCCTGACCTTGGTTCGGTAGCCAAGAATTTTCTTAGCTCCATGATGGCTCCTTCAACTGCGCAACAGTTGCCTACCACCTATTCTATTTTCAGTTCGGTCTCGCGCCGTGGCCAGTGGGTGTGTCCTGCTCAGCACCAAGTGTTGACGTTATTTGGCAGTTCTGATATTGATCTCACCCAAGCACAGTTCGCCTCAATGAATACCACGATTCAGCTTCAGGCGTTTTTCAGTGAAGTCACCATCATTGTGCCGGAGGAGTTTCGGATCAACAATAATGTTATGGCGTTTCTGAGTGAGAATAAGTATCGGGAGGATCGTCGTCTCTTGCCTGCTAGTGCGCTTGATTCGCAAGCGCCTATGCTGTCTATTATGGGTACAGCGCTTTTTAGCACAGTGACAATCAAACGGGTTCGTTCCCGTGCCTAGCGTACATCTCGGCGCGCATTGACTAGGTAGGCTCCAGCCAGTGCGACTGTCACCCATATTGCTAGGACTGTGATATTGAAGGCGATGGGTTGGTAATTTTCGAGTCCCCACCCAATGGCTGCCTCTGTTGGGTTGCCTAGGGCGATTTGTTCCCAGCGGAAGGTGGGGCTAATCAGCCACAGTTTTTCTAGGGGACTAGCTACCTTAGCGCCCATAACGATCGAGGTGTCGAATGCTAGGTACCACAGCAATGGAATTGATATAGCTGCAACTTTGGATCGGGTAGCTACAGCAATGGCGGCAGCAAATAAGGTGAACAATCCGATCGTCCCAAGGAGTTTATACAGTTCAGCAATCCCGTCGCCGCCGAAGCTTCCCTTGTTGAATACTAGGATTGCAATGAAACTCAACACTAGCCCAATTATGAAAGTGCTGATTAAGAACAGGCTGTTGACTAGGAAGCGAGCTGCTAGCCAAGCGGTTCGGTTGTCTTGAGTCATGAAGGCGTGGGCAAACATGCGGGTGTCTAATTCTCCCGCCACGGTTGATCCCATGAAGATGATGGCAATGGCGGAGAAAAACGCCCCGCCTTGGGTCAGGGATACCCAAGAGGCTGGCGCACTGTCATTACTAACTACGTAGTAAAGGGCGACTGATCCATACATGGTGAACGTGAGGAAAAAAGCGTACACCCATGTTGAACGGAGACTAAAAAGCTTGATTGCTTCGGATTTGAGGGCAGGAATGAGCGAATGCATTGCGGTTCTCCTCTCGGTTAGACAGGTACCGCGGTGCGGTATTCTTGGGCAGCTGAGGTGGCGGTGAGGAAGCGCTGTTCGAGGTTTTCACGCACGGCGGTCATGGCGAAAATCGGCAGGCCCTCTTCACAGGCCATGGTGGCAATGGCAGCACGAACACTGCGTTCAGTTTCTGTTGCTGGCACCGTCACAATCAAGGTGGTGTCGGTATTGTTAGTGCTTTCGGTACGATAGTCGAAACCGAGGCTGCCCACACAGTCAGCCAATCGTGGCAGGTCTGGAGACTGCACTCGGACGGTGGTGCCGTCGGCAAGGAACTCATCAAGGTTGTGTTCGCCAATCATTTGGCCTTTGCCAATAACCACAATTCGGTCGGCAGTTTGTTCCATCTCTGATAGCAGATGGGAGGAAACCATTACGGCTTTGCCATCAGCGGCAAGCCTGCGGATGATCGAGCGCATCCAGTTCACACCCTCGGGGTCGAGGCCATTAACTGGCTCATCTAGGATGAGATGCTGCGGATCACCTAACAGGGCTGTTGCTACCCCGAGGCGTTGTTTCATACCGAGGGAATAGCCTCCCACTTTTTGGTTAGCAACTTCAGACAGTCCGACTAGGCGTAGGCATTCTTCGATTCGGGTATTGGAAATGCGGGCACCAGCAGCAATAGCTTTTAGATGCTTACGGCCTGATCGTTGCGGGTGGTACCAACTGGTATCAAGAATGGCACCTGCGATACTACTTTTGTTCTTTAAATCAGAAAAAGAACCTAAGTAATCATCATGTTCAAATGTCACTTGACCACTAGTTGGGGTATCAAGGCCGAGGATACATCGCATAGTAGTGGATTTTCCGGAGCCATTGGGACCAAGGAAGCCAGTCACTTTGCCATCGGGAACGGTGAAGTTAAGATCAGATACGGCGAGCTTATTTCCATACTTCTTACTGAGATGCGAAACTGTAATCATGCTACTATTATTCGTTAGCAGCATCAACAAAAACATCGTTCCGCAGAGCGATTCTCAGATCTCATCCCCAAGGTGGATTGTTAGAGCTTAGGCTCATCCCGCAGTATTTCAGATTGGGTGACCAGCCCCCGTCGAAATGCGAAAAGTACCGCGTGCACTCGATCCCGGGAACCAGTTTTAGCTAGCACTTTACCAACATGGGTCTTTACTGTGGGTAGGGAAATAAATAGTTCACTGGCTATTTCCTGATTAGAACGACCAAAGGCCATGAGAGTGAGAATCTCGATTTCCCGAGGGGTGAGTGGTTCAAGCAAGCCATGATTTACATCGACCTTATTGCCAGGTGAAGCATCGGCGCTAGGCAGGTTCTGTCGCAAGCTACGAAACAGCTTTGCGGTAGCCACTGGACTGATTACAGCGGTTTGTTCTCCCACGGTGCGTACTGAATCGATCAGTGATTCTGGGGAGGTATCTTTCAGCAGGAAACCGCTGGCTCCTGCTTCAACGGCAGCTACGATGTAGTTATCGGTATCAAAGGTGGTCAGCACCACTACCTTGGCGGAGTTATTGGGATGCGCGAGGATCTTTTTGGTCGCGTCAATACCATTGCAGACTGGCATCTGAATATCCATCAAGATAATATCCACCGGATCGGCAATTGCTCTTGCTACGGCTTCATCGCCGTTTTCGGCTTCCCACACCACCGTCATATCATCTTGGGATCCCAACACCATGGAAAACCCGGCGCGCACCAGCATTTGGTCATCAGCAAGGCCAATTTTGATCATAATATTCCTATCGCCCCATTAATCTTCGGTGTTAATTCAGGGGTAGTTCCACATTGACGAACCATTTGCTGGACTCTTTTATACCCCAGTCAACGGTGCCGCCGTGGAGTCGGACCCGCTCGGCAATGCCAACTAAGCCATGCCCACTTTCCTGGTTATTCACTAGCCCCAATCCTAACTCATTTTCGACTAGGATATGTAGGCTGTTTTCCTCTTTCCCCCAGATCAAATGCACCAATATCGTTCCTGGCCCGGCATGCTTGAGGGCATTGGTGAGGGTTTCTTGCACGATGCGAAAAATACTCAACCCGAGGGTTTCACTAACAGTGACAGGTGCACCATCGACGCGGTAGACAACTTCAGCCCCTGCCCTTCTGGTTTCTCGCACAAGGTCTTCGATGCCATGAATACCTGGGTTAGTTTCCAATTGTCGATCTGAATTGGAGTTTTCGTGCAAAACATTAAGCAGTTGGCGCATTTCGTTTAAGGATTTTCGACCAACTTCGCCAATGGTTTCTAGAGCATGTAGCGCCATATCGGGGTTTTTCTTTCCTGCGAATTTGCCGCCATCGGCTTGGGCAATCATCACGGTCAATGAGTGAGCAATAACGTCATGCATTTCTCGGGCAATGCGGTTACGCTCCCGCACAGCTGCCAGTTCAGCGCGATCTTCAAGGTCGCGTAGCCGCATCAGGTTGCGACGGGCGCTAAGCCCTAGTTGCCAGAAAAATCCAATGCTAATACACACTACAATGGGGCCAGCACTGAGAAACCCAAGGACTAGCGGGTCAGTCAACCATGTTGTGAGATCAGAATATACGCCTTGTGCTTTGGAGTATTTGTATTGCGGGGCCACCACAATAAGGAAAAAGCCCAGCACTGCCCCACCAACCAGTGTTGCTGCTAACGCACGTCGAAAGCGCACCGCTTGGAATGAAATCATTCTCGCCTCGTAGCAGATAACAACAAAGGCTTCGATGCCAGTTGG
>JBHACV010000118.1:0-23622 GCA_041854705.1 Corynebacterium sp.
CGCAGCAAAATGCTCAAGGTTCATCGTCAGGTTCATCCTCTTCGCCTGGCTCATCTTCTAGCAGCAGTACCGGCGCTGCCACTGGTGTGATTCTAGGTGGTGTTGGCATAGCTGCTGCGGTTGGTGGGGGTTCTTTGGTAGTAGCCAATCGCAGGCGTAAAAAGAAAGAGGCGCAGCAATTAGAGATCGCTCGAGAGGCCTCCCCTGGTGATACCAGCACCTTGGCACAGCTTCCCATTGATGCATTAGAAAAACTGTCCGAGGAAGAATTGGTTTCCACTGATGAATCAATCCGTCATGCGCGCACCGAATTAGACCTTGCCGTTTCGGAGTTTGGGGCCGAACGCACTCGTTCTTTTACCCGTGCGATGAACCACTCCACCACCACCTTGCAAAAGGCATTTGAGTTGAAGCAACGAGTGGATTCACGCCAATACACTGATGAGAGTGAAAAGCGTGCCCTACTCATGGAAATCGTGAGCACCTGTGGGCTAGCTGATGATGCATTGGATAAAGAGGCTGCTAACTTCGCGGAACTGCGGAATCTTCTGGTCAATGCTCCAGCCGCGCTGGACAAGCTCACCCAATCGATTATTGATGTGCGTACTCGGCTGCCCCAAGCAGAGGAAAAACTCGTCAGCCTGAAAAATACCTATCCTGACACTACACTCGCCCCCATCCTCGCTAACGTTGATGTTGCGCAAGCTGCTATTGATGAGGCAGAAAAGCAAACCAGTGCTGGTCGGGATCTAAGCACCAAACCAGCTGGTGAACAGGGTGGATTAGTTGATGTCATTCGCTTCGCTGAGAATGCGGTATCCAAAGCTGATCGCATGCTCGATGCAGTTGAGAACGCTGAGTCTGATATTACTGCCGCTATTGCTGGAACCCCCGCATTATTCCAAGAAATCGATGATGAGATCAATGAGGCCCTCCAGATTCGCAGTCTGGGGCAAAGCCAAGGTACTCAGTTAGATTGGAATGCGGTGGATGGCACCATCGCTCGGGCCCGCACTGTGGTTGAACAAGCCAAAGCTATTAAAGATGAAGATCCACTGACTGCTTGGTCCCAGCTGACCGATATTGATTCCCAACTCGATGAAATGCTGGATCAGATTCGTACCGGCACCAGCGATCACAGTCGTCAGTTGCAGATCTGCGATCAACAGCTTGCCGCAGCTTCAGCGGCGCTGAGGGGTGCTCAAGATTATATTTCGACTCGTGGCCGCTATGTACGTTCAGCAGCTCGCACTAAACTGGCCGAGGCAGAGCGGCTGTATGCCCAAGCGCAACAAGCTCGCACTTCTCAAACACGTGACGCTATCAATTACGCACGCAGTGCGACTACTGCTGCTCAAACTGCTTCTAAACTGGCACAACGCGATGTTGATTCACAGAATCGCCATCAGAGTAATTCTGCTGCCACTGGCATCGTCGCTGGCATGGTAATCAATGAGCTGCTTAGTGGTGGTCGAAACCACGGTGGCGGTTTTGGTGGTTTTGGTGGTGGTTTCGGCGGCGGAGGTTTTAGCGGTGGAGGCGGCTTCAGTGGCGGTGGTAGCTTTGGCGGTGGAGGTTTTAGTGGCGGAGGCCGATTCTAAAAAGAAGGCCCACCACCCTGCTGTGACTAACCGGCCCTGAAGCTTGCTGGCAACCGGGCCTTATCCCACGTCCCTATGCTGGCTAATTCAATCTGCTGTTACATACGCACTTGGCGATGTGGGGTGTCCACTATCGTAAGGGCGTATGTCACCACCGCGAGATCTACCAGCGGAAGATCATCCAGCGCCTGCATCTGAACTTCTAGGTCTGTATTAAGCCGTGGTCGAGTCACCCCGACCACCTGCCCGCGATCGTTGATAATTGTTCGACGCTTGGAAAACGACGATTCCCGTTTCAGCTCATAGCTACCTGTGGGGGTTTTCGCCACCAGCCGAGAAACCGTAAGAGATTTCAATTGCACCACCCATTGGTTTGCGCCCTCAGCCGCAGTTAAGCACCACTTGACCCCACTAGTTGTTTGGGTAAGGTTCAGCTGCGCTACACCAACCTGCAACAGATTTCCCTCGACTTTTGCGAGTGACTTCCCGGAGGCATCATCAATCAACTGTTGACCATGCCAGCGCAGTCGTACAACCATGATGCCTCCTTAGCTCGTTATAGCAATCCAAAGATCACAATGGGAATGACAAGCAATAAACACAAGGTCAGGATCAGCGTGCTGAACATGGTTTTTGCTTCGAGTGTAGTGCGTGTGACCCACGACAGAAACACCTTCTGTTCGGTGGTTAATTCTGCAGTGGGCACAAACTCGGTGATCGCCTTACGAACTCCATTATTACCACCAGAGAACTGACCAAGCTCTTCGTCCTGCTCATTGACGTAAACCCAATTAGAACCAGTTTCATTGATTGCTTGGACTTTCATGCCATCAAGGTCAATGTCAATGGTTGCTGCCCGCCCAAAGGGCTTGGATACGGTTTGTGCATTGAACTGTTGGCCCGTCGGCAAGCTAGCTGCGAGATGAGTTTTATCGCCGGTGATTTTCCATTGGGTGTCACCGGGCCCAGTGGCAGTGGCTTCACCATTGGTAGAGATTGGAAAGGTAGCAATGGTGTGTTTAGCGTCATCAAACAGACTTACCACTGGCGTATCGCCGACTTTGCTCCGATCGCCCCACAGAGTGTATAGCATGTTGTGCCTTTCCTAGCAGCCAATCAGCCGAGCAGCGAGGTAGGACTCAAGCTGGTCCAACCGAACCCGCTCTTGTTCCATCGTATCGCGTTCTCGAACGGTCACGGCGTTGTCCTCTAAGGTGTCGAAGTCAACTGTGACACAAAATGGTGTGCCAATCTCATCTTGGCGGCGATACCGACGACCAATTGCACCAGAGGTGTCATAGTCAATGTTCCAATGCTTGCGCAGAGTGGCAGCCACATCTTGTGCGACTGGAACGAGCGTGTCTTTCTTTGATAGCGGCAGCACTGCGACTTTAACTGGTGACAAGCGGGGATCCAGCTTCAGCACCACTCGCTTATCGACGCCTCCCTTGGCGTTGGGAGCTTCATCTTCGTGGTAGGCGTCGCAGAGGAAGGCCATCATGGCTCGGGTCAGCCCGAAGGAAGGCTCGATCACATGGGGTACATAGCGTTCCCCTGTGACCTGGTCGAAATAGCTGAGGTCTTCCCCAGAATGTTTGATGTGGCAGCCAAGATCATAGTCAGTCCGGTTGGCCACACCCATGAGTTCGCCCCATTCTGAACCTTGGAAGCCAAAACGGTACTCAAAGTCGATGGTGCCAGCAGAATAATGAGCGCGTTCCTCATCAGGCACATCGAACTGCCGAATATTTTCTGGTTTGATTCCCAAGTCAATGAACCAATCCCAGCAAGCTTGGACCCATTCATCGAATTTCGCAGGGGCATCCTCGGGTGCAACGAAATACTCAATCTCCATTTGTTCGAATTCTCGGGTACGGAAAATGAAGTTGCCGGGTGTGATTTCGTTACGGAAGGCCTTACCCACCTGACCGATGCCAAAGGGTGGCTTCATTCGAGCGGTAGTCATAACGTTTTTAAAGTTGATAAAGATGCCTTGAGCAGTTTCAGGGCGCATATAATGCAATCCCTGTTCGTTATCAACTGGACCTAAAAAGGTCTTCATCAGACCAGAAAACAGTTGTGGTTCAGTCCAGTTTCCAGGCTGGCCGGTTTCTGGATCAGGAACATCCGCAAGTCCGTTTGCTGGTGGGTGCCCATGCTTGGCTTCGTAGGCCTCTAGCAAGTGATCAGCGCGATACCGCTTATGGGTATGTAGTGACTCGACCAAAGGATCGGTGAAGGTTTCTACGTGCCCAGAAGCTTCCCAGACTTGACGTGGCAGGATGATAGAAGAATCCAACCCCACCATGTCGGCGCGACCACGGACAAAGGTCCGCCACCAATGCTCTTTGATGTTTTCTTTCAGCTCTACACCAAGCGGCCCATAGTCCCATGCCGAGCGGGTTCCACCGTAGATTTCACCGCAGGGATAGACCAATCCACGGCGTTTACACAGGTTAACGACGGTATCGATGACATTGCTTGGTGCCATAAGGTTGTAACTCCTTGACGTAATTTCGGCCGGGTGTGATGAACGGCTTTCATCTCCCTGTTAAAACCTAGAAATTAAGAATACTGGGGTTTTCAGCTAGCCCAAACCCAACGCCCCGAGGCACTGGCAAGCTGGTGGTCAAACTGAGCAAAGTGCACCCCGGTTTTAAACAGAAGAAACCTATGAGTCCCTAGATGCCACTGAGAATCCTTAGGGAACACCAATCTCCCATAAGCATATTTTCTGATCGCTTTTCCCTATCCCCAAAACCACAATCAGTCGCTAGACAAAAATCGTTACAACCTACCCCGGGGGAACCATAGCAAGAATGATTGCCCCCTTGACAAGAACCCCATGACTAGTCAGGAATCACAACACATATCAATTATGAATAATACTTAGTTTGCTAGCCCTTTAACCAATTTTCACCTTAGCGACACTCGGAAAATTTTCAGTGACACATCACTAAAACTATAGAAATCTAGACATAAAATGAGAAAGGGGGCGGGATTACAATCCATAAGCGCCCCCGAATTAGGTAATACTTTATGAGAGAGACTCGCCTTAATATTAGTCTCCACTAATGCCTCAGCTACCCCATATTGCAGTTAAGCAGGACAGTTCCAAAAATACGACTCGAGCAAAACGCATTAAATTTTGCTTATCAATTTCGACAATGTCCTAAGTGCTACAAAATGATATGCTTAACGAAACTCATTGGGGATCACAATAGTGATCTTTGAGCACGACCACTATCCCCCAATGTTTTCCTTTCCATCTATGCCCCACAAAACCACCGACTAACTAAGGCATTACAACTGATTAACCAAGGCAGGCCATATTATGACATCTGGCGAAACGAGCATCAGATCGACCCTGGACCACAGTTCAACCCTTAAGCCGTCAGAGCGGTTGGCACTTGACCCTTCTTTTGAAAAGCTTATGGAAACCGCAGGTTTGTTCAAGGCTTTAGACTCTTTCATTAGGCTGCGGATTATCGAGCTTCTCGCGGAACGGGATCATTTTGTTTACGAACTCGTTGACGCACTCGATAGCAGTCAGCCTTTGATTAGCCAACACCTTCGGGTGCTTCGGAAGGCGAAGATCGTTGACAGCGCTCGCAATGGGCGTCTTATCACCTACACACTGCGGTGCCGTGAAATTCTCGACGTAATCGAGTTGGCTGCCGCCACCTGCGAAGAATAAATTTTAGCGGCTTTTCTGAATCAATTCAGGAGGTTTTACCTCTGATTATTCGAAGGCCGCTTTCATGTTGTATGCAACCGATTGCCATACTGTTGGCAATCATTGCCAAATGAATTCATTATCTTCATCTCCCCAATAATGACGTTGAACTGCGACTATAAACCAATGAAGCAGCAGGCATCATTGCGTTAATGACAATGAATACCTACGCTTGAGATGTACTTGCTAGTTCTACTGTTCTAGGAAGGACTCTCGCTGCTAGCTAACAATCAGTGGGGACTGACAACCCCACCTGACGACCACTTACTGTAGCAGCGACTCAATTACATGTTCTACTGTGGCTGCGCCCCACACTGGACAGGGCGCCCAGCTGGTGCCTCACCACCACCAGCTATTACCACTAATGAACATGCCATAGTGCTACAACTTTCCTTGCAGAAAGGGAGACCATGAACCGAACCGTGGATCACACCATCCCCAAGCTCGGCGTGCGCAGCACCCGACAACGCACCGCTGTTGTTAAGGTTCTGCATGAACTTGAGAATTTCTCCTCCGCTAAGACAATTCACCAAGAATTGTTGGCGCGTGATCTCAAGGTCGGGCTCACTACCGTTTATCGCACGCTGCAATCGTTGGCCGAGGTTGGCGCAGTTGATGCACTGCATATGGCCAATGGCGAGACCCTTTACCGCCACTGCCTCAATGGCGATCACCATCACCATCTTGTGTGCACCCAATGCGGCCGGACCGTGGAAATCGATGGTGGCCCTGTGGAAAAGTGGGCCAATGAGGTAGCAGAGCAATTCAATTTCCAAATCACCGGACATGATGCGGAAATCTATGGCTTATGCTCCCACTGCTCGGCAAAATAGCTATATGGGGTTATAGCTGTCCTAGCTGAGTTATAGCTAACCGATGGCTACCCCAAAGGCCATTCCCAGCAGGTAAGTCACCACGGCGGCACCAAGACCAACAGCCAATTGCCGAAGCGCCCGTTTCAATGGTGGCTTTCCTGATAGGATTCCGGTAATCGACCCAGTAAACATCAGTGCTATGCTCACCAGCACCATAGCAATAACCCCTGCTGTGGTGGCCGAGATGCTAAACAAAAACGGGATAATAGGAACAAACGCCCCTGCTCCAAAAAATAAGAAGCTAGAAAAGGCCGCTTGCCATGCGCCACCGGTGACATCCGCACTAGCAGTATCAGTACCAGCAAGCATATCTTCTTCCACATCTTGGGAAGCTGCAATGTGCTGAAATACTTTCTCAGCTTGAGCTTGGGCTTCGAGGGCATTCATGCCGCGGGCTCGATAAACCAGTGCTAATTCATTCGCATCCACATCTAATTGAGGTACCGCTTTGCCTGCTTCTGGATGCGGATTAGAGGCCTGCAACAATTCATTTTGGGATTTGACCGAGATGTACTCCCCTGCCCCCATTGAAAGCGCCCCAGAGAGCAAACCAGAAATACCAGTCAGCAAGACAATATGTGGATCTACTCCAGAAGCCATCACCCCGAGGACCAAGGCAAGGTTTGATACCAATCCGTCATTGGCGCCAAAAACCGCTGCCCGAAAATTACCGCTCATTTGTTCCCGACCACGCGCGGCTAGGCCTCGGACTACTTCTGCATGAATAGCCTCATCGGCCTTCATCTGTTCCGTAGCGTCATCATCATCGGCATAGGGAGTGCGAGTCTCAGCGGTTTGGATCATTGCCAAGGCAAACACTGTTCCAAATCGTCGAGCCAAAAACCCGCGGAATCGGGTAGCAAGGTCGGGAGTACGGGGCATGCCGATCTCGTCGCCAAGTAGTTCCTGCCAGTGTTGTTCATGCCGAGCTTCTGCCTCGGCGACCGCGAGCAGGATTTCTTTTTCTTCGCCTTCCTTTTTTCGGGCTAGTTCCCGATAAACAGCTGCCTCGGCCCGCTCATTGGCGAGATACTGTTGCCAACGCTTGATTTGCTTGGGAGTTGGTGTGTGGTCCGCTACCGCTGCTGCCATTACTTCGCACCCCCAAAACGTCGATCTCGGCGCGCATATTCCTCCACCGCATCAAAAAGATCCTGTGGAGTGTAGTCTGGGAAGAGCTTATTTTGGAATACTAATTCGGCATAAGCAGATTGCCACAGCAAGAAGTTAGATGTACGTTGCTCCCCAGATGGGCGTAGGAATAGATCCACATCTGGCATGTCTGGTTCGTCAAGATAGCGGGGGAATGTTTTTTCGGTAATATCTTCGGGCTTGAGTTTCCCAGCCTGTACTTGACGAGCAATTTCTCGAACACCATCGACTATTTCTGCCCGTCCACCGTAGTTAACACACATGTAGAGAGTCATATTGGTGTTGTTCTTGGTCAGTTCTTCGGCAGATTCGAGTTCTTTAATCACACTTCGCCATAGCCTAGGGCGTCGCCCGACCCAACGTACTCGCACATTACGCTCGTGCATCCACAGTTTCTGCCGAGCCAATACATCACGGTTGAAGCCCATGAGGAAGCGTACTTCTTCGGCCGACCGACGCCAGTTTTCGGTAGAGAAGGCATAGGCCGAAAGGTGGGATACTCCGAGTGCTTGGCAGGCGGCCACCATATCTAATAGCACGGCTTCGCCGCGTTTATGTCCCTCGGTGCGCTTCAGACCTCGTTGCTTGGCCCACCGGCCATTACCGTCCATCACTAATGCGATGTGGCGGGGCAAGAGTTCTTGCGGAATCTGAGGGGGATGCAGTTGCTCAGTCACGTCATTCATTCTGCCATCTGCACCATAAAACGCAATGTTTAGGGGTGGGGTGTCCGTGCGATTAGCATCTTTGGTTCAGGCTTGATCTAAAACATTGAGGCTGAGCAGGGTGCGTTCAAGGTGCCATTGGAAGTGTGCGCGAGTAAGTCGGTGGATTGCTTCATGCTGCCCAGTGGCAAGAGAACGCGCTTGTTCGAAATGATCTTCTTGTAGCAGCCACATTACATGCAACACCTCTGGGTCGATTTCCGCCGATCCTGATGGCCGACAGTGAACGCAAACTGCGCCACCCGGCGCGGGGTGGAAAACGTGATGTGGTCCGGGTCGTTGGCATTGGGCGCAGTAAAACAAGCTTGGGGCCCAACCGGCGAGTTCCATCGCTTGCAGCAGGAAGCTGTCAAGACGTAGGACTGGGTCTGGGTCGGTTTGTAATTGTGCGAGAGTGTCAATCACTAGGCGGTAGAGTTGTTTCCGTCCGTCACTTGTTGCGAGTGCTAATCGTTCGGCGGCTTCCAATACGGCTGAGGCTGCTGAGTAGTTTTCGAGGTTTTCGATAATGCCAGAGCCGAAAAACTGTACGGTGTCGGCACCAGTGACTGATTCGAGGGTGCGGCCAGCATAGAATTGTACGTCGAGTTCGACAAACGGTTGCAGCCTAGAGCCGAATCTGCTTTTGGCGCGTCGGACGCCCTTGGCTACACCTCGGATAAGACCACGGGTTTGGGTGAGAAAGACGATGATTCGGTCGGCTTCGCCGAGGTCATAGCTGCGAATGACCACGGCGCGCTCACGATAGGAGTCTCGCCTCACGTTAGCAACACCTTAGAAACCAAGGCGTCCGAGTTGTTTGGGATCGGATTGCCAGTTTTTCAATACTTTAATTCGCAGATCAAGGTAGACATTTTGACCAAGAAGTTCGCAGATTTGTGGTCGGGCATTGTGGATGATCCGGCCTATTCGTCGGCCACCTTTGCCCATGATGATATCTTTTTGTCCGGGTCGTTCCACGTAGATAATCACGTGGACATCTAGTACGCCTTCGCGCTCTGTGTTCGGTAGGATTTCATCGACTTCGACGGCCACTGAGTGTGGCAGTTCTTCCCGTAGTCCGGACAAGGCGGCTTCGCGCACAAGTTCAGCGATCCGGGTTTCGGTGTCATCATCGGTGATGTGGTCGTCGGGATAAAACTTTGGGCCTTCTGGCAGCAGATTAGTAATGACTTTGAGCAGCACATCACGTTGCTCGCCGGTGACTGCTGAGACTGGTACGACTTCGCTGTCGCCGCCAAGAAGTTCGTAGACAGCTATGAGTTGTGCGGCGATTTCATCTCGGCTGACTTTATCAACTTTGGTTACGATCCCCAGTAGTGGGGTCTTCGGGGCAATCTTACGGATGTTTTCGACAATCCAGCGATCACCGGGGCCGATCTTTTCATCTGCGGGGATGGTGATGCCAATGAGGTCCATATCGGCGTAGGTGTCTTTGACCACCTCGTTGAGCCGCTCGCCTAAGAGGGTGCGGGGGCGGTGTAGCCCAGGTGTATCGACGATGATGATCTGGGCGTCAGGTAGGTGCACGATACCCCGAATCGGATGTCGTGTGGTTTCTGGTTGGTCGGCAGTGATGGCAATTTTTTGTCCCACCAATGCATTGGTAAGGGTGGATTTGCCAGTATTGGGCCGACCAACGAAACTTATGAACCCAGAACGGAAGCCTGCGGGGGTATCGGTGAAACTCACTTGAATTATCTTACCTGATCGCTTAGGCAATCTTTTCTACCGCGAATTGCTCGCGTGGCTGGGCGAAGGCGTCTTGGGCGTCGATAAGTAAGAGTTCGCGGGAGTCGGCGGCGTGGGTGCGTTCGATGAGTTCGAAAATTGAGGAGGCGGTCTTGGCGAGTGCGCTGGCGGCGTCTTTGTTGCGGATGTAATGTCCGGTGAACAGGGCGGCGGTGACATCACCAGAGCCGTTGCGTTTGAAGTCGAGGTAGGGGGTTTGTACTTTCCATGCGCCTTGGTCGTTGACCACGATCATTTCGATGGTGTTAGGTTCCCGATCGGGTCGTAGTACGGAGGTGACTAGGATTGTCTCGGGTCCGATTGCTCGTGCGGCCTCAGCGGCATTGAGGGTGGATGCTATGTCGGTGGCTTCGATACCAGTGAGGTAGGACAATTCGAATTGGTTTGGTGTGATGATGTCGGCAACTGGTACTACCTTGTCGCGTAATAGTGGTGGAATCAGGTCGGAGACAAAGCAGCCGGATTTGGCATTACCCATCACCGGATCGCAGGCATACAGGGCATGTGGATTGGCTTGTTTGATGCGGGCGACGGCGTCAATAATGACATCGGCAATATCAGATCCGCCTTGGTAGCCAGACAGCACTGCGTCGATGTCAGTGAAAGCGCCTCGGGCGTCAATGCCATCGATCACGCTAGCTACTTGGGTTGCGGGGATCAGTTCCCCACCCCATTGTCCGTAGCCGGTGTGATTGGAGAAATTCACGGTGTGTACCGGCCATACTTCATGGCCGATGCGTTGCAGTGGGAACACTGCCGCGGAGTTTCCCACATGGCCGTAGGAGACATGCGATTGAATCGAGAGAATTGTCATGGCATCCATCTTGGTAGTTCTGGTGCGCTTTTACAAAAGTCACCTGTATGGCAGTGGGTTAATCAGCTGATTCGGTTTTTGTCTCAGGTAGGAGTGTGACCAATACTGATTGGACTTTCACGCGGCCGCGGCGATCGCGACCGCCTTCGGCGCGTAACCGCAGTCCGTGGGTTTCGATCACTGTGCCTGGTAGTGGGACTCGGCCTTTTTCGTAGGCGATCAGTCCGGCGACGGTATCTACTTGCTCGGTGATTTCCTCGGGGAAGTCAATCTCAATATGGTGGTCTTCTTCGATTTTCTCTACTAGTTCTTCTAGGAATAACCGAGCTACTACGCGGTAGGAGTTATCACTTAGTTTTTCAATTGGGGTGATTTCGCCTGCATCGTATTCGTCGGCGATTTCTCCGACGATTTCTTCTAGGATGTCTTCGATGGAGATCAGCCCTGCAATGCCGCCGAATTCGTCCACCACTAGGGCGATATGGAATCGTTTGGTCTGCATTTCATGTAATAGGTCATCCAAGTTTTTTGATTCTGGGATGAAGGTTGCTGGTCGCATTATCTCAGCTACGGTTAGGCTGTTGCCGCCATCGGTTCCGAAATAGGTGCGTTCTACGAGGTCTTTGAGATACACCACGCCACAAATATCGTCAACGTTTTCCCCGATCACAGGAATCCGGGAATGGCCCGAGCGAACGCAGAGACTAGTGGCTTGACCGGCGGTTTTATGTGATTCTATCCATACCATTTCCGTCCGTGGCACCATGACTTCCCGTGCGATGGAGGAAGCGAGATCGAAGACGTTTTGGATCATTCGCCGTTCTTGGACTTCCACCACACCATGTTCTTGGGCAATGTCGACCATTTCCCGCAGCTCTACCTCGGTGGAATAGGGGCCATTGCGAAACCCAGGTCCCGGTGCGATTACATTGCCAATCCAAATCAGTATTTTCGGGATTGGTCCTAAGACTTTTGCTACTGCATTGAGGAAGACAGCGGAACTTAAAGAAACTGTGTAAGGATTTTTCCGCCCTACAGTTCGTGAAAATACTCCAATGATGGTGAATGAAACGAGGGTTACGCCCACAATCGCGACTACTAATGCCCACTGTTGTTCTGGCATGAATTCTAAAGTGAACATGGCGGTGAATACCGCTGCTGTGGCGTCTAAAAAGTATCGGCCTAGCACCAGTAGGTTGATGTGTTCGGCGCGGTGATCGAGTACTTTCAGAAGCATCCGGGAGGAGCCGGATTCTTTATCTTTGTAGATTTGTTCCACACGGGCCCGGGAAATTGATGACACCGCTGCTTCTACCGTGCCTAATAGACCTGATAATAGTAGTGCTATTAGGGTGTAGCAGCCTAGGAGGACTGGGCTCACTGATGTTCCTCTGGTTGTTGGGTGCTCAGTGGCTGGGCAATTGGTAGGATTCCTTCGCCGCTGAAAAGTTCTTCAAGCTGTGCGCGGTCGGCTGCGGTTGGGAAGGCTTGGGCGCCAGTGGGTTTTGGTTGGTAGCGTACAAACCGTTGCTCACAGTTTTTGTACCAGTCACGCAGCAGGTCGTTTTGTAGCGCGAACATTTCCTGTTCTTGGGCGGGTTCAACGTGGTCGTAGCCTAATAAGTGCAAGCAGCCATGTGCGGTGAGTAGGCATAATTCGTGACCGAGGTCGTGTCCAGCGCGTTCGGCTTGTTTCTCGGCGAATTCTGGGCACAGGATGATATCGCCTAACATGGCGGGCCCGGCATCTGGGGCGTCGGGGCGTCCCATACTGGGGGTGAGTTCATCCATGGGGAAGCTCAATACGTCAGTTGGGCCTTCTAGGTCCATCCACTTAAGGTGTAGTTCACTCATGGTGGGGATGTCGACTAGGGAGATGGTTACTTCTGCGTCGGGGTGGATGTCCATCTCGCTAAGCACGAAGCTAGCGACGTCGATGAGTGATTCTTCATTCACGCCGTCATAGGCCGACTCATTGACGACTTCGATGCTCATGACTGCTCCTTGCGTTGTTCATAGAAATCGTAGGCATTGACGATCCGGCCGACTAGCTGGTGCCGGACCACATCGTTGGCCCCGAGTTCGGAAAAGTGAATGTCGGGCACACCGTTTAGGATGTCGCGAACGATGCGTAACCCAGATTTTTGTCCTCGGGGTAGGTCTACTTGGGTGATATCGCCGGTGACCACCATTTTCGAACCGAAGCCTAGGCGGGTGAGGAACATTTTCATCTGCGCTGGGGTGGTGTTTTGGGCTTCATCCAAAATGACGAATGCATCGTTGAGGGTGCGTCCGCGCATATAGGCCAGTGGGGCTACTTCCACAATCCCGGCTTCCATTAGTTTGGGGATGATCTCAGGTTCGACCATGTCCCTTAGTGCATCATGCAAAGGCCGCAGGTAGGGGTCGATTTTATCCCCTAGTGTGCCGGGTAAAAAGCCGAGCTTTTCCCCTGCTTCTACTGCTGGTCGGGTCAGGATGATGCGAGAAACCTGTTTGGATTGTAGTGCTTGTACTGCTTTGGCCATTGCTAGGTAGGTTTTACCGGAACCAGCTGGGCCAAGGCCGAAAACAATGGTGTTATTGTCGATTGCGTCAACGTATTCACGCTGTCCTAGTGTTTTTGGGCGAATGGCTTTGCCGCGGCGCACCACAATGTCATCGGCGATCACTTGCGCTACTGATTGTGGCGCATTGGTGGTAACAATTGTGATGGCCTGTTTGACTGCATCGGGACTAATCACGTGACCACGTCGTGCCATCGCTTGCAGCTCTTTGAATACCCGCAGGGCGCGGGCGACTTCATGATCTGCTCCATTTAAGGTAACGGTGGTTCCTCTGACATGGATGTGGCAGTCTAATTGGTTTTCTAAAACCTTGAGGTTTTCGTCATTGATTCCCAGGATGATCTGGGAATGATCGCTGTCTAGCTCGATGTTGCGGGTGATGGTTTCAGCTATTGGTCGTGGTTTCGCAGAGGTAATCGACACTATGAAAATTAAACCTTTAACTCTCGTTTCATTGTTTTGCTTCTACACCTTACCCCGCCTGTGGATTATTTCCCCACCGTGTGGTGCGCATCCCCACGGCGACGAGGGCTGCCATACCAGCAGTGGCGGTCCGCAGCACTTCTGGCCCTAATAGCACCGGCTGGGCACCGGCTTGTTGGAACCGTGTTACCTCTGTGTTGCTCAACCCACCTTCAGGTCCGATAATAATCACAAGTGTGCCAGTGGCAACTAGCGGCACTGTTGTAATTGACTCGGTGGCTTCTTCGTGTAGCACCAGTGCACAATCGGCGGTGGCGATGAGCTTTTCGACGCCGGTAGTGTCACTTGGCTCGGCGATTGTTGGTATCCGCACCCGCCGCGCTTGCTTGGCTGCGGCTACGGCTGCAGCCTGCCATTTCTGCTGGCCTTTGGTTTGTTTGAGGGCTGAAGTCCATTTGGCAATGCACCGTTCGGCTTGCCAGGGAACAATGTGATCGGCACCGGCTTGGGTAAGCAAATCCACTGTGAGCTCGGAGCGTTCCGCTTTGGGTAACGCTTGGACAATGGTCACTGTTGGGGTGGGTTCTGGGCTAAATGTTGTGGATTCTACTGTTCCTTCGAGGGTGTCTTTGCCCTGAATAGCAGTGACTGTGACGGTAGCTTTGGTGCCGGTGCCGTCGATAAGCGCAATCTGTTCTCCGACTCGGATGCGTTTGACGGTAACGGCGTGTTTTCCTTCCGCACCGCTGAGCCGAATGTGATCGGTCAGTGGTGCGGGATAAATAAACACCGGCAGGGACATATGACTGCTTATTTTCGGAAGCGGTTGCGGAACTTGCTGAAGATTGATTCATCAGCTTCTGGGTCTTGGTGTACGCCGCAGCGATCCTCACGATGATTACGCAAGGACTCCAATAGATCCTTGGACTTGGCGTCCAAGGTGGTAGGGATGGTGACATTAACATGGGCGATCATGTCACCGAAGCCTTCGGCTCGCAGTTTTGGCATGCCTTTTTCTGCAATGACTAGCCGCTCGGCAGGTTGGGTTCCTGGTGGGACGGTGAATTCAATGGGTGTGCCATCTAACCCGGTGACGCTTACTGTTGAACCGAGTGCGGCATCGACCATTGGGACATCTACCGTCAGGTGTAGGGCGTCACCGTCACGGCTAAACACCGGGTGTGATTTGGTGCTGACTTCTACATACAGATCACCTGCTGGGCCACCGCCTTGGCCGACTTCACCCTGACCAGCCATGCGGACCCGCATGCCGTTGTCGATACCGGCAGGGATTCTGATGGTTTTGTCTCGGCGTGCCCGCATGCGGCCGTCACCACCGCATTTATCGCAGGGGTCGGGGATGATCTCACCATAACCTTCACACATGGGGCATGGCGCGGTGGTCATGATATTGCCGAGGAGGGAGCGCTGCACTTGTTGGATTTCACCTGTGCCACCGCAGTGGGAACAGCTTACTGGTTTTGCACGGGATTGTGAGCCGGTACCTTCACAGGCGTCACACACAATGGCAGTATCAATGGTGACTTCTTTGTCTACCCCACTGAAAGCTTCTTCTAAGGTAATGGAGGTGCGCAGTAAGGCATCGCGGCCAGGTTGTACCCGTGAACGTGGTCCGCGGGTGGTTGTTCCCCCAAAGAAGGCTTCAAAGATATCGCCTATGCCGCCACCAAAACCACCACCATATGTTGGCCCTTGGCTGGCTTGGGCCATGGGATCGCCGCCCATGTCAACAATGCGACGCCGCTCTGGATCCAGCAATACCTCTTGGGCAATGGATATTTCGCTGAACTTTTCCGCCGCTTCGGCGGTGTCATTGACATCAGGATGGTATTGGCGAGCAAGTTTGCGGTAAGCCTTCTTGATGTCATTATCTGTTGCATTCTTGTCAAGGCCAAGAATGCCGTAATAGTCACGAGCCACGGTGGTGGACAACTTCCTTTACTTTTACAGTTTGCTTTTAAACTGCCCGCCATTGTAACCACCTGATGTGCAAAACTCCCAGTCATTTCGGTCTAGGTTCGCTAACAGCGAAAGTACCAGGTGATACTTACTTCTCCCCGCCGATCACTTGGCTAACATAGGTTGCCACCGCTTGCACCTTGGACATGGTGGAGAAATAGTCCATGTGGGTGGGTCCAACTACGCCAAGACCACCCAGTGGTGCACCTTGGGTGCCGTAGCCGGTGGCTACCACCGCGGTTTCGCGTAGTTGATTTTCTTCGTTTTCCTCCCCAATGAGCACACTGACATGATTGAGCTCTTGCATGTTGGCCAATAGTTTGAGCACCACAACCTGCTCTTCCAAAGCTTCTAAAACCGCAGGTAAACAGGTGGGAAAATCTTGGGCAATGCGGGTTAAATGAGAGGTTCCAGCTAAAATCAATCGGTCATTGGGTTGTTCTACTAAGGTTTCGATTAGCACGGTCACGCACCGCATAAGGTGGGGTTGCACTTGTGGATCAACAATACGAGTCGGATCTTGAAACTGCACCAATTCGGTTAGCGACGCTGAGGCTTCGGTAAGGGTTTTGCCATTAAGAGCACGATTGAGCAGCTCTTTGAGTACTACGACATGCTCTGGGTTGCAGATGTCATCAAGTTCTACATTGCGTTGGTCGACTCGGCCGGAGTCGGTTATCAGGACCAAAAGTAGCCACACTGGGGATAGTTGTACTACTTCGCAGTGCTTAACCCTAGTGGTACTCAGATTGGGAAAGGCTACCACCGCAGCTTGGCGGGTGAGTTGGCTTAATAACTGCACACTACGACGCAGCACATCTTCTAGGTCTACTCCACCTTCGAGGAAGGTAATGATTGCACGGCGTTCGGCGGCAGAAAGCGGGCGTAGTTCTGTCAGCGAATCAACGAACATCCGGTAGGCCTTGTGGGTGGGGATGCGCCCAGAGCTGGCGTGTTGCTGGGTGATATAGCCTTCTGATTCTAAGGCAGCCATGTCGTTTCGGATGGTGGCGGCTGAAACCTGAAGCTTGTGTCGCTCTAGCAGCGCTTTCGATCCGACTGGTTCTTGGAGTGCAATGTAATCGGCGACAATGGCACGCAAAACTTTGGTTCGTCGCTGGCGGGTACTCAGCGCCATATGACCACTCCTTACACTTTTTCGCCTGCCACTAGAATATCCGCAATGATGCCATCAGCAAGCAGTCTTCCTCGATCTGTTACCGACACGGAAGAATTTATTTGGACTAACCCATTGTCAGCAAAGGCGTGAGCAACGTGAAGTTCCGCTGGAGTGAACATGCTCACTGGCAGGCCATCAGACAGCCGTAGGCCGAGCATAATACGTTCTTCTCGGCGCTGTGTTGGGGAAAGGATTTCCCAATCATTGATGGGAAGTTTTCCAGCTGTCAAGGTTTCGCAGTAGCGCGCGGGGTGTTTCTGGTTGGAAAACCGCATGTTATTGATATGGGAATGCGCCCCAGGGCCAGCACCCCACCAGTCTTGATCCAACCAGTAGCCTAAGTTGTGGCGGCATTCCCCACCATCTTTGGCCCAATTGGACACCTCGTACCATGAAAACCCAGCATCGCGGAGTCGGGCGTCGATTAGTTCATAGCGGTCAGCATAAGTATCTTCTGCTGGTTCTGGTAGCTGACCGGTGCGCACCTTTCGAGCCATCCGAGTGCCTTCCTCCACAATCAAAGAGTAGGCACTGACATGATCCACCTCAGTTTCTAGCACTTTATCTAGGGTGTGTTTGACATCATCATCGGTTTCAGTGGGGGTGCCATAAATCATATCGAGGTTGATGTGTCGGAAGCCTGCTTGATGCGCCTCGGATACTGCATGAAATGCCCGGTCAGCAGTGTGCTGGCGTTCCAATACTGCCAGCACCTTAGCACTGGCTGACTGCATCCCCAGCGAGAGACGGTTAAACCCCGCGTCTACCAATCGCTCGAAAAATTCGGGATCGGTAGACTCGGGGTTGGCCTCTGTGGTGATTTCCACGCTCGGGCTTAAACCTGTGGTGTTTTTCACTGCCTGTAGGATTTGAATCAGCCCAGTTGCACCAAGCAGTGAGGGGGTCCCACCACCAATAAAGACGGTAGTTGCCACTCGGTGGTCCCCAGCTGCCGCCCGCAGTGCGGCAGCCAGTTCCAGCTCTGTCTCTAACTTAGCGAGATAAATATCGGGCGATAGTGCGGAACCGATTTCACTGGGAGTATAGGTGTTGAAGTCGCAGTACCCACAACGTGAACTACAAAAAGGCACATGCACATAAACACCAAAACCAGTGACTGGGTTGTGTGGGAGTAACTGAAAAGTTTCCATAATCCGACCCAGCTTAATCACTCAACCGCACTAAGAGGCAATCAGGTTAGGCTAAAGGTTTTTATCTAAGAAACATGCTTTCCCATATGAGTTGTTAATTTATCGCGCACACGCATCACCACGGCATCGATTCGAGCGCGTTCGCTTAAAAAAGCCGGTGGATTATGGCCCCGCATAGTATTGGTAAAACCAGGATGCTCATCGGCGACAGTGCGCAACCATGCAGTGGTTGCCGCATTCACCGCTTCAGCGGTACGGGCATACAATAACGGTAATGAAATCGAATCAACGTCGCGTGCTGCTCGCTCAGTTTCCGCGAGTTCCCACTCCACAATATGGGCTAAATACTCCCCAATAAGATCGGTTCTAGCTTCCAATGCTTGAGCCATCTCTCCAACGATCACCGGTGATTTGGAAATGGGGAACCGTTCTTTTAACGAGTGTGGGGTAATTAACACTGGACGTTCCACTTCCTTGGTTGCGCCCCCAGAAGCCGAAACTGTGCCAGATGCTAATCCAGAAGTTAGTGCTTGACGCAACCCCATTAATTCGGTGATTAATGTTCGAGAATCTTTCCGAGCTTCCTCGACGATTTCCTCAAATTCCGCCATGCAATCTTCTACAAGTTCCGCATCCCAATCGGCGACAGCCTCAGCGATGTTTTCAATATAGGTGGCCACCTCGTCACCTATATTGAAAACCTCCTGAGTGAGCTCACGATGACGCATTGTTGCATCCACCACCTGCATCTCCGCATCCACTCCTTCTAAAATATCTCTCACCTAGTATTTAACGAGCGTATTGATAGTTTTGTGACCACGGTTGTAGGTGTTGTTATTGGTATGTCACACCGCTCGTTTCCGTGGTCTGACTCTAAAACAGGTAGCGCATATTTGTCAGCCAACGCGCCGCAAAACGGTAAAGGAAAAGGGTGCTTCGTGTCGAATATGCACCCCCGGGGGCAAAAAAGTTATCGTTTATATATCTACCCGAATGCTATCGTTTATAAATTTCAGCAATCGCATCCGCGTACCGACGAGCCACCACATTTCGCTTTACCTTCATCGTTGGCGTCAGCTCATCAGATTCCTCAGAAAGATCCTGATCAAGGATGTGAAACTTCTTAATAGCTTCGGCATGCGAAACCATGGAATTGCAGGTATTAACCGCATCTTGGATCTCTGCCCGCAAAGCAGGATCCACTGCTAGTTCTTTCACAGTCCGAGACTCTGGAATATTACGGTTAAGCTTCCAACGTCGTAACGCGTCCTCATCCAAAGTGACCAGCAAGCCAATAAATGGTTTGCCATCCCCGACTACCATCGCCTGACTAATCAGCGGATGCGATCGTAATGAGTCTTCCATCGGACCAGGTGACACGTTCTTACCACTGGCGGTAACAATGAGATCCTTCTTGCGTCCAGTAATCACCAGATGCCCAGACTCTAATAACTCACCCAAATCCCCCGTGTTGAACCAGCCGTCCTCATCAAAGGCCTCTGCTGTGGTTTCCTCATTGTTCCAATACCCTTCGAATACCACAGAACCCTTAATAAGAATTTCACTATCCTCATTAATCCGCAGCGACACACCGCCAATCGGTGGCCCCACAGTACCGATTTTCTGATTGATGAAATCAACGGCAGCCGCGGCAGTGGTTTCTGTCAACCCATACCCCTCATAAACTGGCGCGCCAATCCCGCGGAAGAAATGCAAAATATCAGGATTCATGGCCGACCCACCAGAAATGGCGTACTTGACCGAATTACCCATTGCGGCACGAATCTTGGAGTACACCAACCGATCGAAAGTGGCGTGTCGCAGCTTCAACGCCCGCGATGGCCCCTCAGCAGTATCCAAGGCACGGGAGTATTCCATTGCGGTTTTCTCAGCATTATTAAACAACGCCGCCTTGATTGGCCCTCCCTCAGCCGCATTAGCCGCAGCAGAATTGCGCACCTTCTCGAATACCCGCGGTACCCCCAAAATCAAATTCGGCCGAGCTCGCTGGAACTCCACCCCAAGCGTAGAAAAATCCGACCAATGCGATTGGGTGGCACCTCCAATAGCCACCGCTAATGACACCGCGCGGGAAAACACATGCGCCAACGGCAAGAAGGTCAACACTCGATTACCAGGAACAGCAATCGCCCCAATGGGATTCGTCAACAACCCATAGGCTTCACTCAACCAATTGGCATGAGTCAATCGGCATCCTTTTGGCCGACCAGTGGTTCCCGAGGTATAGACCAAACTCGCCAAATCAGCCGAAGAGGTAGCAGCGATGCGAGCATCCACCTCCTCATCCGTAATTGGCCGCCCCTCAAACTTCAACGTGTTCAACGCCGAGGAGTTGATCTCCAAAATCCGCCGCAACTGCGATGACGAACCCGACAGTAATGGCTTGCCATCAGCCCCCAACACTAGGTTCTTCATAAGCTCGGTGTGCTCTCGGGTTTCGGTAACCGCAAATACCGCACCAGAATCTTCAATGATCCATTCAATCTGACTCAACGAAGAAGAACTATAAATCGGCACTGACACCGCACCCGCAGCCCAAATAGCGAAATCCAATACCGACCATTCGTAACGAGTCTCACTCAAAAGCGCAATACGATCCCCCTGCTGAACCCCATTGGCAATAAACCCTTTAGCCACCTCATACACCTCGGCAATAAACTCAGCCGCAGTGACATTGACCCATTCGAAATTCTTTGGTCGAGTAAACAACACCCCATAAGGCCGCGCCTTCGAACCCCCAATGAGGGCTGTCAAACAAGTATCTTTCTCGCCAATGCTGTATTCCGCTTTGGTTGTTATCTCTTGCATATTTCCCTACTTACGCATTCTCTTTCAACTTCGATCATCCTTCTTATAAGAATGTACCGTAACCCCTAGCAAACACAGATTGCGTTTTCTTCACCCCACGATGGCAGAATAGCCACTTGTGGGTTATCAAGAAGCACTACGAACATTAGCCGCTGCATATTCAATTTCAACGGAATACACCGGCTTCGGCGGTCATCATATCCAAGCCTCAGATGACACCCTGCTGAAAATCTTAGAAGCCTTAGGGGTGGATTTAGGAGATGAAGAAACCCCCAGCGAAGAGACACTTATCCAAGCGATACACGCCCGAGAAGAACAAGAATTTACCCGACCACTACCACGCTGTATCGTCACCACCGATGCCGAATCAACTATCTTCAACGTCCACTTACACGACGGTGCTGATGTGGAACTATCAGTCGTTTTCGAAGATGGCACAGTCGGATACCCCGCCACCCAAGTAGAAAATTGGAACGGACCACGCACTATCGATGGCATCACCTGGGGCGAAGCCTCTTTTGAACTACCTGCAGGACTCCCCCAAGGCTGGCACACCCTGACCATGATCTCTAATGGAGTCACTGACAACTGCTCATTGATCGTTACCCCCGCCCGACTATCAACTACCAACACATATTTATCCCACCCAGTCGATGGAGTAATGGCCCAACTATATTCAGTCCGCTCCGCAGATTCCTGGGGAATCGGAGATTTCCACGACCTCGGGCTACTGGGCGAAACCATCGCCAATAATGACGCCGGGGACTTCCTACTAATTAATCCCCTCCACGCAGGCGAGCCATTTCCCCCCATCGAAGACTCCCCTTACCTACCAACCACCCGCCGGTTTAGCAATCCCATCTATATTCGGATCGAAGATATCCCAGAAATGGCACTGCTAGACGAGGAGCAAGCAGCAGAAGTTGCCAAGATCGCTGAATCCTTCAAAAAACTCAATCGCAGCTCAGAAATAATTGACCGCAACCCCATTTATGCCGCGAAACTTAAAGTACTACGGGAACTATTCGAAATCGAACGCGATGTAATCCGAGAACAACTCTTCCGCGACTACATCCACGCCGAAGGTGACGGCTTGGCAGAATTCGCCCGCTGGTGCGCCAAGAAAGAATTCGAAGCCACAGGAGTGGACGTAACCACCGATGTTGCCGCAGACCAACTATCAGAATTGACCGAATTCTATATGTGGCTGCAATGGATCTGCGATCACCAATTAGCCACCGCCCAAGCTCGATGTCAAGCCGCTGGCATGAAAATCGGTGTAATGGCTGACCTCGCAGTCGGCGTCCACCCTGGTGGTGCCGACGCGGAAAACCTCGCCGGTGTCCTCGCCCCCCTAGCCTCAGTGGGCGCACCACCAGATAATTACAACCAACACGGCCAAGACTGGTCCCAACCACCGTGGCACCCCGAAAAACTCGCCCAGCTCGGCTACCGCCCGTGGCGCGATATGCTCCGCACCGTACTACGCCACTCCGGCGGTATCCGGGTCGATCATGTGCTAGGCCTATTCCGACTATTTTGGATTCCTCGAATGCAAGCCCCAGCCAGCGGCACCTATGTAAACTACGATTTCCGAGCCTTGGTGGGAATCCTCGTATTAGAAGCCGAACGCGCCGGAGCAGTCGTCATTGGTGAAGACCTCGGCACCTACGAACCCTGGGTCCAAGAAGTACTGGCTGAATACGGAGTAATGGGTACCTCAGTACTCTGGTTCGAATCCTCCCCCTCCCAAGGCGGTCCCCGCCTAAAGGAAGAATATCGACCCGCCTGTCTAGCTTCGGTAACCACCCACGATCTCCCCCCGACTGCTGGTTATCTCGAAGGCGCACACATCACCCTCCGCGAAGAACTCGGACTACTACTCAGCAACGTTGACGATGAAATCGCTGGTGATCTCCACTGGCAAGCCGAAGTATTAGATCGAGTACTACATCAAGGTGGCTTTGCCGGAGAAGACTTCCACATGGACACCTTCCACGGCCGCGCTCGCCACGAACGCGGCGAAACCACCACCCTCGTTGCTGCTACCCACCGATTCATTTCTGAAACCCCCGCGGCACTGACCTGTACCGCACTAGTCGATATGGTCGGCGACCGCAAAGTCCAAAACCAACCAGGAACCGGCAAGGACCTGTACCCCAACTGGTGCATCCCACTTTCCGACGCCGAGGGCAATGCTGTGCTCATTGAGGACCTACCCCAGATCCCCAGTTTCCACCGAATCGCCGCTGCTGCTCGCCGAAACTAGAGCACACTAACTCACCCACCTATGGCCTAGCACATAAACTAGGCCATGATTTTTATCTGCACTACGCCCCCTTACTGCCTCAGATTTATTGCTCCCCACACACCCCCTAATTCAACTTGAATAATCTATCAGTACGATTAGGCTAGAAAAACATGATGGGTCTATCTACACGTAAAAACCGGCTGATTGCTGCTTTGCTCGCCACTGGGCTATTGCTACCGGCAACACCAGCGCTGGCACAAACAGGTGGCACAAGCTATGTCGCCTTTGGAGATTCAATCGCCGCAAACCCAACCTGGTCAGAACAACTGGTACAGCGCGAAAATGCCCCCTGCCGCACCGGCACCGATTCATATCCAGAAAACTTAGCCGGTAATTTCCCCTCATTTTTTAATGCCAGTTGCTCCGGTTCCACCATTATCGAAGTATCAGGTGGCGGCCAAATATCTGCCGAAGTGTTAGATAAAAGCATCGACCGCGCCGAAGAGCACGGCGCCTTAGGCGCCAACACCACCGTAGTCACCCTCACCATAGGCGCAAATGATGCGTGGCCCCATGCCCTGCTATA
>JBHACV010000119.1:0-45877 GCA_041854705.1 Corynebacterium sp.
GCGCAAGTGCATACAGTGCCTTATTGGAGCTACGCAAAGTACGTAGCAAGGTCACCGCTGAGGCAATCAGTTGTTCAGAGGTCAATAATGCCCGTAGATTGTCGCGTTGGTTGAAGGTTTCGAACACTGCCAGTAACCGGGTGGAATCATCCATGACCGCACCGGGAACGATGTGTTCACCAAAAACCTGATTGAGCAAAAACTGTTGCTGTGCGGGGTCCATCCCGGCCACCATGACCGTTGATTTATCAATGCAGGCAGAATCAAGAGTGGTGTCTCGCGCCGATTTCAAAGTATCTAGCAGGTTATCGCCAGCAAGTCCTTGAATCTGTGCAAGTAGTTCTTTCGCTTGGGGTTTTTCTTCCTGTGTGTACCCTTCTTCGCCATAGAGGGCACCCAGTAGGCCAAGTAATTGCAGTGTGCCGATCCAAGCAGCACGGTGATAGTCAGCTGTGTCGGTGGGTTCTTGATTAAATCGGCACCGAACAAGTCCTGTTTCGATAAAACATCCTGGTTGCCGTTCCGATTTCACTAAGGAGGTGGCCAAACCACGTAGCGCTTCATTAGGGTTAGCGGTAAATACCTGCCGCACGGCGGCAATGGTTTCGGCGCGGCGTCCGTCACCACTGGTGGCAACCATGTCCCACAGCACCGGCATGACGGTGGGGTCGGTGGGAACTTCTGTTGATTCCCCTGAAATGAAGGCAGACAGGGTACCAAGCGCCCCATCATTAGTGCCATAGAACCCCGGCTGTGAAACGAAAACCGACAATTGTCCCGGCGTGACCGGAGTGCGCAATACCGTAAATGGATCACGGGTATGCAGTTGGACAATGAGGTTGCCAGCATTATGTAGTTGTGTGGGTAGTTCCACCGCCCCCTCACTGACTGGAAGTGTGTATGCAGGCACCCACGGGGCGGTAGCAGGCCAAATCCATACACCTTGGTTTTCAACCAGCTCGGCGCCTACTCCTGGGGAAAGTTCCAGCCGATTGTCCTTGAGGCTAATGGTAGGTATATCCGATGTTTCAATATCGGCGAGTGCTACCGAGATACGCCTATTGTTGGCGAGGTCGGTCCATTCCAGATTGACCCGACCTTTGGGCAGGGTGTGAGAGCCAGAAATGATCTTTGTCATTTCGGTGACGTAGGTCAATCCCCCGTCTGGGCTGGTCAATTTAGTGGTTTTGACTGGTTTGCCGTGGGTATTGGTGATAGAAATCTTAGGGTCCCCGAGCGCACCTTCGCCACGGATACGCACCAATCCAGTGATGTCTACCATATTGGGGTGTAGCGTCATCCGGCTGGCACGCCACATAGCTGGTTCAGAGATCAGGGGGAGCTCGAAAATCAACCGAGGAGGGTTGAAATGTAGTGGTAGAAGGTCGCCTTCTTCGGTGGAGATGGTGAAGTCGGTGGCTGCTTCATTGGCGGTGACTTCAGGGTGTTTGGGGGAAACTTCAAAGGGTTTCTCCCCAGATTTTACTATTAAAGTTGCTTCGCTTAGACCACCACGGGCGGGGATGCGGAAGGATCCACATGGGCCTTGGTAGGTGGTTTTGGCAAGCATTCCTTCGACGATGGCAAATTCATGACGGAAGGATTCATTGCGGGGTCCGCGCATGCGTACAAGGTATTCGCCGACCCAAGGGGCGTCGTAAAGCTCGGGGTCAAAGACTTCGAACACCCCGCCCTCGGCAGGAACTTCCAGCGGTTCGGGCTGGGTGATTTCCTCACCTGCGGTTCCAACCCCAGCGAAGGAAGAGATAGACAAGTGCCACGTTTCTGATTGGCCAGAAGGGGTGGGTGGAAATTCTGCCAACAGGGATTGAGAGTGGACTGGTAGCCCTCCCATGGTGGTGATGTGGGCAATAGCGTCATCTGAGGTATGGAAAGAAACCCGTTGTCTAGGATCGACGATGCGTAGCAGGTTGAGATCGGGTTGTGCCTTGGCTTCGAGTGCTGCGAGCGAATCGACACCATCCAGACTGAGGTTGTGGCAGATCCAGCCATCCCAGCCATCGATTTCAAAGGATGCGACTGGGGTGATGTTTTGTCCATGAACTACATCTACTAGCCTGGTTTCTGCGGGTACTAAGGCTCGGAGCCGTTGGTGGTGCAGTGATTTTTTGTCAGTGACCGAACCGCCACGCTTATTGAATAGCAAGATAGGGTCGTTGCTATTGACCACTGGAATGTTCCAGGTGATGTTATTGGCTAGGTCTTCGACGGTGACTTCTCGCACTGCCTTAGGCAAGGTGATATCTAATGGTTCAGAGTAGCCAGTAATATCTCCGAAAGCCGGTGCGGTGCGATAGACGGTAGTGGAGCCTTCAAGGCTGACCCGCCATGTGATTTCGCCATGAGCTGGTACCCGCTGCTCAGGAAGACGCAAGCAGACTTTCTTACGTCGGTGGTCGAGGATAAGTCTGGGGCGCATTTCGCGGTTGGCTACCCCCACAGCCGCCTCTCTATCAGCAGTTCCTACTGGTCTTTCTCGCAATTCAGCAACAAAGGCCTCTGCTAAAGCAATGGGAAGTTTTGGCTCGAGGTGTTTGCGATTGCGGTCGTACCAAGATTGTGGGTGGTCAATGCTGAACTGACGCAGCGTGAGGATGGCGTTAAAAAGCCTCGTAGCAGTGGCCTCCGGTGCGCAATCTATACAGGTGGTGGCCAGCCCAGCAAAATATGGTGGCAACTCGACTGTGTCTAGAGTGAGTTCGGTTGCTGCATCGAGTGCTTCTAGGATCAGTGGTACCTCAGTATTGATTACTCCGGCATGCCAACACAGACGAGTGATGGGATCGATTCCATCGAAGGCTTCGACTTGTAGACCGGTGAGAAATTCACCAAGTTTTTCCGTTAGCAGCACCGTTAATTCATCCTGCAAACTGGTATCCAGTCCGAGTCCTCCGAGGTATTCGGTGGCGAAATTATCAGCGGTGACCAACTTTTTCGCCCGTGCCCCTAAGGTGATTACAAAGGTTGCTGGGCTCAGGCTGACGAGTTCTGCGAGAGTGCCGCCAGCACGGAGTTGGCGGTTAAGAAAGATCCCGTAGAGTTTTTCAATCTTTTCCAGCTCGTCGGTAGCGAGGTCGATTTCACCAATGATGGAGATAGTAGCTTGATTGAGTTTTTGTGCCAGCTCTAGTTCACACTGGGTGGCCCACCCCAACAAGGAATCTGACATGTCTTTGATGGGATGTGACAGCTCACTCATGAATAATCCGCAACCTTCCTGTTAAAAACTGCGTCGAACAGTCTGCATTATCTCACCTAACCCCCACTATAGGCCTAGATAAGAAACAGACTTATATTACTACCAGGTTTAGCTGTGTGGGCTCATGCGCTGTGAAATCACCCTGGTAATTCCATCCCCCCGCATGGTTACCCCGTAGAGTACATTTGCAACCTCCATCGTTGGTTTCTGATGGGTGATGACAATTAACTGGGAGTCATTACGCAGCTCTTCAAATAGGGCGATGAGTCGGCGGAGATTAACATCATCAAGTGCAGCCTCGACCTCGTCCATAACATAAAATGGGCTGGGTCGCGCCCGGAAAATCGCCACGAGCATGGCTAATGCGGTCAGTGATTTCTCCCCACCGCTCAGTAGCGACAGGCGTTTGACTTTTTTGCCAGGTGGGCGTGCTTCCACCTCAATACCGGTGGTGAGCATATCTTCAGGTTCGGTGAGCACCAATCGGCCTTCACCACCGGGAAAGAGGGTGTGAAAAACCTTAGGAAATTCCGCTTGCACGTCCTGCCAGGCATCACTAAACAACTGGAGAATTTTTGCATCCACATCCTCAATGACTTCGTTGAGGGCCTCCCGTGCTTGTTCCACATCTGCTAATTGGGTGGCTAAAAATTCATACCGTTCCTCTAGAGCCCGGTATTCCTCTAGCGCGAGCGGGTTGACTTTGCCTAAGGCAGCGAGGTCTTTTTCTGCTTGCGTTAGTCGCTGTTTTTCTGCCTGTACATCAAAATCTTCCCCAGGCGGATAGTCGCGAATAATATCATCAGCAGGAACCCCCAATTTATCTGCCAATACTTTGCGGGTTTCTTCCATACGGACTTGGGCTTGACTATGAGCAATCTCGCTATTGTGCGCATTATCAGTCAGCCGATCCAGTTGGGTACGCAAGGCATGCACCGTATCTTTAGCCTTCGCCACCATAACTTGCATGTGATCGCGGCGCTGCAGTTTATTATCACGGTCAGCAGTAGCCCGTTCGGTAGCATCGGTAGTACGAGCAATCAGGTCTTCAGCAGCATCATTGACCACTTGTGCCAATTGTGCTTGTTGACGTCGGCGGCGATTGAGTTGGTCATGCCGCGCCCGCGCACTTTTCTCGTGGTCGGCTTGGCGTCGCAAACTGTCACCTTTTCCCCGGATAGCTTCGACTCGTTCTTCAGCACTACGTACATTTAGACGTGCTTCTACTTCCATAGCCTTGATTTGTGTCAAAGCGGCAGTTGCCGCATCACGGTTTTCAGTAGATGGCTCTTCTTCTATTTGGTCAGCTTCGACCCGGCCGAGTCGTTCGGTAATGTCACCTAACGCTGCCTTCAACTCTGCCAACCGGTTTTCGGCTTGGGCAGCACGCTTGACAGTGCGCTCATGTTCACTACGGCTGAGCTGATATTGGCTTTCTAGCTGGTGGCATTCCTGCGTTAGGGCATCAATAATCGCATTGTGCTCATTCAGCGCACTTGTTGCCCCAGCCGCAGCCACCCGTGCTTCTTCCGTGGCTTGTCGTGCACCAGCAAAAGTGCCAGCAAGTTCGGCTACTGCAGTACGGGCATGTTCTAGCTTGGTCTTCGCCTGTTCAATTTCTGCCGTACGCTCCACTGGGCTAGGTTCCCCCTCACCTACCGTAAGCCATCCGTAACCAACCAATACTCCATTGGTGGTGACCACTCGTAATCGTTGATCGGTGTCGATAATTTCCTGTGCTTGGGTTATCGAATCAACTAGCACAACATCTGAGAGAATCCGAGAAATTGCCGCCTGATAGGCTGATGCGATTGTTAATTGGTCAATCAGCCACCGTGCTCCAGCTGGTAGCTGTGTATCCACATGCCACGGTTGAGTTGGGGGCAACTGGTGCAACACGGTGGTTCGCGGTAATTGTGCAGCCGCTAACTGCTGGTAGTGATCTGCATGAAGTTCGGCGATACCTACCGCGTCAGTAAGCGCCCCCAAGGCAGCTGCTAATGCAGTTTCCAAGCCCTCAGGCGCACTGATTAGCGTCGCAAGTGGGGTCACCGAGGTCGATAGCACATCCATAATCGAGGTTGGGGGCGACGATAGGGTGGATTCCAACGTCTCAATTGTCGCTTCCCACCGAGAAACACTGCGCTCTAACTCCCGCTGCTGATCGCGCACCTGTTCCAATCGTTGTTCCGCTGCCTCCGCCTCGGCGCTCGCCTGAACAAAGGCATCCTGCAACGGTTGGGTTGCCAATTGTGCTGCCTGTAACTTTTCGACGCCCTGTGCATGTAGTTTCTGTGCATCGTGGGTGCGTTGCAAGATTTCAGACAGCACTTCATCATCACGGCGAATCTCCGCTTCGGCTGCTGCTACTTGTGCTTGGAGGGATTCTTCCTGCGCGATCAGCCGAACCACTCCCTCCCGCCGATCCGCAATGGCTCGCAGCTGAGCGAGGTGTTTTTTATCTGCCTCTTCCACTCGTTCTTGACACAACTCGACTTGGTCTCGAATGGTTTCCAAACGTTCGGTGGCAATATCTAACTGTTCTTGGCAGCGTTCGAAATCTCGATCCGCTTGTTCCGCCTGAGCTATCAAGGCCGCTGGATCAGGCCCTTGATAGTTGCTTTCCTGGAAACTACCAGCCCGATCGGCAGCAATTCGCTTGGTTGCAATGATTCGCTCTTTTAATGAGGACAGTGTGAACCATAATTGCTGTGCCGCCTCAGCTTGCGGAGTAATGTCAGTTAGTTCTTTTTCCAATTGAACTTGTTTCTCTACAGCAACCGCCAATTGCTCAGTCACCTCGGCTACTTGAGCTTGTAGCGCATGCGCTCCAGTTTCAGCTGACTCCAATTGCTTTTGCAAGTCTGTTAGCTGATAACCAGCAAGCCGTAACCCTGCTTCCCGCAGCTCTGCTTGCACAGTAGCGGCCCGTTTAGCCGCTTCCGCCTGCCTTGCCAGTGGCTTTAATTGACGGCGTAATTCCGCTGTGAGGTCAGATAACCGATCGAGATTGGCTTGCATCCCTACCAGTTTGCGTTGCGCCTTTTCTTTCCGACGCTTGTGCTTGAGCACACCCGCGGCTTCTTCGATGAAGGCGCGGCGTTCTTCTGGTTTTGATTCCAAGATCTGTGCAAGTCGACCTTGTCCAACGATGACATGCATCTCCCGCCCAATACCAGAATCGCTGAGTAGCTCTTGGATATCCATCAACCGTGCCTTCGCGCCATTGATTTCATATTCCGATGCCCCATCACGGAACATCCGTCGAGTCACGGACACCTCAGTGAAGTCAATGTCCAAGGCCCCATCAGAATTGTCAATGGTCAAGGTAACTTCGGCCCGACCGAGTGGTTTCCGATCCCCAGCGCCAGCAAAAATGACGTCTTCCATTTTGCCGCCACGTAAAGTTTTAGCCCCCTGCTCCCCCATCACCCACGCAAGGGCATCAACCACATTGGATTTACCTGATCCATTGGGACCAACTACGGCACAGATACCTGGTTCGAATTTTAGGGTGGTCGCTGAAGCAAAGGACTTGAATCCTTTCAACGTCAGCGACTTCAAATGCATTCTGGAAATTCTAGCAAAGGCAGCAGTAGCTGCCATCGACCGAAACTCGCTAGCGCATGGTAAAAGTAGCTAGTCCACGAGCGTCAGACCACTGCTCGATCACATTATTGACCGTGCCGGGACGTCGATAGGTGCGTACCGCATTAGGGATGCGCAATCGGTGCAACAATTGTTCACACACTTCTTTCGGCCCCTCGGCCACCACACACACGCGGCCGTCAGAAAGATTGGTCGCAGATCCAGCCAGACCAAGCTCAGTGGCTTGAGAATACACCCACCACCGAAAGCCCACACCCTGAACGAATCCATGCACCCAGGCGGTTAGCCGGACGGTATCCACGACACTTCTCCTCGATCTTTAGACTTCGCGCACGACCTGCCCGCCGCGCCGACACACAGCATCGGTACCATCCCAGGCATCGATGTTCTTGACCTCTGGCAACATATCTCGGTGGAAAATGGGGTCAAGTCCCTTGCGCTTTTGTTCGTTATAGTTTTTCAGCAGCTTCACCGCTATGCCCCCCAAAGGAACAATCGCGATGAGGTTGATACACACCATGATAGCGGCGAAAGTATCGCCAAGCGCCCAGACCAGTGGCACTGAGCCCACTGCACCGCCCATCACACACAACATGACAATCGTTCGGAATCCAGTCATCACCACTGGGTTCTGGGTGAAGTATTCAATATTTGCCTGTGCAAGGTAATAGTTACCAATCACTGAGCTAAATGCTAGGAAGAACAAAATCAATGTGACAAAGTGAATACCCCATTCGCCAACTTGGTTAGCCAACGCCGACTGGGTCAACGCAGCACCACTAGCACCTTCACCGACAGTGGGATTGCCTAGCAAAATAATGAATGCCGTGATAGAACACACCAGCAAAGTGTCGAAATACACGCCAAGGGTTTGCACCAACCCTTGCTTGACTGGGTGCGAAACTGTCGCAGTAGCTGCCGCATTCGGAGCTGAACCCTGACCTGCCTCATTAGAGAACAATCCGCGACGCATACCATTCATAAACGCAGCTCCAACGGTGGCACCAGCAATTTCCTGTAGCCCTAATGCATGACCAACGATGGTGACAATCATGCCTGGCACCTCAGAAATATTAAGGACCACCACGATCAACCCAACAATCAGATATAGCACCGCCATGAGCGGAACAATAATTGTGGTGAAATTCGCAATCCGATGCACACCACCGAAGATAATGATGCCGGTCATAATCGCCAGGGCTATACCGATTATCAGCTTCAGCCGGAAGGTCCCAGCATCGGTTGGATCGAAACCTAAGGAGGTAGTCACCGACTCAGCAATAGAATTTGCCTGAATAGCATTATAGACAAAACCGAAGGTAAACGTGATGGCAACGCCAAAAGCTATAGCCAGTCCACGGGCATTGAGGCCCCTAGTTAAGTAGTAGGCAGGACCGCCTCGGTAGGTACCATCAGGCTCGCGCACTTTCCACAGCTGTGCCAAGGTTGCCTCAACAAAGCTGGTTGCACCACCAAGTAATGCAATCATCCACATCCAAAAGACCGCGCCGGGTCCACCGAGCGTGATTGCCAAGGCTACACCTGCAACATTACCTGTACCCACCCGGGATGCGGCGGAGATAGTGAAGGCTTTGAAGGAGGAAATTCCTTCGGCATCGTTTTTCCCATCTCCACTTTTCTCCATGACGTTCCGGAACATCTCCGGGATCATGCGAATCTGGACAATGATGGTGGTGATTGCGAAGTATAGCCCCACCGCGATGAGCAAGAACGGGATTACCGTCCATATATTGTCGTTGACCACGCTGGTCACGAATTGTTCGACATTCAGCATGTGGTTCATGCTACTTCTAGGGGTTAGCTTTGCCTAGCTCACACTCCCCCGCTCGCTTACCCCATAATCTCTGCACATTCCCAGCAGACACCCGCTTTCCCATCAATTATCGGGATGAATATTTCTTTTTTCACTTCTCAGCATTCGGCAAAAATGCGGTATTACCTGGATAAATGCTATGCCCAACTAATCAAATCAGTAATGTAGCCGCACAAAAAGCCCTCCCAATATTGGACAGGGTCGCCTCATTGGATTAGCATCACCTTCGACTATTGTTGACGCATCATCAATTTGTAATATGAGTGTCAACAAATACGCTCAATGATTCAATCAACTCAATTACAAGGAGAAATCTATGTCCACTTCTAACACCGGTCTTGTCCGCTTCGCCGGGTTTTTCCTCACCGCCATCGGCGCCATCTTCCTCATCTCTGGCGTCGGAACTTGGTTCATGGCTTCAAGTCAATTAAAGGCCGAGAAAATCGTTGTTGCTAGCGATGCTGATTCCAATGCTGGGGCTGAAGTAGCTGGCCCATTTACCGCCATGAGCCAAGCTAACGTTGTAGCAAAACATGTCGAAGCCGCCACTGGCGGAAAGACCATGGTGGAGATCAAAGCCGAACAGCGAGCCGCACAAGAAGCTGGTGACACTGAAAAAGCCGAAGAACTGCAGCAACTAGCCACCATGGCGGAAACTGGTTCCTTTACCCGCGCTAGCCTCATTACTTCAGTAATTGCCTTCGGTGTAGCCGCTCTTGTAGCAGGTCTTGGCGTGGTCCAAATCGTCACCGGCCTAGCTTTTACCCGACTGGCACGTAAAAACTCCTAATACCTACCCTCAATGAGGTGCCCAGTATTTAATTACTGGGCTTTTGACATTTGGGACAAAAATGACTGGATCGGTTGGCGAACTTAATGCGTTCAATCGTGGTGCCGCAACGAGCACACGGCTCCCCTTGTTGACCGTAGGCATTGAGGGAAACCGCGAAATAACCAGATTGGCCATTGACATTGACATAAAGCTCATCAAAACTAGTGCCACCTTGGCCTAATGCTCGGGTCATCACATCTCGGCCAGCATCTAGTAATTCCACCAACTGCGTGTGCGACATTGTGGCAGCTATTTGCTGAGGGTGAATCTTTGTTGCCCACAACATTTCATCGGCATAAATATTGCCCACGCCTGACACAATTTCCTGATTGAGCAGTAGTTTTTTAATCTCTAACTGCTTTGACCCTAGTTTTACTGCAACCGCCTCAAGATCACACTCTGGATCAAACAAGTCCCGGGCGATATGCGAAATCGTGCTGGGAGTAAGCCCCTGGCCAGCGTCGATAAGCTCATCGGTACGCCAGTAACCAAAAGTGCGCTGATCGACAAACCACAACTGACGGCCATCAGCTAATTCTGCGCGGATACGCAGATGCTTGAAGTTGGGATCCAACTCACCAGCTGCCGCATTCTTGAGCAGCATTTGTCCACTCATTCCCAAGTGCACCACCACAACCAGCTCCGCTTCAGCAGCCAATCCCAACTCTAACCAAAGAAATTTTCCTCGGCGTGAAACTGCCGATACTGTTCGCCCTTCAAGGTAAGACTGAAGTTCTGGCGCACCACCGACAATGCCACGAATCGCACGGGGATGCCGCACTTCGACTGATTGGATCTGGTGCTGTTCCAGGTGGTCCGCCAAACCCTGACGCACAACCTCTACTTCTGGGAGTTCTGGCATCGAATCAATTCAGCCCGAGCAGCCGGATCATCAAGTAACGTGAGTGCTTGATGCGCACCTGCCTGCTCGGCATTTTTCTTATTCTGCCCCTGACCAGCACCGATAATCTTGTCACACACTTTAACCGTGGCGGTAAAAACCTGCTCATGCTCGGGACCAACTGAGGTAGCCTCATAGACTGGCATGGGCAATTTATACTCGGCAAGCCGCTCCTGCAGCGCAGTCTTCCAATCCTGATGTAGTCCCGCAGCGGAAGCCTGATTGATTTTTTGGGCAAACAACTTCAAAATCACCTTGCGAGCTGGCTCAAATCCATGCGCCAAGTAGATTGCACCAAAAAGCGCCTCAGTGGTATCAGCAAGAATGGAATCCTTGTTTCGACCATCCGTTAATAACTCACCTTTACCAAGAAGGATATGGTCACCTAGGTTAATTTCCCTAGCAATATCGGCCAAGCCATAGCGAGACACAATACTAGCCCGCATCTTGGAAATATCACTTTCAGCACGATTGGGATACTGCTCATAGAGTTTTCCGGCAACCGAAAGGCCTAGAACGGCATCACCGAGGAATTCCAATCGTTCATTATTAGGAAGATGACCGTTTTCATTGGCAAAGGACCGATGGGTTAATGCCATCTTGAGCAAATCTTCTGGGATGTCAATACCAAGTGTTCCCAAAAGCGCATCACGGTCAACTTTCTGATAGGCATAATCAAGAGCCTCGGTCCCCGTGCGGCGATAATATTTTTTACTCATAGAAACTTCTCCAATCCAGCCCACCGCGGATCCATCGGCTTTTCCTCTTCCCCAGATACACCATCAGGCGCTGGCACATCAGTATCAGCACAGCCATTTTCACACACTGGATTAAAAGGCAGAGTCATGCCTGCTTCATCAACAACAATCTGTAGTAAGTCAATGTGATCATTTTCGATCAAAGGCACCTCATCTTCTTCCTCATCCACTTCATCGCCTGTGATGAAGTCTTTCGAGGTGGCAAAGACCTGAGTGACATGCAACTGAACCTCAGGATGAAGTTCAGCCAAACATCGCACACACTCCCCAGTCAGGCGCGCAAAGACATCCGCATCCACCATCACTGCCTCCCCCAATGGCGTAATTGTGGCTTCAATTTTGACAGGTTCTTGTTCGGCGATTGCAATCATCGCTGGTCCGATCCGAGTGGGACTGGGCCCTTCTTGGGTTTTGAAGTCCACCACCCCACTACGCATGATCTGCGTGACATCGAAAACAAAGGGAGAATTCTTCGCTGTATTCATCGTGACCCAAGGATACTACTCATCATCCAATGCCACCGCATCAGGCTTCCCTTGTGTGATTCACTTTCGGGTCACGATCTGAAGGTAGAAATAGTTCAGCATCAAGATTACAGGTGTATTCACTTATCGACGGTGGTGAGTATGGATCAATACCTACAGCATCTACCAACGATGTGTTCAAGGAACCAGAATGTAAGAAGTCATGGAACGACCGACCGTGATGTTCGCTGCGAAACTTTAATACCACGCCAAACACCAAGTTTTGATTGCAGCCTGCTCACATGAAAGCTGACTCACAGCTGGAGCTACCAATAGCCTCAGTTATAGTCGCTGGAACCATAATCAGCGGATCGATCCCGTTCTGATCGGTCGCTACTACGCTCCGACCGCTCTCCCCGGCTGCGTGTCCCAGTCACACCTGCCCCAGAACGTAACGCACTCCGATCCCGCGAAACCGCGCGCAATGTAGTAGAAAGCATATCTTCGAATTCGCCAAGTTTGGCATCAACAAACTGATCGCATTCACTACGTAGTCGGTTAGAATCCGCATGAGCAGCATCAACGATTCGGTGCGCCTCCTCATTGGCACGTCGAACCACCTCAGCGTCGCTGACCAATCGGTGCTGCTCGGCTAGACCCTCATCAATACTGCGCTGGTATTGCTCATTACCAGAGTCAATCATACGTTTAGCCTCAGACTCGGCTCGGCTGACTATATCGTCAGCTTCCCGACGTGCCGAGTCAACGATCCGATCAGCCTCATCTTCTGCCTTGGCAACCGTTGCATGTGCGCGATTTTCGGCATCAGTGATCATTGCTTCAGAGTCTTCACGAGACCGACTAATCAAGGTATTTGCCTCATCGGTGGCATCATCAACTAGCTTGTCCGCGCGATCTTGGGCGCTGCGAAGAATCTCATCCTGTTGGTCGAGCACATCTTGAGCGTCATCAAGCTCAACAGGCAAGGCATTGCGTAGATCGTCCAACAATGCCATGACTTCCATCCGTGGCACCATACAGTTTGACGTCATGGGGACGCCATAGGCCTGCTCCACCGTTTGAACCAATTCATCCAAGCACTCGAATACGCGATACATGGGACTAAGCATAATCTGGTTTCCACGCGGTCGAGAGCATTAAAACGCACCCTAGACAATTGAATTAACAGCACCTAGCTCGCAGATTTACAGCCGCTGCGGAAAATACCCATCCGTGCGGTAAAGCCACGCTACCATGGCACAGATGGCTGCCTTGTTAACCGGTTTTACCTGACTGCCGCACTTTAGCGCACCATAACCCCACCGCCACAAAACAGAGCCCATCCGAACCGAACGAAGTCGGGACGAAATGGGCTCTGTGGTTACCTATCGGAAGCTTAGATCACACCCTGAGCGAGCATGGCATCGGCAACCTTCTTGAAGCCAGCAATATTAGCGCCAACCACATAGTCACCTTCGTGACCGTACTGCTTGGCGGTCTCCTCACAGGTACGGAAGATATTGCGCATGATCTCATGCAGGCGCTGATCGGTGTATTCAAAGGACCAAGAATCCCGCGAAGCATTCTGTTGCATTTCCAAAGCAGAGGTAGCAACACCACCAGCGTTAGCAGCCTTGCCTGGACCGAAATAGACGCCCTTCTCACGGAAGACTTCCACCGCCTCAGGCGTGGATGGCATGTTAGCACCCTCGGCAACAAACTGGCAGCCATTGGCAGCAAGTGTAGCAGCATGCTTACCATCCAGCTCGTTCTGGGTAGCACAAGGTAGAGCCACGTCACATGGCAGATCCCAAATGGAACCATCTGCATGGAAGGTCGCGCCTTCAACCTCATCAACATAGGCAGTCACGCGCTCACGGCGGACCTCCTTGATGTCCTTAAGCTTCGCAACATCCACACCATTCGGGGTGTGCACCCAACCAGTGGAATCAGAGAAACCAATCACCGTGGCGCCCAGTTCCTGAGCCTTCTCGATAGCGTAGATGGCCACATTGCCTGAACCAGAAACAATAACCTTCTTACCTTCGAAGGAAGTATCATGTGCCTTCATCATTTCTTGGGTGAAGTACACACAGCCATAGCCAGTAGCCTCGGTACGCACCAGCGAGCCACCCCAAGTCAGGCCCTTACCAGTGAGCACACCAGATTCGTGCTGGTTAGCCATCCGACGGTACATACCAAATAGGTAGCCAATTTCACGGCCGCCAACACCAATATCACCTGCAGGTACGTCGCGATACTCACCAATGTGGCGGTGCAGCTCGGTCATGAAGGATTGACAGAAACGCATGATCTCAGCATCAGACTTACCCTTAGGATCAAAGTCGGAGCCACCCTTGCCGCCACCAATAGGCAGGCCAGTCAGTGAGTTCTTGAAGATCTGTTCGAAGCCAAGGAACTTGATGATGCCCAAGTTCACTGAGGGATGGAACCGCAGACCACCTTTATAAGGGCCAAGCGCAGAGTTGAACTGAACACGGAAGCCGCGGTTGACTTGGACCACGCCTTCATCATCGACCCATGGAACCCGGAAGATCAATTGACGTTCCGGTTCACACAGCCGTTGAATGAGACCGTAGTCAGCATAGTGTGGATCTTTATCCAGCACGATCTTGAGGGAATCCAACACCTCTGCCACAGCCTGGTGGAACTCCGGCTCTCCCGCATTGCGCTGCAACAATGCTTCATAGTAGCCAGATACCCGTTCTTCAACAGATGACATTTCAATCCTTCCAAATGGGATAAATCCATGACCCATTGCCTTGATGTCAAGACAATGCTTTGAGATACGAGTCGTAATTCTACACCTTGATAGAAATATTACCTACCAGACGACAGTTTCAATTCAGCAGAAACTCAAAAACCCAAGCACAACCGTATAATATTCACTAGAACGCGTAGCGCCTTAGAAAGAACTCTGATATTTTGCATTCATATTTTTATGAGGCAAACTAGACTGGTTACATGCGTATTGTCATCGCCCCTGATTCCTTCAAAACCACAGCCACCGCCACCGAAGCTGCCACCTGGATCGCTGAAGGAATTCGTACCCAACTGAAAGCCGAGGCTGAAATCATCACAGTCCCCATGGCCGATGGCGGCGAAGGCACTTCTGAATGCTTCAGCGGACAACGCATCACACTTCCAACCACCGACGCAAATGGTCGATTATCCGAAGCCACCTACATCTTCGATGCTGAAACCAACACAGCATATCTCGACATTGCCGCCGCCTCTGGACTGGGTGCAGTCAAAGACAACCTCAAACCACTCACCGCCGACACCTACGGCACCGGAGTACTTATCGCCGATGCCCAAAGCCGCGGCGCTACCCGCATCGTCTTAGGCCTAGGCGGATCAGCCACCACCGACGGTGGCACTGGCATCCTAGCCGCACTCGGCGCCAGCCCCCTCAACAAAAAAGGACATCCGCTAAGACCAGGCGGTGGCTCGCTTATCGACATCGCCAGCGTCGATACCGCCCAACTCAACATCCCCGCCGCTGCAGTGGAATGGGTACTACTCGTTGACGTCACAGCACCAGCTACTGGCCCGATGGGCAGTGCTGCAATATTCGCTCCTCAAAAAGGCGCAACCCCAGAAGAAGTAGAACGCCTAGAGCAAGGCTTGGCACGCCTGTGCGAAGTCCTCGAAATTGATCCAACAACCCCCGGTACTGGAGCCGCTGGTGGTACCCCCATCTCACTACTATGGCTATCAACACTGATGCACGGCAATACCGAACACATTCACATCCTGCCCGGCGCCAAAGTAGTCGCCGACTCCACTGGTTTAGTCGAAATCGCCCCCACTGCAGACGTACTCATCACTGGCGAAGGACGATTCGATGCCCAAAGCGAGATGGGTAAAGTTGTGCCAGAAGTCCTACGCCTCGCGCCACAGGCAAAAAAGTTTGTGGTAGCTGGTCTGTTTTCTGGCGAGGTACCAGAAAACACAACTGCTATTACCCTCATTGACTCTAATAACGTACAAGAACAACTCACCCAAGCTGGCCGCGAAATCGCCTCTCACCTCTAGAATTTTCTACCTCTAGAGTTTTCTACCTCTAAGGGTAAACGTGAACAGCCCACGGAAAACGCGCCGGAATCTCAAACTGCTCGGCTTGTTCTAATGTGATGGCGTCTGCAGGCAACTGCGCTGGTGGGGTAAGAATACGAGAATACAGCATGGCCAGCTGATTTATTGACCCACCCACATTCTCAGCGACAATGGCAAAGCGATGTGGCTTAAGCGATTTAGGAGCAAAAACACCCAAACGACGATACTGATCGCAGTCATCATCTGCTTGATCATCCACCTGCTCAAGCAAATCGTGGTACTCATCTTCATAGATTTTCCGCAACTGTGCCACCAGTTCAGTAGTGAAATCCGATGGGGCTGCTATGTGGGTGGTACTGACCGACTCGACTTTTGCATCACGCTGCAACAGTACTGAAAGTCGATCAAATGCCTTTTGTACTGCAAGAACATATTCATTGGGCAAAAGACAATCAAAGTGAATTATTGGCATGGTTACCAAGCCTAGCTTGCAGTCTTTTCTGATTGTGGCACCACAGTACTAGATTTATTGATTATGAGTTATGCCCTGGCTGCCCGCATATCCCCCATCCAAACTATGGCGGATGGCACCGTTAAACAGATCAACCCCTTCTCTGGTACTGAAGTCTGGACGGTACCAGGGCGCGGCAATCGGCCAATCACCCAACCACCGACCGATACCTCGCCCCTGACCAAAGAGGATCTCACTAATTTTTGTGCCTTCTGCCCTGATCGTCGTTTGGAAACCCCACCCGAGAAAACACGCCTAGTTCCGACCGAGACCGGTTTCCAGATTCGCGCCGGGCTTTCTGCTGCTGAAGTTGAATCTGAGCCAGCACTGTTTCGGCGCGTATCCAACTTATTCGAAATCGTCACCTATGAATATTGGAAGGCCAATTACGAGTACTCCTTGGATGCGGAGACTACTGAACGTATGTCCCAGTACCTTTCCACAGATTTGGGGCGACAACACGTTCGCAATATCGTCGAAACAAAACGGAAGGCCTCTGGGTTATCCAACGAAGGGCTAACTGATGAGGAGGTATTGGCCCAAGCCGAATGCTTTTTTGGTGGCGGTCATGATTTAATCATTGGCCCAAACCACTTCCGGGAGGGCGCAGAACACCGCAGTCAGTGGGCGTCGTCTGGCACTTTAACACCAGAAGAACATTTTGCCTTGACGTGGTTTACTGCAGAAACCACTCGTGATCTTTACAAACGGAACCGCTACGCCAAATATGTGGCAGTATTTCAAAACTGGCTGAAGCCAGCTGGTGCGTCTTTCGATCACTTGCATAAGCAGCTAGTAGCTATCGATGAGCGTGGAGTTAATGCACAGCAAGAAATCGAACGGTTACGCAGCAATCCCAATATGTATAACGAGTGGGCGGTCGATTACGCAGCTAGCCAAAATCTCATCATTGCTGAAAACGATCATGCGATTTGTTTCGCGGGTTTTGGTCACCGCTACCCCACTTTAGAAGTGTTCTCCAAGTCAGCTGTTGCTGAGCCGTGGTACCAGGCCCCAGAGGAAATTCGTGCCATGAGTGACCTATTGCATGCATGCCATGCTGCCGCAGGTCCAGATGTACCGTGTAATGAGGAGTGGCACCATAAGCCTATCGATGTTGATATCCCTAGCCCATGGCGGGTGATGATTAAATGGCGGGTATCTACACTTGCTGGTTTCGAAGGTGGTACCAAGGTCTATCTCAACACCATCTCCCCTTGGAATTTGCGGGATCGTGTGGTCAGTGCCATGTACCGACTGCGAGATGAAGGCAAGATCTCTCAGACAATCAACATTGCCACTGAGTGCCCATTGGCTCGCAATAGCCTGAAATATAATCCAGCATTATCCCTCCGACCCAGCTTTGCCTAGACTTATGCCCGTGCGCCCAGAACTAGTTTCCAATATTGCTGACACCACCGATCTTGGGTGGCAACGATCGTTTTACCAAAAGCTTCACCAGCATCCTGAGCTTTCGGGCCAAGAGGAACAAACTGCGAGGTGGATCGCTGAAAAACTCGCCGAGTTTAATTGCGAAGTCACCACCAATATTGGCGGTTTCGGCATTGTGGCGGTGTTTAAAAACGGCACAGGCCCAACCGCATTAATGCGTGCAGATTTCGATGCGCTTCCAGTAGTGGAGAAAACTGGTGTTGAATTTGCTGCCACCAATGGGCACATGCACGCTTGTGGACATGATATGCATACAACTGCGCTACTGGGGCTATGCCAGATGATGGATGCTCGGCGCGACACATGGCACGGCACCTTCATTGCTTTGTTCCAACCCGCAGAAGAAAACGGAACTGGCGCTGCTGGGATGGTCAAAGACCAATTGCTCTTAAAGATTCCGGCGCCGGATGTTTGCTTTGCTCAGCACATCATTAAAGAACGGGCGGGTAACGTGCAGAGTATGGCGGGTCCAACCCTTGCTTCTTGTGATTCAATCGAGATCGTCCTCACGGGCCGTTCGGCGCATGGGTCCATGCCGCATGCTGCTATCGATCCGACTTATGCCGCGGCTATGATTGTGGTTCGACTCCAAGGTATTGTGGGCCGAGAAATCCCACCAGATGAGTTTGCCGTGGTTTCAGTGGGAACCCTAGAATCCGGCAATTCCAATAACACTATTCCTGGCACCGCCCGCATTGTGCTCAATTGCCGAACCTACAGCGACGACGTCAAAGCCACGCTTTATGCTGCCATTGAACGAGTTATTACCGCTGAGGCTACCGCCTCTGGGATGACAGTTGCACCACAGATTCGGTATTTCGCTCACGGACCACTGACTAGCAATGATCCGCAGGTCTTTGCACAAGTGCGAGCCAATTTCGATGCTGTTTTTGGTGCTGCATCGACCGATGCCACTAGGTGGACCGCTTCGGAAGATTTTTCGGCCATTCCCGATGCATTTAATGCACCTTATCTGTATTGGTTTGTGGGCTGCACCCCCCAAACCCAGTGGGATAAAGCAATGGCAGGTGGAAGCACAACTGAAATATTGCCGGGAAATCACATGCCAACTTTTCTCCCTGAATTTGGTCCTACGGTCGATGCCTGCCGTAAGGCAGCTCTGACCGCGGTGCTCAGCTACCTCGGCATCTAAGCTTTTCGACGCCTCACCCGCGGATTCCCTACCTACGGCAAGCAGTGGCTCCAATAATGAGACTTAGCTTTTGCCGATTTGCGGCAACCTGTTTGTAGATCGCTGCCCAGATCCCACCCAATAGTGACGCGCACAAGAGATTTCCAACCAACCGGACTGCAATCCATCGGCCATGTTTTCGTAAAACTTGGCCGATGGCCTCATGTCCAAAGAAAGTCTTGGCATCTAGGTTTGCCACCACGTGCTGTTCGATTTCATATGCAATCACAGCTGGCACTTGTGGGTCCTCAGGGAAAGTACCAATTAACTGCACCTTTGGGTCAACTAGGTTACCAAGCAGCTGAGCACTTTTGGTGCACAGTCCGCAATCTGCATCGAAATAAAATACTTCTGACATACTGGCCTTTAGTCTGTCGCAGCTTCGTACAGTGAAAACTTTACCAATTCACTGCTATTGCCATTAGCGCTTACCGTTAATGCCTGAGCGCCAGGATATAGCTGTCTAGTGGTGGTTTCTTTGAACCGTTGTCGCTTGGATACCGACGCGGTTTCATGGGGTTCTAGTGTGAGTTTGGTGAGTTTAAAAGTAGTTGGTTTGCACTCCCCGTTTTTCTTAAGGAAAAGCACCTGGTAATCCACAATAATCTCAGCTGTATGATCGGTGCCATTCGTCACTGTTGCGGTAATTTCCCCCACCTCACCGATTGTGATTTCTGCTGGGGTGATACGTACCTCCGCCACGGTGATCCTAGGATCGGGCTTCGCCCCAAGTAAATCTAAGGCAGCCTCGTTTTTCGCTTTCACCAAACCGCGCAGTCCATGTTTGACAATCCATTGCGTGCGTGGGCTATTGCTTTGTTGTAGCCACATAGTGGCCGTTTCTACCGCGCGTGCGGGATGATCTTTGGAAATATCGTTGAGGTTATTAGCCACTGAGGTACGCACATAAGGCGAGGGATCGTCGATAAGTAAGCTGGTGATTTCAATGATGGAACTAGGATCGGCAATGAATGGTGCATATCGTTTCGCCCATGGTAGTCGCGATCGGATCCCCTCTGAGGCAAGGCGCCGAACATTGTGGCTATCAGACAACGCCCAGTCCCGCACCTTCGCTAGGGTCTGGTCAGGATAGGTTTCTAAGAAAGGGCGAATAGCGAACTCGCCAGTGTGTCGACGAGTGATTGCTTCAATCGCATCAAGCGAAACTTCAGGGTGGGCTAATCCATATTCCTCTACAAACCGAGCCACTGGCATCAGGTACCACGACTGATTGAACATACCTTCCCCCTCGGCAAGCTCCGCCCCAAGTGTGCGGATGAGCAGTTGTATTGCTTCTGGGTAGGATTCTGGCAGCCGGGTTCGTAGTCCTGCAGCTAGTACTAGGACCCGATCTTTGAGCTCTAATGATGGTACTTTTTCCGCTACTTCCTTTACATAGCTGTGGAGATCAAAGTCTGGTGCGACCTCGATAATCGCCGCACCAAGGATGGCTGCGCATTCGCCATCGAAGTAGTCTTTAAGGTTCATTCTGTCCTTGATTTTGCTTAGCTTATTGCATGCTGTACCAGCACGCTTATCATTGGGTGGGCATTAGTGTCTATATCCCTATACGGTAGTGGCAAATCAGTCGATGCATGATCTACGCATCAACGCCACAACTGCCCTTCAGACAATCCATGCTGGGACAACATGCCAATACAAACCTGAGTCGATCTTCTGGGCTGTTGCCACTATCGACACCACCAGTTACGTCGGTCTGTCTGTTCCAACAGGTTCGAGAAGAAGATCAAGTTTCGCATCAATATGTGATTTTATTAGTCACCCAATGCGCGTAGCACTGCTACCTGTTCGGCGCTTATGCCGGTAGAACGCGCTTGTTTTGCTTCTTCCAGACTAAATCCAGCACCCAACCAGGCTGCTACTTCCGTGCGTGGAATCTGGCTATCCCACCAAGTACGAACAATCTCTAATCCGTCGTGGCCTGCTGATATTAAGCGCACAGCCTCAGTTGGAGTTAATCCAAGCTCTTGAAAGATCGCCGCTTGGATCACGTTTATCCCAGCGCGGGCCCACGGAATCGCAGTTTCGCCATCCCATCCGGTATCAACGAACACCCGAGCAGTTGTGGCCGGAACCCCCGCCTGTAGCATAGCCCGCATTGCGGTTACTTCTGCTGCTTCTAGGGCAAAAGTTGGCGAATCACTTCGGCCAAAGATTTCTTTCCACCAAACACGTGGTTGAGGTTGGTATCCAGCCTTGTGACGCTCAGCCGCTTCGGTTACTGAATAGCCCATTTCGGTCCATAGTGTGACATCCCGAGGCGTCATGCCTGCTCGTAACAAAGGTGTCACGGCCGAGGGCAAAACTCCTGCTTGCGTCCAGGCATTGGCTGCTTCTGGTGAGGTAACTCCTACCCCACACCACTGCTGAGCAGCAGCAATTGGGTAGCCGTGATTAATCCAACGCCGAGCAGCGCCAATACTAAAGCCATGAGCAGTCCATTCGTAGAGTTTTTCCGGTTGTGGTTTATTGAAATCTGCTTCGTGTGTCATTTTTGCTCTCTCCAGTTGAAACCACATGAGCCCAAGTTGGTAGCGGATATTTCGCCAATCGGTCCGGAAGTGCACCCACTAGGGCAATAATCGTAGGTATTCGGGGTCTGGTTTCTGGCCATGGTGTTTCCCCGTCGGTGAGTACTACTATCAAGTCAACCTGAGGTTTTAGCTGCAGAGCCGCAGCTATACCTTCTCGCATGTCAGTGCCGCCACCACCGCTAAACTCGATTTCTGTTATTTTTCGCACTACTTGCACTGGATGCGCAGCGCTATCGCAACAGATGACGTTGAGGTGTCGAAAAGTAGATAGAATGCTGGTGAACTCTGCCAACACTGCCGATAATTTTTCGGTGCTAATGCTGCCGGAGGTGTCCACGACCACCGCTAGCTTTGGTTTCGGGGCAACCATACTTGGTAATATCACACCACCGGTAAGTTGCCGCCGCGATGGTTTGGCGTAAGAAAAATCTACTTTCCCAGCCTTCGTATAGGTTCCCCGCCGGATGAGGACACGCAGTTGGGACCGCCAGTCCACCATGGGGTTGAGCTTCTTTGTTGCCCACCGACGCCAACCACCAGGAACTTCCGATTGGTTTCCAATATCATGGGCGATTCGCAGTTCTAGTAGATCACGCTCCAACTGACTCAAGCCCGCGCCAGTGCCTGAGTCGAGCCCTGCTTCGAGGCCATCAGCTGCTGAGCCACAGTAAACAAGGTCGGCAATATGAGTTCCGCCGATCAGGTGCGCTTGGTCGAGTACCTCTATTTCAGGAAGGTATTCTTCGGCTAATCGGCCTTCGGTTAAACCCAAACTTTGGGGTGAAATCACTCCAGGTGGCTCGGGAAGTCCGAGAGTAGCGAGATCGTCATTGACCTCAGCATCAGCGGCAAGATTCCATAACCGGGCTAGCTCTAGATCCGTCTGATCCCCAGTAACGTGGGCATTTCCCGACATAGCGACAACTGGAGATCGTGCCGCATGATGCCTAACCAAATGCCCAATGTGATGTAGCAGCCACCACCCGATCTCTGGTATTGGCGTTGTTAGTGCTGTACCAGGGTCGAGATGAATGTGCCACTGGGTGTCCGCCGGGAAAGCCCGGAAACTAGGGTCGGGAATCAGTTCACTGGTTTCTTCATCGCAATTAGGTTCCAAAACAATCGGCTGTAAGGAAAACACTGCTGTCGCTAGATAGGGAGCTTGGTGAGCCGCCCATAACCGTGCTTGGCCGAAACATTGATGTACCTGTTCGACTAGGGTTTTCATGGCAACAGTCCAGCATCTTTGAGGATTGGTTGGAGGCTACCCAGCACCATTGGAGGCATAGCACCTTTAGGTCGATGCGCCACCAAGGTACGCGCTGCAGCGGCTGCAACATCTGGGGTGGTCACGGCTACTTGGGAGATTACATCCCAAGCCTGTTCCCACATCTGAGTACTACCATCAGCAATCACAAAGGCAGTGACTGAACCTAATGCCGCATATAGCCGGTCGGGGCGTTTGGGCAATGGTACCGTGGGGTCTGCCAGTAGCGTCACTGGGTCAGGCAGATCCAAGTTATTTAGCCAATTCAATACTTCAAATCCTGCTGCCTGCCCGACTGCGCCGAGTACCAATGCAGCTTGGGTGGCGGCTTCAGCCTTATTAGCCCGACTGGTAGCAATAGCAATTGCTGCCATTTCCCAGCTTCGTGGTGATGGCCACGCTCGTCCTGCTTGTTCTAGCGATTTCGGAAGAACTGAAACCAGTTCCGGTCGCAGCCGCAAAAATGCACCAATATGAGCTTTAGCCACCCCAATTTCTGCTTGGGTGGCGGGGCGAAGTTCAGTTGTTGCACTGACTGGAAAGCCCTCGCTAAAACCCTGAGCGATATCAATTGCCGATACTTCCCAATGAAGGTGGAGCAACCTGTTGGCCAAAGGTGCTGATAGATCCCAACCATCAGCAGCGATACTGGGCGGGTTTGCAGCAGCAACAATCCGCACCTGTTGTGGGAGTTGTAGGTCTCCTACAGCTTTCTCCAATACGACCCGCAGCATGGCTGCTTGCACCGCAGGTGAGGCGGTGGTGAGTTCATCGAGAAAGACTATGCCGTGACTAGCTTGCGCCAATCGTTCCGCCCATTGAGGTGGGGCAAATCGGGTGCCATGTTCGGTAACAACCGGCAGTCCAGCAAAATCACTAGGTTCTCGTATCGATCCCACAACTACTTCAATTGGCACAGATAGTTGTTTGGCGAGAGCAATTACCATTGAGGTTTTTCCACTGCCAGGCAGGCCCCACATTAACACCGGGAGGTTAGCTGTAACTGCAATGGCTAATGCCGATCGGATGGTAGCAGGGTTTGTCATTTTTGGCCCCGTTTCTTTGCCTTAGATTATTTTTCTCGAGTGAATAACCCACGGCCACCGTATTTTTTATGGATTGCTTGCTTGGAAACCCCAAGCGCCTGTGCAATGTCCACCCAAGTTGCACCTTGATTCCTTGCACGGCGAACCAACACTGCTTCCGCTCGTTCCATTTCGATGCGCACTTGTTTAGTTGCGGTCAAACCAGTCAATGGATCGGTGCTATTGGTGGTTTGGACTAAGGTCATGAGTTTTTCGGTATCCACAGTGTCAACTCTAGTTGACCCGTTAGAGGTAAGTCAACTTTAGTTGACTTACCTGCCCAGTCATGACCATGAGAATTTTCTCAATTAACTCTTTAATCTCCACCACCCAACAAGACCTCAAACGCCCACCGTAACGTCATGTGACTAATAGCACCGATTAAACCCAGATGCACTAGTTAAATTAGGGTTCAAACTGCGAAAACTTCAGCAGCCTCACACCCCCTATAAATTGTTTAGATTGTCACAATCGGTGATTTTAGGGTGGCTTTCCCCTCGTCAGAATGCAGGATTCCACCGCCTTCGGCACTATGCTAAATGCGAACACCTTATTGCCAATGCTCTAGGAGACTATTGTTTGATGAGCAATCCTAATCAACTCCCCCAGCTTGCCGATTCTGTGGCAGGCCATGTTCGTGCCAGTGCTGGCACAAGCCCCGAATCCGCACCAAACCGTAAATTCTGGTTTGGTCTTTCCGACGCAGTGATGGAACAACTGGCCGATCGGTGGGAAGCAACCACCAAGGCATATAATGCCACCCGTCAGCAGCATTACTTTTCTGCTGAATTCCTCATGGGTCGCGCACTGCTGAATAACCTAACCAACCTTGGTTTGGTAGAACAAGCCGAAACAGCAGTAAAAGCCAGCGGTAAAGAACTCAGCGATGTCCTCGACGCTGAAAACGATGCAGCATTGGGCAATGGTGGCCTAGGACGCTTGGCAGCTTGCTTCCTCGATTCCGCTGTTACCCAAGATTATCCAGTCACTGGCTACGGCATTCTCTACCGCTATGGTCTATTCAAGCAGATCTTCGACAATGGTTTTCAAACCGAGCACCCTGACGCTTGGCGCGAAGATGGATATTCCTTTGTTGTCCGTCGAGAAGATGAACAACGCATTGTTAATTTTGACGACATGACCGTACGCGCCGTGCCCTATGACATGCCAATCACTGGCTACGGCACGAAGAACGTCGGCACACTACGCCTGTGGAAGGCTGAACCACTTGCCGAATTTGATTACGATGCCTTCAACTCCCAACGTTTCACCGATGCCATCGTTGAACGCGAAAGCATCATGGACCTGTGCCGCGTACTGTACCCCAATGACACCACCTATGCTGGCAAGGTACTGCGCGTGCGGCAGCAATATTTCTTCGTTTCTGCATCGCTGCAAGGCATGATCGCCAATTACATTGCCCATCATGGCGAAGACCTGCGCGACTTCGGAAAATACAACTGTATCCAACTCAACGACACCCACCCAGTTCTGGCGATTCCTGAACTCATGCGCCTGCTACTTGACGAGCATCATATGACCTGGGATGACGCTTGGAAGGTTGTCACCGAAACTTTCGCTTATACCAATCACACCGTATTGGCCGAGGCCCTTGAGCAATGGAGCTGCTCGATTTTCCAGCAGCTATTCCATCGGGTCTTCGAAATCACCGTGGAAATCGACCGCCGTTTCCGCGATGAACTAGCCAGTATCGGCATCAACCCCGATCAGATCCATTACATGTCTCCCGTCCGTGATGGCGTGGTGCACATGGCATGGATTGCCTGCTATGCTGCCTACTCCATCAATGGTGTCGCCGCCTTGCACACCGAGATCATTAAGGCTGATACCTTAAAGGAATGGCATGGCATTTGGCCAGAGAAGTTCAATAACAAGACCAATGGCGTTACCCCACGCCGCTGGCTGAAGATGTGCAACCCACGCCTGTCTGAACTACTCACCCGCCTAACCGGTTCTGACGCATGGGTTACCAACCTCGACGAACTGAAGAAGCTCCTCCCCTACGCCCAAGATGACGCTGTCATGCAGGAGCTACTCGACATCAAAGACGCCAATAAGAAAGACTTCGCGGAGTGGATCTTCGAACGTCAAGGTGCAGAGATCGATCCAACTTCCATCTACGATGTCCAAATCAAACGGTTGCACGAGTACAAGCGGCAGTTGATGAACGCCTTGTATGTACTTGACCTGTACTTCCGCATTAAGGAAGATGGCGAAACCGATGTACCACCACGTACCTTTATCTTCGGCGCCAAGGCTGCACCTGGCTATGTTCGCGCCAAGGCGATCATTAAGCTCATCAACTCGATTGGCAATTTGGTCAATAATGACCCAGTGGTCTCGCAGTACCTGCGCGTGGTTTTCGTGGAGAACTACAATGTCTCCCCTGCAGAACACATCATCCCAGCTGCAGACATTTCTGAACAGATTTCTACCGCTGGCAAGGAAGCTTCCGGCACCTCCAACATGAAGTTCATGATGAACGGCGCCCTTACACTCGGTACCCTTGACGGCGCTAATGTGGAAATTCTCGACTCTGTGGGTGAAGAAAATGCCTACATCTTCGGCGCTAAGGTCGAAGAACTGCCGGAACTGCGTACCCACTATAACCCGTGGCACGAATACGAGACCGTGCCAGGTCTAAAGCGGGTACTTGACGCCTTTGTGGATGGTCGCCTACACGACAACCACACCGGCATGTTCCACGACCTGCGCTCCTCGCTTCTCGACGGCGGCGGCTACCAAACCCCCGACATCTACTATGTACTCGGTGATTTTGCTGCCTACCGGGAAACTCGCGATAAGATGGCCCGTGATTTCTACGCAGATCGTCTTCACTGGGCACGCATGTGCTGGGTGAATATTTGCGAATCTGGTCGTTTTTCTTCCGACCGGACTATTGGCGACTATGCTCGTGAAGTGTGGAAGTTAGAACCCACCAAGATTTCATAATCGTGTGAATCCAAGGCGCAGGACCCTAATGGTTCTGCGCCTTTTCGCTAGTACTACCGGTGTACCATGGGCGCTAGAAGTCGTCAGCCCCATACGGCGCCATTCATAGCGCAGCGGAACGGACCCATGCACATCATTACCCCTTCTCTTAGCCAATTCGACCCAACCCAACCTTCTATCATCCTCGATCGTGACGGCGTGCTCAACGACGACCGAGACGACTACATCAAAAACGAAGCTGACATCACTATTATCCCCGCAGCTAAAATCGGTATCGATCTCCTAACTAAGCTCGGTTACAACATCTTCATCGCCACCAACCAGCAGTGCATCAATAAAAACATTGCCACCCAAGAAGACATCATGCATGTCAATGACATCATCATTACTGCACTAAATCTTCAACCTGTGGAAATCCACATGTGTCCACACCAGATTTCGGAACACTGCCCCTGCCGAAAACCACAACCTGGCATGTTGAACTCAATCATTTCCCGATACGACCTTGACCCTAAAAGTGTTGTGTTCGTCGGAGATAAACCTACCGACCGAGAAGCAGCAGACGCCGCTGGTCTTCCGTTTGTTCACGTCCAATCTGGCGAATGGCCTGGCGATCCACAAGACAATACTTTGGTTTCCTTCAAAGATCTTTCCGAATTTGCCCAACACCTTCAGACCCACAACCGCCAATTGTAGCGCTTACTCTATACAGCACTAGTGTCATGTTCATTGCTGGCACCTAGTCTCGCCACAACCTTCCCTTTTACCCCCACTGCAACAAAGAATAATCGCAAGAATCACACTGTTATTGGCCTTCATATCGATGCGGATAGGGGTACTCCCAAAACTTACTGACCCCAGACTGAGTCCAAGGTACCTATACTCTTAGGTAATCAAAACAATATCGATAAAACCATAACAATCTCATTATGAATATTCTCATTAGCTGCGGCTTCACCTTCCTTGCAGTACTCAGTCTGACCCTAACTATCATTGGAACACGACGTTCCTTCTATAACAACAGCTTTGTCACACTCATTGGCATTCGCACCCCAAACACCATGGCCTCAAGAGAGGCTTGGCATGCTGCCCATAAGACCGCATCACCATTTTTTGCCTTCATTACGCTTTACTTTATCGGCTATGCTGTGGCCGTTCTGGTAGTGCCATCTTTGCAACCCACCGAGCATGTCAGCATCAATACCATTGGCGCATTATTGGTCGGGTTGGCCATGTTTCTTGGCGTTGTAGCCATTGGCGACCATGCCGCCCAAACTCAGATCGCTCGCACATCAACCACTACCAACGATCTACCAGAAATCGAATCGCCATCAGACAAACTACCAACAACTTCAAAACAGATACCATCTCGGCAATACCCTCAGAAAACTACATTGATGCACCGACCACGCAACCCGCTTGACTACGACTAACACCAGTTCTCCCATAGTTATGGCACCTGCAACTGCGGATTCTTGTCTTACTATTTTCTCAACAAAAGAATATTGTTGAAACGCCCACACCTCCCAGACGAATCACCTAAGTGGCTGATAGGATCTTATCTATAGAAGCCATTGACGTGCCGGGAGGTCACCGTGGTCCAGACAATCATAATCATCAGCATCGCATTTGGAGCACTTTCCCTACTTGCCCTATTCGTTGGAATTGTTTCTCCGAAAGGTTCCTTGGGCAAACGTCCTTACTACAAATTGCCTGGAATCATGACCCCCAGCGCACTTGTTTCCAAAGACACATGGATCACTGCTCATAAGAAAACCAAACCCCTCTTCCTTTTCCTATCACTTTTCTTTCTCTGCTCTGGTGGTGCAGTGATAGCATTTCGGGTGCTAGAGCGCACCCGCTTGGCTGAAGCGACCATATTAGGCAGCATCAGTTTCGGGTTACTGGTTTTCATCATTGCCATGTTGCTTGGCGAACGTGCTGCTAACCAGCAACTCACCCATGATGTTGACCTTGAATTCAGCCCTGAGCCCGAAACCGATATGGAACTTGATACCGCGATTGAGGAGCCTTTAGAGCTCGGGCAATAGCTCACTGAAGTGACCTATCCTAGTTTTGTTTGAGCGGATAGGTCATCTGGGCATCTTGAAGAAGGTTAAACCAAATACAAACCACTCACTGAAAATCCGGAAAGACTACATAAGTATAGCCAAAACCCAACTCCAACCACCCAAAATTTAATACCCCCACAACACAGCACCCAAGCACATAGTTGATGTTTGACTCTTGGGCGCGGAGGTGGGGGTATTTAGGTTAAAACTATTTGCTGCTCACAGCAAGTGATGTATCTTCACCAAGCAGGTGGACATGAATCATGTTGGTGTTACCAGATACACCGGGTGGGGTACCAGCAACAACGACCACCATGTCGTCACGGTTGTACCTTTCCATAGCCAACAGCTGATCGTCGATTTCGGCCAGCATTTCATCAGTGGTATTCATCTTTGGCGTGAGGAAGGTCTCAGCACCCCATGTTAATGCTAGCTGACTGCGCACCTCTGGATATGGGGTAAACACCAGCAGCCGTAAGTGCGGGCGCAACCGAGCCACACGCTTTGCAGTGTCACCAGAAGAAGTGAAGGCAACCAGTGCCTTAGCATTGAGCCGCTCTGCAATGTCACGGGCAGAGAAGGAAATCACACCACGCTTGGTACGTGGCATATGGGCAAGAGCTGGGACGTGACCATCAGTTTCGGCCGAGGAAACGATTCGGGACATGGTGCGCACCACATTGTGTGGATCATTACCTACTGAGGTCTCACCAGACAGCATGACTGCATCAGCACCGTCGAGCACAGCATTTGCAACATCGGAAGCTTCGGCGCGAGTCGGGCGGGAGTTCTCAATCATTGAGTCAAGCATCTGGGTAGCCACAATCACTGGCTTAGCGTTTTCACGGGCAATCTGGATAGCACGCTTTTGCACCAGCGGTACCTGTTCCAAAGGGCATTCCACACCGAGGTCGCCACGGGCGACCATAATGCCGTCGAAAGCAAGCACAATGGATTCCAAAGCATCAACTGCTTCTGGCTTTTCCAGCTTGGCAATCACTGGAATGCGGCGCCCTTCTTGATCCATGATGGCGTGGACTAGCTCCACGTCTTGGGGGGAACGCACGAAAGACAAAGCGATGAAATCAACGCCCAGTTTCAGGGCGAAACGCAGATCTTCAATGTCTTTCTCTGAAAGGGCTGGCACTGAGATATCCATGCCGGGCAGAGAAACACCCTTGTTGTTGGAGACTGGGCCACCTTCGATGACTTCGCACACAACATCATTTCCATCGACTTCCTTGCACACAAGGGCTACCTTGCCGTCGTCGACAAGCAAGCGGTCGCCAGGTTTGGCATCCTTAGCTAGGTTCTTGTAGGTGGTGGACACGCGATCGTGGGTACCTTCGACCTCATCGACAGTGATCCTGACTTCTTCGCCGGTAGCCCAGAAAGTGGCGCCGGTGACAAAACGGCCCAGTCGGATCTTCGGGCCTTGGAGGTCACCGAGAATACCCACAGCACGACCAGTAGCGTCAGTGGCCTTGCGCACCCACTTGTAGTTCTGCTCATGGTCGGAGTGATCACCATGAGAGAAGTTCATTCGAGCTACGTCCATGCCGTCTTGAACAAGCTTGAGAATAGCTTCTTCACTGGCAACGGCAGGACCCAAGGTACAAACAATTTTTGTGCGACGTTCCATACTTTAAACAGTAATCCTCATTTGCATTTCCTGCGAGTATGAAACGGCTTAGATATAGAAAACACTGACAGGATTCCAACAAAACCGGACTTAAACGGGCATGATCCAACAATGCTTAAAGATTAATAATTTTGATCACATCCACATTGTTCCAGCTTAATCCGGCTATAGCGACATTTTTGCGAAGCACGCTACTGTGACTTCTCTCCTGCATCTGTCGTAGCTGTTATTTCAACTGCATCTGCTGATGATTCTTGATTCTGCGCTGTCGATTCTTCTGATTCTTCTGATTCTTCGGTCACCAATGAGTGCCCACGAACTTCTTCGACGGTCTCTCGGCCACCTTTTCGGCGCAGCAACACAAAGGTAATCAGGGCCACGATAAGTGCTAGTGACATCACGATCGTGTTCACCCGGAAACCGAAAATCAAGGTTGCCTCATCCGCACGCATGCTTTCGACTACCAAGCGGCCAGCAGCATAACCTGCAACATACAGGGCGAAAACTTGGCCACGCCCCAGCTTAAACTGACGATCGAGAAGTAGTAGCAGTCCGAAAACCAGAAGGTTAAACAGCATTTCATATAGGAAGGTCGGATGCACGGTGGCGATCACTTCACCAGTCGAACGGCCAGTCACTGGAGCGTAGTCTCCGGCAGCATCCACTCGATAGTAAATCTCTAATGCCCATGGCACAGTTGTTTCCCGACCATAAATCTCCTGGTTAAACCAGTTACCCAACCGTCCGATTGCCTGGGCTAATATAATGCCCGGCGCGAGGGCATCAGCAAATGGCGCAAATGGGATTTTCTTGAATTTCAGGTAGGCGTACACCGCAAGGGTACCTAAGGTGACTGCGCCAAAGATCCCAAGTCCGCCGTTGGTAATTTTTAGGGCATCAACAGGATCACAGTCAGAGCAAAAGTACTTCTGATAGTCGGTAATCACGTGGTATAGCCGACCACCGATGATTCCCGCTGGTACTGCAATCAGTGCCGCATCAAGCACCACGTTTGGGTCTCCCCCACGCTGTTGGTAGCGTTTCTGACCAATCCAAATGGCTGCGATGATGCCAGCGATAATGCATAGGGCATAACCCCGCAATGGGACGGGACCTAAGTACCACACCCCCTGTGGTGGGGATGGAATGGCAGCTAGGTAAGAAATACTCACGTAAAACTCTCCAAAAGTATTGGGCAATTATGATTATCGGCGGGGGCAAGCCGGGTGCTGCGCAGCCGAGACCAGCGCTTTGGTAAATGCTAGCGGGGATTCCGCTTGCACCAGTGAGCGTCCCATCACTACCGCATCGGCACCGTGGGAAGCGTAATCATAGAGTTCTGCGGCTGTGCGCACACCTGACAACGCAATCTTAATGATCTCTTCGGGTAAGCCTGGGGCAATTTCGGCAAATGCCCGCCGATTAAGTGTCATTGTTTCAAAATCGCGGGCGTTAACACCAATCACCTGGGCACCGGCTTGCATTGCCCGTGATGCCTCTTCTGGGTTGCGGACCTCTACCAAGCCGACCATCCCTAAAGATTGCACTCGATCAAGCAATGCTACTAAGTGTGCTTGATCGAGTGCGGCGACTCGGAGTGGGACCATGTCCGCGCCGTAATAGCGGGCCTCATGGATTTGGTATGGGTCGACAATAAAGTCTCGGCATAGAATTGGTATCGACACTGCACGTCGAACAGCTGCCATTTCGGTTAACGATCCGTGGAACCTGCGCTGCTCGGTTTGGCAGGCAATGAGGGCGGCACCACCGTGTTCAAACTGTTTGGCCAGGATATGTGGAGCCTCAATTTCGGCGATGATGCCGATTTCTGGGGCGGCGCGTTTGACCTCAGCAATCAGCTTGCAGCCGGGTCCGCTGAGTATTGATAGTACTGGCCTAGGTGGTGGGCAATGTGTGGAGAGTTCTTTGATTTCAGCAAATGACACGATGGCTTCTCGCGCGGCGACATCTTCCCTCACGCCCGCGATGATCTTATCAAAGACTGAAGTCATCGACTGATCTGCCAATCTCACTAATTGCGCCCAATGATTTTTGGTTGCAGCGTGGCGCTCGCCTGAAACGAGCTTTAGCATTAGGCTATCTCGGATCAGGCGCAGATTCGAAATTCAAGGGGTCAACTTTCACTTAAGAGTTTTCACTTCAGTCACACAAGATAACTTTTGCGTATCACATACTATATGGCATTATTGCAGGTAAACATCAGTTTTTTGGTGTCTGGATGGAAAAAATGGTCCCTACCTCCCTCCACCCCCACACAACGAAAAGAGTATCGATATTTCACCGTTGATCGTCGGTAGGATCAATGTCTGCATCAATAGCATCCCAGAGCACTCGACCGGAATCTGGCTCGGCTTCTAACTCGCTTTGGATTCGCTGAGCCCGCTGTTGTTTACGAGCATAGGCACTTGACGCTTCCTTATTTTTTCCAGGTGCAATGGCAAGTAGCCCACCAGCAAACACTGCAAGGGCAGCGCCGACCAAGGCAATAACCACGGCAAAGGTATTGGTGGTCATGGCGGTAATTTCCGCCCAGCTGCTTAGTAATGCCCCCTCGGAACTGCGCGAGGTCGCTACCTGTGAGCTAAGAATCCCCAAAGCTCGTCCATAGTCGGGGACTTCGGTAAGTAAGGCGGTCATGGCGGACCACCCAGCTGCAGCACCAATAATGGCAGCGATGATCCCCACGATGCGACGCGGGGTGCGTCGTAACGTTAACCCTGCCACTGCAGCCGCAGTGAGCACTAAGGCGAGAGCAACAATTTCCGAGGCCCAAGCCGCGCCGGTGATCTCTTGGGTTTTGGCACCGGATTTGTCATCGAATGCCTCGACGTAATACCAGGTCATGCGCGATGAGGCCCATAAGGTTGCGGCGCTTAAGGCTAATAAAACGCTGGCAAGTATATGTTTTGTCATTCGTTTTGCGCCCTATAAGATTTTGCTCGCATCAAAGCAGGTGCGATCTCCGGTATGACAGGCCCCACCTTTTTGCTGCACCTGAAGGAGCACTGTATCACCATCGCAATCCAATCGAATTGATTCGACATATTGGGTATTTCCACTGGTTAGCCCTTTAATCCAGTACTCTTTTCGCGACCGAGAAAAATAGGTCCCCCGTCGTGTTGCGATTGTATAGGCCAAGGCGTGGTTATCCATCCAAGCCAACATCAATACCTCATTTGTACCTGCGGCTTGTACTACCGTGGGAACGAGACCAGCATCATTAAACCGCACTCGTGCAGCAATATCTGGGTCAAGCGTGTAGTTTTGTGGATTGTCATCGGTCATTGGTGGCTCCTTTGCTTATCGACGTACGTCGTAATTAGCGTGTGCGATCTCGTCTTTGACCTCGGCGATGCTTACTTCTCCAAAGTGGAAAATCGATGCAGCCAACACCGCATCTGCACCAGCTGCGATGGCTGGTGGAAAGTGCTCAACCTTACCTGCCCCGCCAGAAGCAATGATCGGAATAGACACCGCTTTTCGTACTTTTTCGATCAGCTCAATGTCGAATCCCGCTTTCGTGCCATCACCATCCATGGAATTTAACAGGATCTCCCCGACTCCCAGTTCCTCGCCGAGTTTGGCCCATGCAATAGCATCAATGCCGGCAGATTTACTACCACCATGAGTGGTTACCTCAAACCCCGAGGGCTGTGGTTGGTTACCTGCTGGTACTCGGCGCGCATCCACGCTCAAGACCACACATTGAGCACCGAATCGGTGGGAAAGTTCGCGCAGTAGTTCTGGGCGAGCGATAGCGGAAGTGTTTACGCTGACTTTGTCAGCTCCTGCTCGTAGCAATTCATCAACATCTGCTTCGCTACGGACCCCACCACCAACGGTGAGTGGGATGAAAACCTGCTCTGCGGTTCGTCGGACCACGTCTAGCATGGTGCCACGTCCGTCTTTGGAGGCTGAGACATCAAGAAAGGTGAGTTCATCTGCACCTTCGGCATCATATTTCGCGGCCAATTCCACTGGATCACCAGCATCTTTGAGCCCTAAGAAATTCACGCCTTTGACCACGCGGCCTTGATCGACGTCGAGACACGGGATCACCCGAATTGCTACCGCCATGAGAAGACTCCCACTCCTTGTGTTGGTTGTATTTTCTAGCGCTTCTAAAAGAAGGAGCCACGAACTTCATTCATCGTAGCCAGTATTGTCTCATGAGCATTATCGGTACCCACAACTACCCCAACTGAGGAATCGCGCCACGGATCGCCTGAAAGGTCGGTGACTTTCGCTCCCGCCGCTTGACACAGCAGTACACCTGCGGCATTGTCCCACACATTGGGACTGAAACTGACTGCTCCATCAAAAATTCCAGCGGCAGTGTAGGCCAGATCAACCCCCACTGATCCAGTGATTCGTGGCCGTAAGTAGGTGCGGGTTAATTCTGCTAATAGCCCGTGCCGCATGATGGTGGGAAAATGTTGATCGTGGCTGTCGGAACCTGCGGAAACTGAAGAGAAGCCGATGTGGGCTGCGAGTTCAGGTCGTTTCCGCACTGGGGGCTGGGGACGACCGTTGATCAACAGTGGTGATCCTTCATAGGCACCAAACCGTTGACCAATGAGCGGAACACTTGTTATGGCGACAACTGGTCGGCCTTCGACAATGAGGCTGATTAAGATCGCACTCATGGGATTGCCTGCTGAATAATTCGCAGTGCCATCAACTGGGTCCACTACCCAGGTGTATTGCCCATTGACCCCACCATATTCTTCTCCTACTACTGGTAATCCGGTGAGTTGAGTTAGTGAGGTACGTAGCTGTTGTTCGATTGCCAAATCCACTTCGGTGGCGAATTGACCAGAAGCTTTTACATGTGTGGGATGCGCACCTATTCCCTGCCGAAACAGTTGTTCAGCATCACCTATGACGGTTTCCGCGATGTGGTACAGCTCCCGCAGGTCACTCATAGCGCCGCTAGTGCCTCCTTCAGTGTGAAACGACCCTCATAAAGAGCCTTACCAATGATGGCGGAATCGATCCCTTCATCCTCATATTTTGCCAATTCCAACACATCGGCTAGGCAGGAAATTCCACCTGAAGCAACGATTTTAGCGTCAGTGGCTTGGGCCACATCCCGCAGTAGGTTAATGTTGGGACCTTTTAAGGTGCCATCTTTGGAGACGTCGGTGACAACAAACCGTTGGCATCCTTGGGCATCAAGTCGTTCTAAAACTTCCCATAGGTCACCGCCATCGGAAACCCAGCCATTACCTCTGGTACGCCATTCGCCGTCGACAAGCCGCACAGCGATGTCTACGGCAATCTTATCCCCGTGAGTGCCTAGCACCTTGGCAATCCACTCGGGGTTTTCTAGGGCAGCAGTACCAATATTGACTCGGCTGGCACCCGTTGCAAGGGCGCGTTCTAGGGAAGCATCGTCCCGAATGCCACCGGTGAGCTCCACATGAATGTCAAGGGCACCAATAACTTCAGCCATAAGTTCATGATTGGAACCACGATTGAAAGCGGCATCAAGATCAACGAAGTGTAACCATGTGGCACCCTGTTCCTGCCACCGCAATGCGGATTCGCGGGGCGATCCGTAGGATTTTTCGGTTCCGGCTTCACCCTGATCGAGTCGCACGGCTTGGCCGTCTACAACATCGACGGCAGGAAGAAGAGTAAAAGTCATGAATTAAAGTGTAGCTAAACTGTGGGAGAAGTCACCGCTACCACACCCTATTAGAGCGATTTCACCCAATTTCGCAATAGCTCTGCTCCAGCGTCGCCAGACTTTTCTGGATGAAATTGCGTAGCCCACAGGGGGCCGTTTTCCACCGCTGCCACAAAGTCGCAATCTTCATGTCGCGCCCATGTTGGCATTGGTGGGGTGGTAACACCATCTGGTTTAAACAGCCAGTGACGCACACCATAAGAGTGGACAAAATAATAGCGGGTATCAGCATCAAGCCCATCAAACATTGTCGAACCAGCGGCCGGAGTAACAGTATTCCACCCCATGTGTGGCAAAACTGAGGCTTCTAAACGTTCAACCACCCCAGGCCACTGCCCACAGCCAACTGTATCAACACCATGTTCTACCCCGTGGTCAAACATAATCTGCATTCCCACGCAGATACCCAGCACTGGCCTAGAACCAGCTAAACGTTCATCGATCATACGATCGCCTTTGACTTCTTTTAGCCCGCGCATACAGGCGGCATAGGCTCCCACACCAGGAACTAGTAGCCCATCAGCAGCTAAGACTATGGCGGGATCATTGGTAACCGAAACCTCAGCGCCGACTCGCTCCACGGCTCGCTGGGCGGATCGGAGGTTGCCCGATCCATAATCTAAAAGCGCAACTTTCTTAGGCATGGATAAAATCCTATCCTGTGTTGGGTGAAAACATAGCACCGCAAAACCCATAGCAATATAGCTGGATCTAAGGGGTCATTCCTATCATCCATAACACTGCGCCACCGGCCGCTACGAGAGCGCAGAGCCCGAGAATCAAGGCCAGTATTGGTACCCCGTTTTTGTAGGTGGACCACGCCCCACCCCCAAGTAGGCCTGCTGCCATCCAGAGCACATACACCAGTAGATACTGATTGCCACCAGATTGGGCGAGGAGCCAAACCGAATCAGACATAGGATCTAATAAAGTCATCTTTTACCTACTACAAAACACCTTTAGTGGAAGGGATACCGGTCAATTTGGGATCCGCAGAGACTGCTTCTCGGATCGCCCGAGCTACTGCTTTGTATTCTGCTTCGGAAATATGGTGTGGATCGCGCCCATAATGACAGCGTAGATGCAAAGTGATCCCAGCGTTCAGTGCTAAGGATTCGAAAAAATGCTCATTGATGACTGTGGGATAATGACCACCAATCACGGCAGTGAGCATGTGCTCTGGTTCCCCCGTAATGACGAAATATGGCCGCCCAGAAAAATCGACCACTGCCTCACATAAGGTTTCGTCCATTGGCAACTGGCAGGAACCAAATCGTTTGATTCCTTTCTTGTTCCCCACCGCTTGCGCAAGAGCCTGACCTAAAACAATAGCGGTGTCTTCAACAGTATGGTGTGCATCAATGTGGGTATCTCCCACTGCTTTGATGGAAAGATCGAAGGCACCATGCACCCCAAAGGCGGTGAGCATGTGATCAAAAAAGGGAACACCTGTGTCGATATTTGTAATACCTGTTCCATCTAAATTGAGGGTGATGGTGATATCAGACTCGCTCGTGGTGCGGGTTACAGTTGCAGTGCGGGAGGTAGACATGACAGTAATGTGCTTCTTTTCCTTAATTGCTTAGCAATTGCTCAGCGTTATTTAGCCTCACCCATGAATGAGGGTATGGATGTTAGGTACTAAATGGGTACCGAAAAAAGACTTTATCAGGATAGAAGGTTTTCAAGGCATAATAGAATGCTGATGGATTTTCCCGAGGAGACTATTTTGGCCAACCAGCTTTCAGATTCACTTCATTCCTATTTCCAATATAACCTCACCGATCTCACCCTCAAGGCTGAAGATCGACTGCATGATTTGCTCCACCAAGGAAGCATTATCGACATCGTAGTGTCGGAACAAGAGGTCTATCCACACGATATTGCCGAAGACATTAAAATCACTCAACTACTTAATGCTGATGAAAAACTTCTTGCTCTCACTTTGTTAAATGGCTTGTGGTTGCTTCCGCATTATCCTGAGGCTGTGTGGTCCTTAGGCCCCAATAACCCAATTGACTTGTTATCCACACCCACCGTGGAGCTTGGACTTGGATTGCTTGTTGACGGAGGACGGCGCTTTTTAAATCTTGCTGCCGCCGCCCAATACTTCCTATTCGATCCTCATGGCAGCGTTGAAGAGCTAATCGCCATGATGGAATTCGACACCCAATATGGCGACTCGCTATCTGCTTCCTAAGGTCAACTTCATTGTTGGCCTTTCGGTCCTGTGGGGATAAACACTAAAGGTGGACTTTTGGGTAAGTTTCCCCAAACGCCTCGGCCTATATCTCCTAGGCTGGTTTTATCGTTTCGACGCAATCTTGGCTGCTGCAGCTAGGAATGCATCGTTTTCTTCGAACAACCCAATGGTCACCCTCAGATGTCCAGGCACACCCACATCTCGAATGAGTACCCCTTCATCCAAGAAATCCTGCCACGCAGCATGAGAATCATCAAATGTGCCAAAGAACAAGAAGTTTGAATGGCTATCAATCACATCAAAACCAAGCCGCAGTAGCTCTTCTTGCACTCGTTTTCGTTCAGCAATAATAGCTGCGACCGTCGATAAGGTGTCCTTGCTGTGACGTAATGCCACGATCGCGGCAGTTTGCGACAAAGTGGATAGATGGTATGGCAAACGAACCAACATCACTGCCTCAATAAACACCGGATCTGCAATGAAATATCCCAACCGGCCACCAGCAAAATCAAACGCCTTACTCATAGTCCGCGAAACCACCAATTTAGTGGGATAAGAGCTGATTAAACTCACTGCCGAAGGAGTATCAGAAAACTCAGCATAAGCCTCATCAACAATCACAATGCCATTAGCAGCCGCTATGATCGTGGAAATATCTGCTAAGGAAGTAATATCCCCGGTTGGATTGTTAGGGGAAGTGATAAAAACAATGTCAGGATTGTGTTCTTCGATTGCTGCGACTGCCTGGTTGACATCAATCCGAAAATCTGCACCCCTGGGACAAGAAATAAAGCGAGTTTGCGTACCAGAAGCCAAAATCGGGTGCATGGAATAACTTGGCTGGAATCCCAGCGCAGTCCGCCCTGGCCCACCAAAAGCCTGCAGTAATTGCTGCAACACCTCATTGGAACCATTCGCGGCCCACACATTGTCTTTAGTCACCATCACCCCAGTTTGCTTACTGATGTAATCAGCAAGCGCTTCCCGCAGCTCTACACTGTCTCGCTCTGGATAACGGTTAAGATTCGGTGCTTGATCGGCAATCATATGTGCCAGTTCTTCCACCAAAGCTACCGAAGGTGAATAGGGATTTTCATTGGTATTCAATCGGACTGCAACATCCAATTGCGGCGCGCCGTAGGCAGTGGCACCTTGCAGTTCTTCCCGTAAGGGAAGATCAGCCAAGGTTGGTTTTAAAGTTTCAGACATTGTTGTTTCCGTCGTTTCCAGGTTCTGGCTACTACTTAAAAGATAGGGATTGGAAGCGGGCCTTGATAGCCTCGCCATGTGCAGGCAAATCCTCGGCCTCAGCTAGCGTGACCACCACTTCGGCAATCTCTTTTAAAGCTGCCTCGTCATAGTTAATCAAATTGACCGGCCGCAAGAAGGTATGAGTGGATAAACCAGAGCTAAACCGCGCCGAACCAGAAGTCGGTAACACATGATTAGAGCCTGCAGAATAATCACCCAATGGAACCGGGGAAAATCCACCAATGAAAATCGCCCCAGCATTGGTAATTCGCTCTGCTACCTGAGCCGCATCAGCAGTGTGAATTTCTAAATGTTCAGCGGCATAAGCATCTGCAGTTTTAATTGCTGCTTCAAGGTCATCCACCAACACAATGCCTGACTGTTCACCTTGCAGCGCTTCTGCCACCCGCTTCGCATTACGGGTGATCTGATACCGGGCAACAATTTCCGCATTGACTTGCTTCGCCAACTGCTCTGAGTCAGTAATCAATACACTCGCAGCCAACACATCATGCTCAGCTTGGCTAATGAGGTCATAGGCAACCCAGACAGGATCAGCGGTGTCATCAGCCACAATGGCAATCTCGGTTGGGCCAGCTTCCGAATCGATGCCCACCACCCCTTGGACTAATCGTTTAGCCGCGGTGACGTAGATATTCCCTGGACCAGTAATCATATCCACCGGTTCTAGCCCAGCTTCATCATCGCCATAAGCCAACAATGCTACTGCTTGGGCACCGCCGACTGCCCACACTTCGGTGACGCCTAACAGCCCACAAGCTGCCAGAATCGTCGGATGTGGCAGACCAGAAAATTCCGCCTGTGGTGGTGAGGCAATGACCAACGATTCCACCCCAGCTTCTTGGGCAGGAACAACGTTCATAATCACCGAGGAGGGATACACCGCATTACCGCCTGGGACATACAAGCCCACCCGATGCACTGGCAGGAACACTTCCGTCACCTGGCCACCTGGATACAATTCAGTCGTGTGTCGCACCGGCTTCTGATCGGCATGAACTTTGCGCACCCGAGTAATCGACTCTTCTAATGCACTACGTAGTTCGGGGGCCAGATCCGCAACCGCCTGATCGATCGCTACCTGACTAACCCGTATCGCAGCGGGTCGAACCTGGTCAAACTTTTCCCCATAGTCCAGCGCCGCCTGCGCGCCCTGCTCCCGAACCGCAGACACCACTGGGTTCACAATGGGCATAACCGCCTGCACATCTGTGCCGCCTCGGGGCAATTTCCGCCGTAGCTGACTGGTTGTGGGAGTCTGACCACGCAGGTCAATGACGTTTAACACGCTTATCTTCCTTGCTATGAAAATCGATGAAATGGGTGAAACTTTAGGGCAAACAGATGCTAGTGTCCCACTTAAGCCGCCAATCGCGAAAACGAACAGGAGACTAAGCAGAACTGCGGTCAGTCACCACGCTGGGATACCACATCAAATAAAACAATGCATAGTGCAGAATTTTATGCCACTAATACCCTGTCAACCTAGTTTTCGTTTGTGCTGATTCCCGCGGCTCAATCAACACCGCAGTCCAGTAGTACAGCACACTGGCAAAGGGAGCGACTGCATGACCAGTACGACCAGCGTCCAGACGCGGAACATAGCTGATAATATCCCCGGGTGAAAAGTTAGATTCTTGGGTGGGGATATCAAAGACAACCATGGTGGTAAATTCCCCAACCTGGACAAATAGCACCGATCCTAGCCACGTGCACAGACCTAACCACACTAAAGGCAGTACACCCAATGGGGCAGGTGGCACCAATCGCAACCGCTTAAGCAGTAATGAACCTGGTGCTAGCACTCGATCGGTATACCACAGCGCCGTTACCCCAGTGGCAATAACGAACCACATGAAACCTGCAAATTCCACATTGATCGCATTGTTCAGTTCTAAAGCGCCTTCCGCATCAACAATGGTCGCTTGGTATTTCGGTCGCAATAGTCCCCACAGCATGCCCACAACTGCAAAACAGCCTAAGGCCAGCAATAGCACACCAGAGTACCAGTGGATCTGCTCACGCTTGTTCATGTACTACTTCTTCCCATGCTGTTGCACTAACTTAAACTCTAAAAGGCTATCGCCGCATAATGACGATAGCCTTAAAGCGCGTAGCTTGAGAATATTAATCGCAGAACTTCCAGGTTCCGCCTTCCTTCAGGAAGCGCTGAGTATCGGTGCTGGTCTCACCGTTACTGGTGGCGGTGACCTGTGCGGAAGCACTGTCACCCGAAGTACGAATATCAGTTATTTCGTTCACAGCAGGCTTAGCCTGTTGGAAGTCTGGGTAGGTTTCCAATGGCAGGTCTGGGATCTGAGAAAGATCCACGGAGCCACCGTTAGCATCAAGAACCCGTTGGCAGGTGTTGTCAGGGATATAGGCCATGTAGGCACGCAAGGTGGTGCTGCGTTCAATGCCACGAACCAAGCCCTCAATAGCGGCAGCATCTTCTGGCGAAGCTGGCTCACCTTCAACTGCTTCATGCTCAGCAACTGGCATGGTAGGAATTTCTACGTCCTCTGGCAGTGCGGTAGCTGGATCTGGCGCAGCTGTGGTTTCAACGGGGCTTTCTGCTGCAGCTGAGGTCTCAGCAGCCTTGGAAGCTTTGGCGGCAGTGGTGGTCTTTGCTGCAGTGGAAGAAGATGCGGTTGCTGACCCATCTTCAGAGCCGCAAGCTGCCAAAATAAGGGCGCTAGCGGATACCACAGCAATGGCTGCCTTTTTAAGGGTGCTCACACGAATTCGGCTTTGCACTTTAGATTTTCTCCTCGAATAATACAAATGGACTTTCACAAGTATTCTGCTTTCACGCGAATACCGTGGCACACCGTGCCATTCCAATGGGCTTTCACTGATTGGGTTGCGGCCCCAATCATAACAAACGGTGCACGAACCCCCGCGAGTTCACAGTTAATTGGCAGAAAGCTCCCAGCGAACTCAATTCTGTTTCCCGTTTACCGCAGCACATTAACTTTTCCTCACAGGGAATTGCCAGAGTTTCCCAGCGGTTTCCTACCCAGTTTTCCGGCTTCCCCAGTGATTTTTTCCAAAACCCAGCGCTATTGCCGACTAATATGAAATCCGTGCAATTGAGCAAGGAAACCATCATCGCCGCCAGTCTAGAGATTTTAAACACTTACGGTCTGACCGATATGACTATGCGCCGGGTCGCGACCCAATTATCAGTAGCGCCCGGCGCGCTATATTGGCATTTCACAAATAAAGACGCATTAATCGATGCAACTGCCCGAACAATTCTGGCGGATTTTCTCGCTCCCGAACCAGCTAAACGTTACGACGACCTCAGCGCTGCCTGCACCCATATGCGCAAACTCATGCTTGGGGTTCGTGATGGCGCAGAGCTTATTAGTGCCGCCTTAGCGGATGCGGAATTGCGAACTGCAGTCTTGACGGTACTGAATGCCGCCTTATCCCCCATCACTACCCCAGCTGGTGCTGCCACCGCACTACATTTCGTAGTTGGCGCAACCGTTTTTGAACAGACTGAATACTTACGTCTTGCTGCCAGCGGAGAGGATGCCAACCACATAAAAGAAACAGCTAGTGAAGAAGCCGCTAAACTCTTTAGCGACGGATTACACATCATAGTGACAGGATTAAAGAGCATCTAACGCTAAGATGGCGAGCATGACAGAAACATCCGCATCCACAGTTCGTAAAATCTGGCCCGGCGAAGCATACCCCCTAGGCTCGACTTATGATGGTGCTGGCACCAATTTCGCAATCTTTTCTGATGTCGCAGAAAAGGTGGAACTGTGCCTTATTGATGCTGATGAGAACGAGGAACGCATCAATTTGGAAGAAGTTGATGCCCATACTTGGCATTGTTACTTGCCTGGCGTTCAGCCTGGGCAGCGATACGGATACCGGGTACATGGCCCGTATGATCCAGCCAATGGAAAACGCTGCGACTCTTCCAAACTTTTGGTTGACCCCTATGCGCGAGCGTTCGATGGCGAGTTCGACGGACACCCCTCACTTTTCAGTTACGACGTAACCAAACCCTATGACCTTCATTCTCGCAACACCGAAGATTCTTTGGGTCATACCATGCTCTCTGTCGTGGTCAACCCTTTTTTTGACTGGGGTTCCGATCGTGCCCCAAAGACTCCTTACCATGAGACGGTAATTTACGAGGCGCATGTCAAAGGCATGACCATGACCCATCCGCTGGTTCCCAAGGAACTGCGTGGCACCTATGCTGGCTTGGCCCATCCGGTGATTATTAAGTACCTCAAAGATCTTGGTGTGACCGCAATCGAGCTCATGCCGGTACACCAGTTTTTGCAGGATGATCGGCTGCGAGAATTAGGGCTGCGCAATTACTGGGGCTATAACACCTTCGGTTTTTTCGCGCCACAGCAGGATTATGCCTCCAATCGCAATCCTGGTGGCGCGGTTTCGGAATTTAAAGCAATGGTCCGTACTTATCACGAGGCAGGCCTTGAGGTTATTTTGGATGTGGTGTATAACCACACCGCTGAAGGCAACCATCTTGGCCCGACCATCGCGTTCCGCGGAATCGATAATGAGGCGTATTATCGCTTAGTCGATCATGACCGTGCCTACTACATGGACTACACCGGCACTGGTAACTCTTTGAATGTACGTGACCCGCATTCCCTGCAATTGATTATGGATTCGCTGCGGTATTGGGTTACCGAAATGCATGTTGATGGTTTCCGCTTCGACCTTGCTTCCACTCTCGCCCGTGAGCTCCATGATGTGGATAAACTCGCCACTTTCTTTGACCTTGTGCAACAAGATCCAGTGGTTTCTCGAGTCAAGCTCATTGCTGAGCCGTGGGATGTTGGTGAAGGCGGCTATCAGGTGGGTAATTTCCCACCACTGTGGACAGAGTGGAACGGCAAGTATCGCGATACCGTCCGTGATTTCTGGCGCGGTGAACCCTCGACTTTAGGCGAATTTGCATCTCGACTCACTGGTTCTTCTGATCTTTATGCCAATAATGGTCGGCGCCCAACCGCGAGTATCAACTTCGTCACTGCCCATGATGGGTTTACTCTCAACGATTTGGTCAGTTACAACTCCAAGCACAACATGGCCAATGGTGAAGACAATCGGGATGGCGAGTCGCATAACCGCTCGTGGAACTGTGGTGTGGAAGGCCCAACTGACGATCCTGAAATCTCCCAGCTGCGGGCCCGACAACGCCGCAACTTTTTGACCACTTTGTTGTTGTCGCAAGGCACACCAATGATTGCTCACGGTGACGAAATTGCTCGCACCCAGAGTGGCAATAACAATGTCTACTGCCAGGACAACGAACTGGCATGGATGAATTGGGATTTGAACGACACCAGCAAGGAATTGTTGGAGTTCACCAAGCGCTTGATTCGGATTCGGGCAAACCATCCAGTGTTTAGACGTCGGCGCTTCCTCGCGGGTGGGCCACTCGGTGCGGATGCTCCTGATCGTGATATTGCATGGTTGGTACCTTCAGGCAAACTCATGACCCAAGGGGACTGGGAATTCGCCTTTGGTAAATCTTTGATGATTTATCTCAATGGTCGTAGCATCGTGGAATCTGATCGTCGTGGTCAACCTATTGAGGATGATTCCTTCTTGTTGATGTTCAATGCGCATTACGATGATATTGAATTCACTGTTCCCGCTAAGCAGTTTGGCACCAAGTGGAAATTGATCGTCGATACTACCGAAAACGCTGGTTATCCTAGCCAAGCACTGCTAGTCGAAGCTGGTGACACCTTCACGGTAACTTCCCGTTCGATTGCTATTTTCCGTCAACTTGAACCACCAGTCGTCGATAGTGAAGACGAGGTTGAGGAGTTACTCAGCGCAGGTTTCCAAACTGGTGAGGCCTCTGAGCCACTGTCATTAAAAATCTTGCAATCCAAACCTCAGCTAGAGATATCGAAAGCAACTGAACCACCAGCTATTGAATCAGCTACGCCTTTAACTGGTACGACGTCAGTTTCAAACGTGACCACCACAAAAAAGACCTTGGATGACTCCAGCGATGATTATGATGATTACGCAGTGCGTTCTCGTTATGATCGCCAGCAATAAGGGGAAAATTCTATGACAGTTCTTTCAGCGCATGGTGCCAACATTACGGTATCTGGTAGTACCGTGACCATTACTCCGTCGTCGCTTGCGGCATCATTGGGGCAAACCACACGCACAGTACCCTTGGCAAACATTAGTTCGGTAACAGCACTTACCACCCCGACCGC
>JBHACV010000120.1:0-16759 GCA_041854705.1 Corynebacterium sp.
GGTGAGTAGTAGGGTGTCGGAGAGGAAGTTGTGGAGGTTGTGGAGGTTTTTTTTGCCGCCTTCGGCGAGGTAGGTGTGGGTGGTGGTGACGACGCCAGCGGGGACGGTGGAGATTTCGGTGAGTTCGGCGTCGACGGCTAGTTCGCCGGAGACGACGATTAGTGGTTTGCCGCTGGTGGTGAGTTGGTTAAGGCCCCATTCCCAGATGCGTTTGCCGCCGAGTAGTCGGACGACGAAGATGTCGCTGGTGTCGATGAGGGTGGCGAGGGTGTGTTCGGTGAGGATGTTGGGGTTGGCGAATTGGTAGGAGACGTTTGCTTCGTTTCCGGCGGCTTGTGCGGATAGCAGGTCGGTGTCGGAGGTGGAGAGCAGGGTAATCATGGTTGGGGCTTCCTTTCCAAGCGATAAAGGTGACGCGCCTTCGTGAAAGCAGGGGTACACCGAGGTAGGTGTTTTCTGCAGGAACGCTGTGGTTGGTCTTGGTGACCGTTAGGTGCATGAGCTTCATGGTCTGACTGTTACAGTGGCGCGACCGTCACGGGATTGCACCGTGGTTCATTCGGCAAATGCGATAGTCCAACCTTAGCTGATGGTGTGGTGTGAAAACATTTTTGGTTGCTGTGGATCTCACATTTTTGGTTGGAGGGATCGCAGTAGAATCGAAAACTATGACCACCCAAGATTTTTCGTTGTTTGAAGGCCCTAATCGTGGTGAGGATTCTTGTCCGATGTCTGATCCGCGAGTGTTGATTGTGCATCCGGATCGAAGTCGGGGTGATATGTGTCCGGGGGCGTTGCGGTTGCATCATGCGGTTGATGGGGCGATTGGCCGGGTGCGGTTTCCTGGGGGGCGAGTGTTGCCGGAGCAGTGGGCTAAGATTGCGCGGATTGCTGAGGAGTTGGGTGATGGCACTATTCACATTACGACTCGTGGCAATATGCAGTTTCGGGGGGTGCAGGCTGAGGATGAGTTTGCTTCGGTAGTTGAGGATGCGGGGTTTTTGCCCTCGCGTTCGCATGACAAGGTTCGGAATATTCTTGCGTCTCCGTTGTCGCCGCAGTTGTGGGAGTTGACGGATCAGTTGGATGCTGCGTTATTGGCGGATGAGGTTGTTGCTGGGTTGTCGGGGCGTACCCTTTTTGGTTTTGATGCTGGTACGGGTGATGTGTTGAGTAAGCGGCCGGATTTTGGGGTGTTTGCTGCTTCTGGTGGGTTTTGGGTTATTTTGGCTGGTGAGTTGTGTGGGTTGCAGATTGAGCGTTCGGAGCAGGTGGCTGAGGTGCTTACTGCTGCGGCGCGGTGGTGGCAATTGTTGCGGGGGGCCAGTTGGCGGATGTGGGAAAATCCAGAGGCGGTGGCTGAGGTTGTTGAGAAGCTGAAAGTGCATCCGGCGGTTGTTGTTAATGAGGATCTTCCGCAGGTTGGTTCGTTGGTAGGGGTGGATTTCCGGCCGATTGGGTGGTTGGAGGACTCTGGTGCTGCTGGGTCTTCGGTGGTGTTGGGTGCTGGTTTGCGGTTTGGGTTTTTGAGTGCGCAGGTTGCTCAGGTGTTGTCGGTGGTTGGGAAGCCGACGACGATTACGCCGTGGGCGTCGATTGTGATTCATGATCTGGATGAGGCGGAAGCGGAGCAGGTTGTGAAGGTGTTGGCGCCATTGGGGTTGGTTTTTGATGTGGATTCCCCGTGGTTGAAGGTTACTGCTTGTACGGGATTGCCGGGGTGTGCGAAATCACATTCGGATACTCATGCTGATGCCACTGAGATGATTCGATCGCGTTCTTTTCCGGATGGCCTTGTACACTTTTCTGGTTGTGACCGTCGATGTGGGCATCCCCTGTCGAGTCATACGGAATATGTGGCCACTGCTGATGGAGAGTATGAGGTAGCGATTAGATGAGTGATAGACACTTTGATTTCATCACCGATGGGAATGAAATCTACCGGCGGTCTTTTGCCATGATTCGATCTGAGGCGGATTTGTCTGCTTTTGATTCAGAGCAAGCGCAGGTTGCGGTTCGTATGATTCATGCTGCGGGGCAAACCGACTTGGCGGAGGATATTGAGTTTTCGGCGAATATGGTGCCAGCGGCGCGGGCGGCTTTTGCTGCGGGGAAGCCGATTTTGGTGGATGTGAATATGGTGCGTTCGGGTATTACTCGGGCTCGGTTGCCGGAAAATAATGAGGTTGTTTGTACTTTGTCTGATCCGGTGGTGCCACAACTTGCCCAGGATTTGCAGACTACTCGGACGGCGGCGGCGGTTGAGTTGTGGCAGCCGCTTATCGACGGCGCCATTGTGGCAATTGGTAATGCTCCAACTGCATTGTTTCATCTGCTTAACTGGTTGGCTGCTGATAGATCTCGGCCGCGACCAGCAGTGATTATTGGGATACCAGTTGGTTTTATTGGTGCAGCGGAATCCAAGCGTGCTTTGGCGGATGTTGCAGTGGATTTGGGTACGGAGTTTGTGACTGTGCATGGTCGTCGTGGTGGGTCAGCTATTACTTGTGCTGCGATCAATGCGCTTGCGACCGAATTCGAAATTTTGCCTTCTTAAAGCTGCACAGGACTTTTACTTTTATGAATACTTCTTTTGGAACGTTGATCGGTGTCGGTGTTGGCCCTGGTGACCCGGAATTATTAACTGTCAAAGCTATCAAAGCCATCGAAGAAGCAGATGTGATTGCTTTTCATGCGCGTCCGAATGGTTCTTCTACTGCTCGGGCTATTGCTGAGCGGTATTTTAAAGATCACCAGCAATTGGAACTATTGGAATATCCAATAACTACGGGAGTGACCAACCATATTGGTGGGTATGCTGGGGCAATGGCTGAGTTTTATGTGGCGGCAAGCAGTCGCTTGGCGCAGCATTTGGAGGCTGGCAAAACTGTAGCGGTTTTAGCTCTGGGTGATCCCATGTTATACAGCTCTTTCCAGCATCTGCACCGGATCTTGGCCCCGAAGTTTCCTACCCAGATTATTCCGGGTATCCCTTCAATTACTGCTGCTGCTGATGTATTGGGCATGCCATTGTGTGAAGAGGAGGAAATTCTTACTGTTCTACCTGGTACTTTAGATAAAATCACCTTGGTGCAGCAGTTAAAAGACACTGATTGTGCAGTGGTGATGAAGCTTGGTCGTACTTTTGGCAAAGTCAAGCAAGCAATGATTGATGCTGGTGTGGCGGAGCGAGCCTATGTGGTTAGTCGTATTGGGTTGGAAGGACAGGCAACCACTGCCCTGTTGGATGCGGTGGAATCAGAGATTCCCTATTTCTCCGTTGCGGTGGTGCCATCAGTAGCGACCTCTCCCCTAGTCGAAGAAAACCAATCAACACCTATTGGTGAAGTTGTGGTTGTCGGACTTGGTCCAGGGTCAGAAGCGTGGACCACCCCAGAAGTAGCTGCTGAATTGAAACAGGCAACCGATATTATCGGCTACACCACCTATGTCAACCGAGTTCCGTACCGTCCAGGTCAACGCCGCCACAGTTCTGATAATAAAGTCGAAGCTGAGCGAGCTGCAATGGCCCTTGATCTGGCGAAACGTGGGCACCGGGTAGCAGTAGTCTCCTCTGGGGATCCAGGGGTATTTGCCATGGCAGCGGCAGTGCTGGAAACCGCTGATGATGACCAGTGGCGGGATGTACCAGTTCGGGTGTTGCCAGGTATGACTGCTGCCCAAGCGGTGGCAGCTACTGTGGGTGCTCCTTTAGGCCATGACTTTGGCATGATTTCCCTATCGGATCGGCTTAAACCCTTTGCGGTTGTGGAAAACCGGGTTCGAGCACTTGCTGGTGCTGATATGGCGTTTGCGGTATATAACCCAGCGTCGAAAGAACGTCGTTGGCAAATAGCGAAACTACAAGAAATCGTGGCTGAGTATCAAGCCCCAGAAACTGTGGTGATTATTGCTCGGGCAGTTGGCAGTAGTGAAGAAAAGGTCACCATCACCACCTTAAAAGACTTTGATCCAAGTATCGTCGATATGCGGACCATGGTCATTATTGGGGCATCAACAACAAAGACCTACCACAGCACTGATGGGCAGCAACGAGTCTATACATCTCGTCGCTACGAATAATGACCCATCACTACTATCAGCACATCTGAACGCACTAATCAGTGGTAGTTTTAGTGCTCAGTAAGATAGTCGGTAACCTCATCTACGGTATGGAACACGGTGGCAACCTGCGGCAATTGCGGGCGTTGCACCATCAAAACGGTGATTCCCAATTCCCGCGCGGCATCAAGCTTTGCATGAGTCATTTCCCCACCAGAGTTCTTAGTCACCAAACAATCAATCTGATTATCCCGCATCAGCTTCTTCTCCGCCGGTACGGTGAAGGGACCGCGGGATAAAATAATCCGATGTCGCTTTGGCAACGCTACCTCTGGTGGGTCTACGGTACGGATCACATACAAATTATGTGGATCCTCAGCAAAAGCAGCAAGCTGCTGACGACCAACCGTAAGAAACACATGATGGTAATCGCGCGCTGCCAATCGAGCAGCTTCGGCCATATCAGGCACCATAATCCACTTATCCCGCGGCTGGGGTCTCCATTCGGGCCGATGCACAGCAATCAGTTCCACCCCAGTTGCCCGCGCCGCCTCCGCTGCGGATAGCGAAATTCGCTCCGCAAACGGATGCGTGGCATCGATGATGACTTCGACATCATTATCAATCAGCCACTTCGCTAAACCTGCTGGACCACCGAACCCACCGATACGCACTCCCCCAACAGGAAGACGTGGATTATCAACTCGCCCCGCTAAAGAACTAGTCACATACCACCCGTCAGCAAGCAAACGCCGAGCAAGTTCCCGACCTTCACCAGTGCCACCAAGTATCAGTGCATGCATGGGATGGTCCTGCCTTCATCATCACGGGGCCGGTCATCGGAATATAAAAACGAATCCGGAAAACCAGCAGCACCTAAACTTTGGCCCACAATAATCACAGCAGTTCGAGTAATTTTTGCAGCAATCACCTGCGGGGCAATATCACCAAGGGTACCCCGCACAATCTGCTCCTCTGGACGGGAAGCAAAAGCAACCACCGCAACTGGGCAATCAGCCCCATAGTTCGGTATCAACTCCTGAACCACTCGCTCAATATCGTGAGCTGCTAAATGAATACACATTGTTGCCTTTGACTGCCCCAAAGTAAACAAATCCTCCCCCTGTGGCATTGCCGACGCCCGACCCGAGATTCTCGTTAGGATCACAGTCTGGCCGATTGTCGGCACTGTCAATTCATGTCCGAGGGCTGCCGCAGCAGCAGAAAACGCAGGCACACCCGGAACAATTTCGAAATCAATATCAAGGGCCACCAGTCGGCGCACTTGCTCGGCAACTGCGGAAAATACCGCCGGATCACCAGAATGCAGGCGGACAATATCTTTGCCAGCTGCATCTGCCGCCTGCATGACCGCAATGATGTCCTCTAAGGGCAGCTTAGCGGTATTAATCAGTTCGGCATCTGTTGGGGCGGCAGCTAGCACCTCAGGTGGCACAATCGAACCCGCATATAAACACACCTGCGCAGAAGATATGAGCGCATGCGCCCGCAGGGTCAATAGATCCGGCGCGCCGGGACCTGCCCCAATGAAATAGACAGTCATGAAATTTTTTAGCTTTCGTCACTCTTTGATCGCAACCCACTGGGTGACCGGCAGGTTGGGTTTGAAACTGTGGAATGAACCCAATTGGTGGATTGGTGAAATATCAAAACGAAAAACTTGCCCACCATAGGTTTGGTGAAGGTTCCACAGCATTTGCTCTGATTCGATGGTCACTGCGTTCACCACCATCCGACCTCCGGTTTTCAGCCGGTCCCAAGCACCATGAAAAACTCCCTCAACTGTTAGACCACCACCAATGAAAATCACGTCTGGGTTCACTGGAACCGAAGTGTAATTTTCTGGGGCGCCAGCTTGAACCGCCAACCGATGCGCCACACCTAGATGGCGAGCGTTTTTTAAAATCCGTTGACGGCGTCGCTCATTAATTTCAAAGCATACCGCTTTGGCGGTTGTGGTTGCCCGGAGACATTCAATAGCAACACTGCCTGCTCCACCACCAATATCCCACAACACTTCTCCGTCTTGGGGAGCTAAGGCAGCTACAGTCAACGCTCGGACATGCGACTTTGTCAGCTGGCCATCATGATCGTAACTGTCATCCGGCAGTCCTGGGGTGCGCGGCAATCCACGTTTTGCTGGCGAAATGGCGATCACATTCAACGCACTCACCACCGGCGGTAGATGAGTAGCATCACCAACAACGTGGTCTTCATCCTCAGAACCTAAATCGTTGAGTATCTCCACCTTTGCTTCTGGTTGTCCCATTGCTAATAAAAGGCTACAGATTTCCGCAGGTGATCGTTCATCACGGCCGAGTACCAAAAACGGTCGACCACTTTCAATCGGCAGCACCAATGATTCCACCACCTGATTGACCAAGGAATACACAGGGGTTTTATCCGTGGCCCACCCAAGACGTGCGCACGCAAGCGCTGCAGAGGATACATGCGAGTGAACAATCAACTCCATCTGTGGGAATTTCCGCTTCAGGGTTGTTCCAATGCCGTGAAACATGGGGTCACCGCTAGCGAGGACCGCAATTTTCTTGCCTTCTAATTTGCTAAAAATCTCCGACAAGGCCGGTAGCATAGGCGAGGGCCAAGGGCGGCGTTCACCGGTGATGTCCTCACTCAGTAATTTCAGCTGCCGCCATGATCCTAAAATGACATCAGCTTCCAGCAAGGCAGTTCGTGCCGCCAACCCCAGTTCGCACATGCCCCCGGCAGGTATGCCGATCACTGATACCGGAGTACTAGTGGCGGTACTATCGCCGACATCGCTTAAGATCTGGGCATTTGCTGGACTCATAGATCAACAGTTTAGCGTGGCATCTTGCGCCAAAGCGGTCGCGGCACAGCTTTCATTAGCCATGCCAAAAACCGGAGTCGAGCTGGAATCCACACTGTCATGCTATATTTCGAGCCCCGCAGCTTTTCCACCACCATCTCAGCTACCGTTATCGCAGGTACCGATAGTGGAGCCGGGCTCATTCCGGCAGTCATCTTGCCAATAACAAATCCAGGCCGAGCAGTGATTAATCGCACCGGTGAACCATGCAGCCTATCGGCAAAACCTTGACAAAACGCATCCAACCCCGCTTTGGTCGAGCCATAAACATAATTCGCGCGGCGAGCCCGCCACCCTGCAATCGAAGAAAAAGCAGTGATTGTTGCCGGGGTATTCTGGCCCATAAGCACCACCCCAAGTGCCGTCAATGCCACAACCTGGGCAGTGTAATCAATAGTGGCGATTTCGGCAGCATGCTGCCAGTCAACTTCGGCGCGGGCCTGGTCACCAAGAATCCCAAAAGCCACGACGGCATGAGCAATGGTGTACTTGGCTGCGATTGACTCAAGAAGCGGCTGATGAGATGCGAAGTCATGGGCGTCAAAAAAGATCGACTCCACCCCCACTGCCCCCTTGTCTAATAGATCACAGTGCAACTGATTTAGATCATTAGGTCGACGGCTAGCAAGAACAACCTGATGGCCTGGGGCTAGTAATTTGGCGATTTCGCCACCAATTTCGCTGGTGGCGCCGAGAATAACAATAGCTTTGGTACTCATAGCAACTCACGAGGTTGATTATTCAAAGACTGACAGCCAGTGTCAGTAACAAGCACGATATCTTCAATCCGGGCACCATACTTTCCCGGCAGGTAAAAACCAGGTTCGACAGAAAAAACCATACCTGGCTCAAGGACCAACTGATTGTCGGCTGCAATAAACGGCTCCTCATGGGTAGATAATCCAATACCATGACCAGTGCGGTGAATGAAATACTCTCCCAAACCCGCCTTCACCAATATCTCGCGGGCTACCTGATCAATCGATGCCGCAGTAACCCCTGGACGAATAGCTGCTCGCGCGGCAGCTTGAGCGTCGACAAGCGCTTGGTAATAACACAAAAAATCAGAATCAGTAGTGGTATCAGCCCCACCAACAATGAAGGTGCGGGTGCAATCAGAATGATACCCCGGTCCGAAAGTACCACCAATATCAACGACCACCACATCACCAATACCTAACTGCCGATCACTGAAACTATGGTGCGGGTTCGCGCCATTTTCCGCGGAACCAACAATGACAAAATCAACCGATTGATGTTCAACTAAAATCAGTTCAGCCAACTGAGTAGCAACTGCTGCCTCCGAAACCCCCGGTTGCAATAACGGTGGTACTTGAGCCAATACCCGATCAATAGCTTCAGCTGCACCAGTTAGGGCTGCGATTTCCGCTGGGTCTTTACGAATAAAAAGCTCTGCTAATACCGTAGTTGCCAATAAGGTTTCACACTGTGGGCCCAGCAATGCTTGGAGCGCTAAAAGATGATCGGCAGTTAGATCCGCCCCAATCCCCACCCGCAACACATTAGGTGGTAAAGCCGCTACCGTAAGCTGGTGTGGTTGTTGACCATCAACCCACAAACAAGTGTCAATACCCAGCTCACCTAAATCCACCCTAGCGAGTTCCCCACGATCAACTGCCGGAACAATCAGAGTTGGTGTGCCACTTGCTGGTATGACTAAGGCAGTGAGGCGCTCAAAAGTGCGCAACTTCACCCCAATAAGGTATTCCAGCTGTGCCCCAGCACCAATAACTAACCCATCAATAGTTTTGCTGCGACACAGTTGCTGAGCATAGGCAAGGCGATCGGCATACACCTGCGCTGGGAATAACGGTTGCATGACAGTCATTCTAGGGATAAACCAGTCACGGGCAATAACTCAGTGCTACCTACTTAACAATTGGCAGTCCCTCCTGCCCTAGCAGACAAAATTCCTATGATGGAACACATGGATTTTAATATGCCCCCATGGGCGAAAGCGAGTTTATTACGATTCTCTGGCCCCCGATCATATTGTTCAGGGGTACTCATCACACCAGATATGGCACTGACCGCACAGCACTTTTTGAACAAGAAAGTGCCCAATGAAATTTCGGTATCAAAACCCGATTACAACGGTCACATCGCTGGATGGATCGACATTGCTGGCACCGACATCAGCGTGGTCAAACTTGCCACTGCGGTACCAGAAGCAGACACTATTATGATTACCGATCACCGATTACGCCTCGGCCAACGCACCTACAGCATTGGGCATGGCAACTCCACCGAACCAAAACCCGGACTGGTTGTCGCACAACTACCATTGGCGGTATCTAAAGGTCTGAAAAACCGAGTTCGATTCGCTGGGGTGATCGCACAAAAAACGCCAGCAGTTCGAGGGGATTCCGGCGGCCCAGTTTTTAATGACAATGGGCTAATGGCAATCCAATCCATGATTTTTGACCCCTATGGCAAAAACGTCGGACTCGCCACAGTAGCAGAACTCGGACCCCATGCGGGAAAAATCAAGGATGCTATGCGCCGATTGCAACAACACCACGCCTAATCGCCTCCACCGATCGGCGAGCAGCATACGCAGTGTCCTCGTTATAGGCAGTCAGTTTCACCTGATCCAATAAATCAATGACCTGCCTAGCTTGGCGCACAAAATCACCTGGGGTCAGCTCTGCCCCAGATTCCGCTGCAGCCGCCAGACAATACCCCAAGGGAGCGCCAGCTGCCCACTGATGAATGGCCAAAGCAAAAGCCGGTTCGGGATATTTCGTTACTGGCAATTGATGTCGACGTTCATCAAAACTCAACTCATCCCAGATTCGAATAGTGGCATTCATGGCATCAACCATGGGATCAGTTGCCCCCACCGACTCACCACGAGTCTCCCGCCGATTCTCAAAAGTGCACAAACTCACCACCCCAGCTAGTTCTGCCGGATCAAGACCATCCCAGATACCACGCTTGAGACATTGTGCTACCAACAGGTCTGACTCATTATGAATGAGCGCTAACCGCTCCCCTTCCTCAGTGACCTGCGGAGTACCATCAACCCACTCCACATAATCCATTTCCGACAAAAGCTCAATAATCCGATCGAATTCCTTACCCAAGGTATCGGTGGTTTCATCAACGCTGGCCTGCAACCGCTGCAGTTCCTCTTGTGACTTCATCAATTGCTCCCCCGTGCGAGCGAGACTTTCCACATCCGGCCAATAATGAACCGGATGATTACGTAGGTGCGCCCGCAGCTCATTGACCTCCTTATTAGGACGCTGCCGAGGAGTAACCGAAAGTTTCTTGGGGCGACGGTAATGGTTTTGGCTAAACAACCGCACCACCTGTTTGCTACCACGTCGCGGATTAATGAGCGCTGCCCGTGGTAACCGCATTCGACCAACCACCAAGGGGGCAACAGCAAAACTATCAACGTCTACCCGTCCAGCCCACCCTGATTCCATCACAATCATGGGCCGCGGATCATGATTATGAGTAGCTGACTGCGCCACCACCGCCAAAATCGGTTTTTTCTTTCCCGGCAATGCAATCACATCACCAACCTGCAGCCGCGATAACACCACCTGAACTTCCTTTTGGCGCTGCTCAATGGCATGACGCTTCGCCGCCCGCTCAGCTTTGGTCAAATCCCGCCGCAGCTGCATGTAATCTAAAAATTCCGTTACCGGATCCTCACTCGGAATCACATGCTCAGCCATATCCCGCCGCAGCTGAGCTTCAAGCTTTGCCAACCGTTTCTCAGCCCGTTCAATCTCCCGAATATCATCAACAACGCTGCCATCTGCTTGGAACTGAGCAAAAGACTTCTCCAACACCCGATGTGCTGACTCATACCCAATAGTTTTCAGCAAATTCACGGCCATGTTATAGCCAGGCGTAAACGTCGAATTTAATGGATACGTTCGAGTCGATGCCAAACCCGCCACTCGAACTGGATCAACCGCAGGCGCCCACAGCACTACTGCATTGCCTAAAATATCAATGCCTCGACGCCCAGCCCGACCCGTAAGCTGCGTGTACTGCCCTGGTGCTAACTCAACATGCCCTTCCCCATCGAATTTCACCAGTTTTTCCAACAACACCGTCCGAGCTGGCATATTAATACCAAGTGCGAGAGTTTCAGTAGCAAAAACCGCACGCAATAATCCTTTGACAAACAACTTTTCGACGATATGACGAAAAGCAGGCAACATACCAGCATGATGGGCGGCGAACCCACGCATCAAGGCAGCTCGGAACTGCCGAAAACCTAAAACCTTTAGGTCTTCTTCAGGAATATCTTTGACCCCATCATCAATGATGCTAGAAATCTCCTCGGCTTCTGCTTGGCTGGTAAGCACCAGTTTCGAGCGCATACATTGAGCAACCGCCGAATCACAACCAAGACGAGAAAAAATAAAGGTAATCGCAGGTAACATGTCATGATTTTTCAAAATAGTCACTGCTTCCGGCCGACCAATAGGCCGAAACTTCTTTACCGGGGTGCTAACCTGCGACCGAGCACGAAACCCACGACCTGCCGCATACTCTTGCCTACCACGGGATAATTCCTCCCCCTCAATCCGCTCAATATGAGCAACTAATCCCGGATTGACCGCACCTGTGCCGGAGTCGTCGAAAAGCGGATAGAGAGTCGAACTTACCAACATGTATTGATCCAATGGCACTGGTCGGTGCTCAGTGACAATCACCTCAGTTTCACCACGCACCGTGCTTAACCACCGGCCGAATTCCTCGGAATTACTCACTGTTGCTGATAGCCCAATCAAACAAACAGACTCATCCAAGTTAAGAATAACTTCTTCCCATACCCCACCACGAGACTTGTCTGACAAAAAATGAATCTCATCCATCACCACATGACTGAGCCGCTCTAAGGTGGTGGACTGGGCATAAATCATATTGCGTAGCACTTCGGTAGTCATAACAATGATGTCCGCATTGTGATTTATCGACACATCACCAGTGAGCAATCCAACCGTTTCTTCCCCATGCGCCTTGACTAGGTCGTGGTATTTCTGATTACTCAGTGCCTTAATCGGTGTGGTGTAAAAACACTTCGTACCCCGCGACAAAGCAAGACTAACCGCGAACTCCCCGACCACAGTTTTACCAGCACCAGTAGGTGCACACACCAAAACCCCTCGGTCTGCTTCGATTGCTTTACAACCAGCAATCTGAAAATCATCGAGAGGAAATTTTAAGGTGGCAACGAAATCATCGAAGTGCATACCTTTAAGGGTACTAGATGATGTCGTCGAGACTTTGCTGCTTCTCTAAGGGCGCCGGACGGTGAATCTCGCTCGCCGAACCTAATGGTGATCCCTCATCAGTGAGTGCACTGGACTGATCATCATCAAGATCCATCCACTCAGGACGAGTTTTCTCCCGCCTTTTGTCATTAATGCGGGTGAACTGAATCGCGATCTCCACCAATAACGTCAATGCGACTGCCAGCACCAACATGGAATACGGTTCTTGGCCTGGGGTCATAAAAGCTGCGAAAATAAACAGCACAAGGATAATGATGCGGCGCTTGTCTTTCAAAGCTTCATACGACAGCACACCAACAACATTAAGCATTACAATAATCAGCGGCACCTCGAAACTCACGCCGAAAATGACCAACATAGCCAAAAGGACGCTGAAATATTGCCCACCTGATAGCGCAGTGATTTGGGTTTCTTGGCCAATTGAGAGCAAAAACTCCAATCCATAGTGGATAACGAAATAAGCCAAAGCAGCACCAGCAATAAACAGCAAAACCGCATTGAAAACAAATACAAAAGTCCACTTGCGTTCGTTTTTCAACAGCCCTGGAGTAATAAACGCCCACAATTGGTACAGCCACACGGGGGAAGCAAAAACCAAACCAGCTAATGCACCAACTTTCAACCGCAAAAGCAAAGCTTCAAACGGGCCAGTGGCCAGTAGCTTACACTGCCCATCCAAAGTAACTGAAGCTCGCATCTCTGGCGGTAACGAGCAATAAGGCCCGCGTAGAATTTCCCCTAAAGATGGAATACCGAAAAAACTGTGCTGGTACCACATGAATCCAAGAATGGTGCCTACACCTAAAGAAATCAGGGAAATAATAACGCGACGACGCAGCTCTTGGAGGTGCTCCACCAAGGACATATTCCCCTCAGGGTTGGCCTTTTTACGCCACAGGATCTTCTTTTTCTCAGGCGTGGAAGTCATAGGTACTCAATTAGACCTGCTGATTCGGCTTTTGGGTATCTGCCTGATCAATTGGTTCTGGTGTCACAGTAGGTGCCTGCTTGTGAGCTTCGATAGCGTTCTGCTCTTCGAACCGCTTATCATCATTGCTCATTTCCTTGATCTCGGATTTAAAAATGCGCGCAGAACGTCCCAAAGAACGAGCCGCATCTGGTAGCTTCTTAGCACCAAAAAGCAAGATCACTATGAGTACAATGATGCCAATTTCTAGTGGTCCAACGCTCATGAGAGTCCTTTCGGTAAAATTTGTATAGTTTTGCTAAAGGTCATCATAGCCCGCGAGCGCTATATTTGCGCGATTCCGCACGGTGGCAGCTAAGTCACCAGGTTCAATAATCCGCATACGATCGGCATTACTGAGTGCAAACTGCACCAACCAATCACTTGATACTAATGGCAGCACCGCAGTAACTGTCCCATCGTGGGCAACCGACTCAATATCACAAAAAATCGTATCAGCTAACCATACTGCATCCTTGTGGAACTCCACCCGCGCGGTATGTGTCGAAGTAGCAAACCGAAATGGATCAGTAGGTTTAAAACTAGGAACCTGCCGGATTTGGGCATTCACGGTGGTCACCTCAACGTTTTTCATCATGTCAACCAAGAACCGCCGATGCTCATTGACCTTATGGTCAAAGGCATAAAGGTACACCTGCCCATCATGGGAGAACAACCGAATTGGTGAGGCTTCCCGATGCGAGATTTCATCCTTCGAACGGGAATAATAATCAAAGGTGATGACCTTATTAGTATCAAAAGCTGCATGCAGCTTTGACATTGTTTCTTCGGTCTCCCCAGTCTCAATCACAGAAGCCGAATCAATCACTGCCACCGCTTCAGTAGCAGCCAACCCACGAAGCTTAGCTGCAGCTGAACGAACCGCTGACTTATCCACTAATCCAGGAATCGACTCCAAGGATTCCAGCGCCAATAACAATGCCCCAGCCTCAGTAGGTGTCAATCGCAATGGCATATCCAGACCTTGGGAATCCAACACCTTCACACTGGAAAACCCATGATCCAAATCAACCAATTGATCGGGCATAACCCCCGGACCGCAACAAAACAGTCGGTTCAGATCCGCCATTAACTCCGCTGGATCTACCCCTAGATCACTGGCCGCAGCCATGACGGATCGGCCTGGATGCTTCTCAAAATACGGCAATAGGTTCAGCATGCGCACTATATCGGTGGTATTAGCCACGGGTGGCCTCCTGCAGCAGCGATTTAATTTGTGTCACCAACTCTGGTGGCGACAACACAATAATACTGGGGGCTAAGGCAACTGCTTGGCGTAATAACCAATCAGCATCAACATCAACCAACTGGTACATATTCTCCCCCACCTTTTCACTTCGGCTCCGAATGACCTCCGCTTTGCCTGGTTCAATGCGCACAATGGCATCAATAAGCTGACGACCAGCCCGTAATTGGGTTTCAACCAGCTCTTTTAAGTCTTGGTCAGGGCTAGGAACCCGAAACTCACCATAAGGCCACAGATCAACTTTGCTGGGATCAAGGATCTGTACATCAAAAACCCGAGTAATGCGAAAACATCTCGGTGCCATCCGATCCAAATCAAAACCCACCAAATACAATCGATCCCGAAGCGTAACAATCCCCCAAGGATCCATCCACCGTTCAATATAATCACTGGCAGAATGCGGTTGGTAGAAAAAACTCAACCGTTGCCGCTTGGCACACGCAGTGCTAATCAGATCAAAATCCTTCGCTGCAAGATTCGACCAATCATTAATAGGGGTATAACCACTGGTAGCTTTCAACTTCGATTCCACCCCACTAGCAGCAATTTTCGTCCACCCAGAACGCGAAAACGATGCCAGCTGCTTACCTTCCCCCATCTTTCCAGCAAGTGCTAACACCGTGCCTTCTTCTGGGGTAAAGGTGATCTCTGGCAGTTCATAGTCTTCGGTTTGTAACCGCCATGCAACATGTCCACCTGTACGAAACGATTCCAATGGCACACCTGCGGCAATTAGATTCGCGCAATCACGGGAAAACATAGTCTGTGCAGTTTCCAATTTGCGTGGATTACCCGCATCATCTTCTTTATAACCTGGGACGTTTTTAATCACGTAATCAGCAGTCAAATACTCCATACCTTGACGAGCAGCCGATAAAAAAGCGAAGGTCAAATTAGTGATTCGCTCCAGTTGATAGTTACGCTTTGGACTCATTCTTACTCCTCCACGCTGGTATTTAGCTTGGACATATAATTAATCAAAGCATCAACTTCTGGGTTTTCGGAAGCAAATGGATCAGCCAACTCCACCATATGCGGTTCAGGGCGAGTAACTTTCAACCGCAACCAATCCACAGCAAAAGCAACATCATGGGCCTTTGCGTGCTGTAAAAACCGGCCCCGCAATAACGCCCGAGTAGTATCTGGCGGATTTTCAGTAGCTGCCAATATCTTCTCATCATCGATCCATCGATGTACTAGCCCCTTCGATTCAAGATGCAAAAATAGACCTCGACCTAGTCTAATATCATGGTACGCCAGATTAATCTGCGCTAATTTCGGGTGATGAAAATCATTAACACCAAGTTTTTGTTGAAACGATCGAAGTAATTTCAACTTGATTGCCCAATCAATATCTTTGTCAATGGCTGCGACATCACGCTCAGAAATAGCAGTGACGGTTTTCTCCCATAACTCAAGTGCTCGAACAATATCTGGGTGCGGATCATCCAAGTGAGCCACCCAGCTCTGGGCCGCGGTGAGATATAACCGCTGAATCTCAATGGCGGGAATGCTATCACCGGATTTCAGTGCCACTAGCACCTCACCAGTAATCGAAGTAGACACGTCGCGGATGGCGGCAATGTCATTGTCCAATTCCAGCTCTGGCAACGGCCAACCTGCTTCGATCATTTCCAGCACCATCAAGGTTGACCCCACTTTGAGAGCGAATGTAGGTTCAGCCAAATTGGAATCACCAACAATCACATGCAACCGCCGATACCGGTGGGAATCAGCATGCGGTTCATCCCGAGTATTAATAATCGGACGGGATCGAGTCGTCGCACTTGATACTCCCTCCCAGACATGGTCGGCGCGTTGGGAAAGATAAAACTGCCCATCTTTGATCGTGCCAGCGCCACACAAAAGCTGCCGGGTAATCAAAAATGGCAAAAGCCTTATACCCAAAGTTTTCAGCACCGCCGAACGACCAACCAAATAGTTTTCGTGGCAACCATAAGAATTTCCCACGGAATCGAGGTTGTTTTTAAACAAATACACCGCCGCGGCAACCCCCTCAGCTGCTAATGCGGTTTCTGCTTGTTGTGCTAACCGATCAACAATCAAATCCCCAGCTCGGTCATAAGCCATAAGCTGGGAAATACTATCACATTCCGCGGTAGCGATTTCTGGATGTGAACCGACATCAAGATACAATCGAGAGGCATTGGGAACAAACACATTCGACCCACCCCATTCATCGACCACTGGGCGGAACATAAACCGGGCGATTTCATCTGCGCCGAGTTTACGACTACCACCAGCGGACACACAAGTAATACCGTATTCAGTCTCGATCCCCATGA